>JACPPY010000018.1 GCA_016190755.1 Chloroflexota bacterium | reverse complement strand
GAAAACTGCTATCATCATGGTATCCAGGTCCATTGGGTGCCTCCTGAAAAGAGTGACTACTTCTCAGTAGAAACCCTTGGGCCTGGCTTTTTCAACCCCACTCATTTACTTGCACACGGGGTTAAGTGGCCGTACGGATAATTCTTGCAGCGTGGAGCGGCTACAATCAGCATGGCGGATATCCAAGTCGAGAAACGGTGGGAGCCGGCCAGGAATGTTCCTATCTAACGTACCTTGGAGGAGGAGCAGTATGACCAGAGGCCGGACGTGAGCTCTCTAACCTACCTTACCCTGAAATAGAGCGTGCGGTAAGAGTTGTATTCAGGCTGTTATCCAGGCGCAATACCGAGGGCGAATTGACGGATATCATGAGTATTCTCCCCTCTGAACTGCGTGAACTCTTGGAAGGCTAGCGTGGTGTGAGGCTTATCAGTGCTTCCTATGTATTGCCCGAAGTTCTACTCATGCGAAGAGAAGCACATCTGCTCGCTACTATGCCCTGACTGGCCTGATTTTGGTTTCAGGATTGACCGTTGGAGAAGATAGTGAAATGGTCATACCGAAAATGGCCAGCGCGGCGAAAGCAAACCACGTGCCCTGGTAGCTGGCCCAGACATCAAAAGCTCTTCCGGCCAGGAATGGACCGGAAATCCCCCCTATTATCATGATCCCATTGGAAAAACCAAGAATCGCACCATAACTGCTTCTTCCGAAGTAATCTCTCACCATGCCGAATCTCGTGACAGTCATGCCTCCCCAGCCGATGCTGAATAAAACTACGAAGGGAACAATCAAACCGATTCCCACATATACGATAGCGCCAAAGGAGAGCAGACCCAAACTCATTAACGCGAATGACACGCCCGCGAGTTTTCGCTTGTCCACCTTATCCCCGAGCCAGCCAAAGACCAGACGCCCTATTATGCTGGTCAATGGTATGGCGGTGGCCATCAGGCTGGATTCCAGCCTTCCGGCATGAACAGTGCTGAGATAAGGCATCACATGTATCAGCACGGCAACGGCCACCATGTCCATACAAAGGGCCGCGATGGAGATATGCCAGAAAGCCCTCGTTTTCAGCGCCTCTTTAGGGCGGAAGTCTTTTTCGGACGGCTGGACTGATTTCGAATCGCCCGCGGCGCTCGGCATACCGGCTGCTGCGCCGTCAGGCAAATATCCGTAGTTTTCCGGCTTGTGCCGGACCAGAAGAGACAAAGGTATGACCACTGCCCAGGTACCTGCTCCAAGTGCAACCATTGCTTTCCGCCAACCTAAGGCGTCAACCAGCGCGGCGACCAGCGGGACCAACAAGCCTCCCGTGGCGTAGCCGCACACGAAGATGCCGCTGGCAGTTGCTGCTCTTCTGTGGAACCAGTTGACCACCGCCGTGAGGAGTACGACGGAGTTGAAAGCGCCCATGCCCGTAGCTATTATGAAGAAAGCTGCATAGTACATTGCCATGCTGTTCACGCGGCTCAGGAATATCATGCCCAAGCCTAGGACAATGGCCCCGGCGAATATCAGCTTCCTCGGTCCCCACCGGTCTACCATCAACCCCAGAAATGGGGCGAGAAGGCTGGCTTCCATGCCACGCAACGAGGCCGCGAGAGAGACCTGAGCGTAGCTCCATCCAAACTCCTTCGCTATTGGTTCGAAGAGGGCTGTGAAGCCGAAGCTGATGGTCCCGATCGTGTAAAACGCTATCAAGAAGCAGGCGGCCAGGACCCACCAGCCGTAAAATACTTTGCCCTGTTTTACGTTCGAATACAACGTGTCTGACTCAATTGCCAAGTTGAAGTCTGTCCCTGCGGCTATATTTCTTTGTTCCTCAGTGCCCGTTGGGCTAGATACAAGCAGGTACCGATGGTTGCGACAGTCACGGCCAGCGCTTGCCAGTAGGTATCTCCACGGCCGGAGAGCAGACTGCTGCCCCAACCAAGGAGCTTGCCCGGAACGTAGTTGCCAATCAGCGGCAACGCCGAAAGTGCTGCCTGCATAATGAGAACCGCAATCGAAATGCCTCCAGCGGCGAGCGGACTCTTGAAAATGCTTGAAAAGAGAGTGGTTACGGCGAGGCATAAAACCAGGAAGAGACCAATCAGGAGGTTTAAGCTCACAAATGCTGAGATATCCGCACTCCCGATGAGCCAGACAGTATAGGCGAAGCAGAACAGGGAGGCCAAGGCCAGTGATACCAGGAAAGTAAGGCTCATGGCAATAATCTTGGCGCTGACAAAGGCGGCGCGGCTCACCGGTTTGCTCAGTATCATGACTGCGGTACCATGGCGAAGTTCGTTGGACACGGAGCCCATGGCTATTAGCACGGCAACGAGTACACCCATCTGGCCGATGGTGCTGGCATACTCAGCCAGCGATTGAACCGCAGTTGGTGGTGGGACCTGGATGTTCATCTGTTCACCGGCAAGCTCAATTATTTGCGGCAAGTACTTGAGCATCAGTGGCGTGGTAATGCCGAACAGCAGAAAAATACCGCCGACGATAAGCAGTTTGTAGGTCCTGAGCTGTTCCTTGACTTCCTTCTTGAGCAGCGGGGCTAGGCCGGTCATCTCGTACCCTTCTCTCCGAGAATCTCCATGAAGATATCTTCAAGGCTTGGCAGACTCAGTTCGTAGCGTGTCAGGGTGAGCCCGCTTTCAGCGATGAAGTGTGGCAATTCCTTCCGGGCGTGACTTATGTCCACCGCACGCACTCGTACTACTGGTGTGCCGTTCTCGACGAGTAGTTCCGGCTCGGCCAGCCAGGGAAGGCGCCGCAATGAGTCCAGGAATGGTCTGGCATCTTCCAGGAATTCCATCTCGAACACGGAGCGGGCATACTTCTTCCTCAGGGCTTCAACCGAGGAGACAGTCACCAGTCTGCCATTGTTCACAATTCCTACCATGTCGCATACCCGCTCCACGTCGGAGAGTATATGGGTAGACATGAATATGGTCGCGGTCTGTTTCAGGTGCAGTATAAGCTCCAATACCTCGCGTCGGCCGATTGGATCAAGCGCGGATGTAGGCTCATCCATGAAGAGCACCTGTGGGCGATTCATCAGGGCTTGGGCAATGCCGAGCCGCTGTCGCATGCCGCGCGAGTAACCGCCGATGCGCCGGTTGCCTGGCTTTTCAAGCTCCACCAGTTTTAACAGTTCCTCAGTCCGCTGCGTTATTTCATGCCGGGGCAGTTGATGCAGTTCACCGGCAAGGTGCAGAAACTCTCGTCCGCTCATCCAGTCGTAAAATGCAGGCACGTCAGGTAGCAGGCCAGTCTTGCTCTGCAGTGCCAGGTTGCCGCTGCCGACCTTCTCCCCAGCAACCCAGGCGCTTCCCGAAGTGGGACGAGAGAAGCCGGTGAGCAGCTTCACTGTAGTAGTCTTGCCGGCTCCGTTTGGACCAAGGAAGCCGAAAACGATGTTCTCCGGCACCTCAAGACTCAAATTATCCAAGGCTTTGATTGCGCCGTAATGCTTGGACAAGTGGTCGGTGCTAATCGCCGTCAACGGCCTTCTCCTTCCGACCGAGAACGAGGTACAGGACGGGGCCGATTACCTCGATGAAGATGATGACAAGCGCCCATATCAATTTGTTGCCACCCCTTACTTGCTCTCGCCTGACCAGGTCTACCAGGGCGATTACAAGGAGGGCGACCTCGATTAGGATGAGAGGTACCAAGAATGGTAACGCTTCTAAAAACACCTGGAATCCGTCATCCATGGCGTGAATTTCCTTTCTGACTGTCCTTTCCAGGTCCAGGGCTTGTTATGCTGTGCCATCTCCAATTCGCTCTAGGCTCTTTACTATGTTATCGTCTCCGCCTCACGATTATAATCGTGAGCCCCGCCAGAATGATAGTTGCATGTGATTCTTGACCTGGGCTGTCGATAAGAGTTAGGATTCGAATGTTGCCCCTTGAAATTGCCTCGGAAGGTATTCCAATGAGGAGGCAGGGCGTTGACAGCTAGCTCCAACCATGTCTAGACACCTTGTGTTCGCGACGGTCTCACTGGCGATGATGTTATCCTCCATCACAGTCTCGGCGGTTGCAGTTGCGCTTCCAATCCTCATGGCAGATTTGAACACATCCGTGGTGTGGGCCGGGTGGGTGATTGCCGTCTACCAGTTGGTGACCATCGCGGCGTTGCCTGTAGCGGGCAAGGCCAGTGATGCGCTTGGCAGGAGGCGCGTTTTCGCGGTATCCGTTGTCCTGTTCTGTCTTGGTTCACTGGCATCGGCGGTGGCCCCTACAATCCATCTGCTCATACTTTCCCGGGCCCTCCAGGCGGCCGGCGGCGCTGGATTCCTGCCGTCGGCAGTAGGCCTGATCAGCGACCTATACCCCAGGTCACGGGCACGTTCCATCGGTCTCATCAGCAGCCTCTCGCCGTTTGGCCAGATAATCGGACCTGTTATTGGCGGATTGACTGTTGAAGCCCTAGAAACCTGGCCGAAAAGTGGCATGGCGTAGCTACGAGAGATATACTTGGGCAAACGAATCAACCGGGGGTTCAAGCATGCTCGGAGTGCGTTCTGCCCAATACGGTCTGTTGGAAGCTGACCACCTGTACCGGGACTTCGTGGGTCGCGACACTTTCTATGGTTTCTTGGCTGAGATGAGAGGCCAGTTGTTTAAGGATGAGGAGTTCGCCAAGCTGTACTGTCGCGATAACGGTCGGGATAGCGTGCCGCCGAGCATGCTGGCCACCGCCCTCTTGTTGCAGACCCACGACAAGGTGAGCGATGAGGAAGCAAAAGAGAGGGCGGACTTCGACATCCGGTGGAAGGTGGCCCTGGGCATCGGGATAGAGGAGAAGCCATTTGCTAAGAGCACCCTGCAACTCTTCCGGGCTCATCTGATACTGCACGAGGAGGTCCGGGCGGTGTTTCAGCGTAGCCTCTGCTTTGCCAAAGAGACGGGATATTTGAAAGGCCACCGTATGAAGGCTGCCATCGACACTACCTTTATTCTGGGCCGTGGCGCGGTTAAGGACACCTACAATCTGCTGGCGGATGGCATAATGCTGCTGGTGAGGGCGTTGGCCGAAATGGATGGAGTGGAAGCGCAGGTCTGGGCGGAACAGCATGAGCTGGGGCGGTACTTCGGTTCCAGCATTAAGGGAGACTCCGCCGTTGACTGGGATAACGAGAAGGCCAGGAATGCGTTTCTGCAGGGCATCGTAGCCGATGCCGACCGGTTGCTGGAGTTGGCCCGCCAGGCTCAGGCCGGGGAGCCAGAGGAAAGCGACAGGCGCAAGCACATCGTGGCAGCAGCTAACCTACTGGGACAGTTGCTGCTGCAGGACGTGGAACGCAAGGAAGATGGGGCTGTCCTCAAGCAGGGTGTGAGCCGGGACCGCGTCGTCTCCGTTCATGACCCCGAGATACGCCACGGACACAAGAGCAGCAGCAACCGCTTCGAAGGTCATAAGGCCGCGGTGCTGGTGGACACCGACTCGCAACTGATCACTGCGGCCGACACGTTGCCCGGCAATGCGCACGACCACACGGGTGCAGTGGAGATGGTGAAGCAGAGCGAGGAGAATACAGGCATAGAGGTGGAGGCAACAATCGGAGATGCCGCCTACGGCGACGGCGCTACCCGGCAGGCATTCGTCGAGGCCGAGCGCACTTTGGTGGCAAAGGTACCGGGGCGTCCCAACAAGGCATTCTTCCCCAAGGAAGACTTCAAGATAGACCTGGAGGCGGGCACCTGCACCTGTCCAACGGGACAGGTAACCCACGCCGTGGGACGCACACTGAAGAGCCGCGCGGATGGACAGGGCCGATGGCAGCGATTCCGGGGCTTCATCTTCGACGCCGTGGTGTGCGCAGCCTGCGAGTTACGGTACAGGTGCATTGCCAGCAAGAAGGGCAAGGGACGCACGGTGACGTTACACCCTCAAGAGGCCTTGCTGCAGCAGGCGCGAGCCCTGGAACACAGTGAGGCATTCGGCGAGTACAAGAAGCGACGTCAGGTATCAGAGCACCGTATCGCCCGGCTGGTCCAGCTTGGCATCCGGCAGGCGCGTTACCGTGGCCGGGCCAAGACGCTATTCCAGTTGCTGCTCTCAGCCACCGTAGCCAACATGACGCTGGTAGCTGGTGAGCTTGGCCTGATGAAAAAACAGGTCCACCGTCTAATTTCGGCCTTTGTCGCCCATTGTCATCGGGTCGCTTCGACAGTAAGAACTGCGATCACGCGCTTCCGCTCGTTGTGCAGTGTTTTCCGGAGTCCCACCCGCGCGCCAACAGTTTGGCTAACTTGCATAGGGGGTTTCCGGCCAGATTTCTAGGACGTGAGTGATGGACAGGAACACAGTATTGCTGGAGATAAAATCTCGGGTGACGAATGAGAATCTGGTCAAGCATATGTTGGCAACCGAAGCGGTGATGCGTGCATTGGCCCGCAGGTTGGGCGAGGCCGAGGAGGAGTGGGGGTTGGCCGGGCTGATACACGACATTGACATAGAGGACACCGAGGGAAACATGGACGAGCATAGCAAAGTGGGAGCCGAGATGGCCAAAGAAATGGGTGCAAGCGATGCGGTGGTCCATGCGGTACTGGTGCACAACGAGCAACACGGGCGTCCTCTACTTAGTCACATGGACAAAGCGCTTTTCAGCGCAGACCCGCTGACCGGGCTGATAACGGCATCGGCGCTTGTGCGGCCTGACAAAAGACTTGGTGGACTGAACGCTGCCTCGGTGATGAAGCGGTTCGGGGAAAAGAGATTCGCTGCAGGGGCAAACCGGGAACAGATAAACACCTGTAAAGAGCTGGGCCTGCAGACGGAAGAATTAGTGGCGTTGGGCCTCGCAGCCATGCAGTGCATATCCTCAGACCTGGGCTTGTAACTGCTGGTTTCGTCTGGTAACCGGAACCTCATGTCCGGCACAATATCCAAAACCATTCAATTGTCTCGCTATGCCTGAACGTGCCCCCAAGCCTGGAGACGTAACAACCTCCGGTAAGTCCACAGGCACCATTGCATAAACCAAAGTCAGGGGTCACGGGCCACCAACCTTCGGCCTAACTCGGTGCATGTCCTTAACATAAATGTGGTCAGGGACTTATGTTCAGGAACCTGCATTATCGTGCGATATAATTGAGGTAGTAGTCAGAAGGAGGTCGCTATGGCGGATTTTGCCAATCCTTTCAGTGGTATGGAGCCCGGTAGTAAAATCAACGAGGGCGAACTCATCCGTGCGTTGCGCTTGGACCTTGCCGCAGAGGAGGAAGCCGTACATCTATATATGGCCCACGCGGAGGCTACCGACAACGCGCTTGCAAAGAAAGTACTCACGGATGTTGCCAATGAAGAGCGCGTCCATGCTGGTGAGTTCCTGAGGCTTATTCAATTGCTCACGGGAGATGAGGACAAGTGGCTTGCCGACGGAGCGGGTGAGGTCAATGCCATGGCTGCCGGGATCGGGCCTGCAGCACAGCAAGCACTTGAGCCAAAGACAATAGGGTCTCTGAAAGAATGAACTCAAAGGGGATAATAGCGATGAACAATTACCTGCTTAGAAACGAGGCCCCGATACAGCCCGAAACGTGGCAACTGATCGATAGTGTCGTCGTTGAAGCGGCGAAGAGCGTCCTGGCTGGCCGACGCATCCTGAATATCGAAGGGCCCTATGGCCTGGGCCTAAAATCAGTTGAATTGGCAGACCCGAACGTCAAGTCGGACATAATAACTAGTGCGACTGTCCCGCTTTCCTTGATCCGGAAGGGTTTCACCCTGGCCAAGCGCGATCTTGCGGCGTATGAGCGCGATAAGGTAGCCCTGGACACTTCCGAAGCTGCCATAGCGGCTATAGACTGCGCCCAGATGGAGGACAACGCCGTATTCCAGGGAACGAAAGGCACGCCGGGCCTCACAACTGCGAAGGGCACGAACGGCCTGGGACTTGCGCCATGGGATAACGTGGGAACGGCGGCGGAAGACATCATCAAATCCGTCAACATACTGGACGAGGCTGGTTTTCATGGTCCCTACAGCCTGGCACTGGCACCGAGGCGCTACAACCTGCTGTTGCGCCGCTACCCGAATGGGCCCACGGAGCTGGAGCATATAGGGAACATGGCTGCGCAAGGCGTCGTCAAGGCACCTGCTTTGAACGACGGCGGAGTGCTGCTTGCTTCTGGCCGACAGTTCGCTTCCATAGTGCTCGGCCAGGACCTTACGGCCGGTTTCATTGGCCCTGTTGGAGAGAGGCTGGAATTCTCCGTTTCAGAGAGCTTGACCCTGCTGATACGACAACCAAAGGCCATCTGTGTGCTGAAGGCATAAGGCAGGAACAAGAGACATTACCAGTGCTCTGACTTTAATGGCCGAAGGTCAGGACCGTAAGCAGTCCAGCGATGCTCTTAGCGTCCTCTATTTCGCCCGATAAGATGAGGTCTCTGGTCTTGTTGATCGGTATGCGCTCGACACGTATCTCGTCCGTGTCTGAAGCATGCAAGGGGCTGCGCTCGAGTTCTGTGGCAAGGTAGAGGTGCAGGTATTCGGAGCAAAAGCCAGGCGCAGAATGAAATCCGCCCAGACGCTTGAGATTGTGCGGCAGATAACCGGTTTCCTCTCGCAATTCACGGCGTACGCATTCGTCAGGCGTTTCTCCCGGTTCGACGCCGCCAGCAGGTATCTCTAGCAATTCTTTACCAACCGCGAATCTGTGCTGGCGCACCAGCAGGGCGTTATCTTCCTTGTCCAACGCAACTATGGCCACCACTTCCGGATGCTCGACGACCTCGCGTGTAGTTACTGTGCCGTCGCCTTTCCTGATCCTGGACACACGGACGCTGAATGCCCGGCCGCTGAAGACTGTTTCAGTGCTCAATGTTTCTACCGTGGCTGGGTCCGGTGTTTGCATGTATCTGACGCCTCTCGCAGTTGCTGGGTAAGTGTCATCGTTCAGCCGCTTCAACCCGGTCGTACACCAATGCTACTTCATCGCAGTTGGGAAACTTAGGGCATCGGAAACACTCGCTCCAGACCTTGCGCGGCAACTCCATTTTGTCGACCTGCCTGAAGCCAGTTTTCTCGAAGAAACCGGGCTTGTATGTCAGGCAGAACAAGCGTGGTATTCCCAACTCCCTGGACTCGTCGAGGCAAGCCTGAACAAGCATGGTTCCGAGGCCCTGTTCATGCCTACCTTCATCAACGGCAAGCGACCTGACCTCGGCGAGGTCCGACCAGCTGATATGTAAGGCGACGCAACCCACGACCTGCTCGCCATCTCTAATAATGTAAAAGTCCCGGATGTTTTCATATATCTCGCTCAGAGCGCGGGGAAGCATCTCACTTTTCTCAGCGAAGCTGTTCACCAGTTTATGGATATTCGGGACGTCAGATATGCGTGCTTTCTCTACAAACACAGTGGTTCTCCCTTCAGACGCTGTGTAAGAGATGCATAGAACTGTCCCGGAGGGTTCAGCCGGAGGAAGTTCACGACCTTCTCACTTATCCGGACCTCGACTGTAGCGTTGGTCTCGAGCGGAGTGGCAATCTGTCCATCAATGCTCAACACTGCTTGCTCCTCGGTCACCAAGTGCAACTCGATGACCGAAACAGGAGGCAACACCAGACAACGAGTGAAGGACAAGTGAGGACAAATAGGCTGCAATAGGATGTCCCTGGATTGAGGGTTGAGAATCGGCCCGCCAGCCGCGAGAGCATATCCCGTGCTGCCGGTTGCTGTAGCAGTGATTATCCCGTCAGCATGGTACTCAGTCAGGAGTTGCCCATCAATTCTCACCCGCGCCCGGAGCATGCACAACGGCATCTTCCGGCCTACGACCACATCGTTCAATGCGGTGTAAGACGTCTCATTACCCGAAACCCTGGCACTGAGCGTTGCCCTCACATCGTTCCACCCCCCTCCAGCGAGGAGCAAGGGTAATTTCTCGAACGTATCCGATGCTGTCAGTTCGGTCATGAACCCCAACCTGCCGAGGTTAATGCCGATTATCGGTATTCCCTGGCCGCATGCGGACCTGACCGCTCGGAGAAGCGTCCCGTCTCCACCTACTGCCAGCACGAGGTTGGCTTCCCTGACCCTGTCAACTATCTCTGCTTCTTTTGTGGCTGCCACGCGCCAGACTTTGATGCCAGAAGCCTTGAGGAATTGCTCAAGCTTGATTGAGAAATCTATCGCACTCTTCAACCGGCCGTGGTGCACGACACCTATGCTCTCGTACCTCGATTGGAATTGCGTTCTTTGCATGGTCAAGCCGGTCCTGAACAGGTATTGCAGATTTCGGGTGCGTTCGGTCAAGGTAAACGCTCACTCCCGGCGTTGAATCGTCCGGGACTCGCGGAAGCGACACTGGTCCTAGTATTCTATGACAGCAGCCACGGAGCCACTAGAGACGAACTGTCCGGCCGACACTTTGATCTCCTTGACCACTCCCGAGACAGGTGTCAAAATAGGATTTTCCATTTTCATTGATTCCAGAACGCATATCACATCGCCCTCGTTGACCTTGGAATCGACGGTAACCGCGACGCTAATCACCTTACCGGGTATAGGGACTTCTACATTCTCTTTGGCCATCTGTCTCCCTTCAAAAGTCCTGATTCACCAAGCAAGTTCCCGGGCACCTTACGACGTTATCATGCTCGATATTACCAACGGGCGCCAAGGGGCAGATTCTAATTTGGCCCCTGCTCAGTTGTCAAGAAAGTTGCGGCCTGCAAGGAGATCCTTGTTCCAGGCCGCAACTCAACCGGTTCTATGTGCGCAAGCTCGTGGCTTGGGTATTGTCTTAAGTGCTCTTCTCGCCAGACAGGGCCTTTGTTACAGGGCGAGCTACTATCTTGTCGTCCACACAGTCTATGATGACAGTATCGCCGGTCCGGAAGTCGCCCCTGAGCAAGCCTTCTGATAGCGGGTCTTCGACCATATCCTGTACGACGCGCCTCAACGGGCGTGCGCCGAAGGCCGGGTCGTATCCCTTGCTTGCCAGCAGCTCCTTCGCCGCCTCGGTGATCTCAAGTTTGATGTTCTTCTCCGCCAACGGCTTTGTCACCTGGGTCAGCATCAAATCGACGATCTGCCTGATATGTTCCTTGGCCAGGGAGTGGAACACGACCACACCATCTATGCGGTTCATGAACTCAGGCCGGAAGGTCTTCTTCAGTTCTCCGAGCACCTTGTCCTTCATGCTTTCATATGCTGTCTGGCGGGCCTTCTTCTCGTCAGAACGGACCGTGAAGCCCATTGTCGTATCGCGTTTGATCAACTCAGCTCCGATGTTGCTGGTCATGACGACTATGCTGTTACGGAAGTCAACTCGCCTTCCCTTGGCGTCGGTCAGGTGGCCGTCGTCGAAAATCTGGAGCAGGATGTTGAACACATCCGGATGCGCCTTTTCGATTTCATCGAGCAATATGACACAGTAGCTCTTCCGCCTGACAGCTTCCGTCAGTTGGCCGCCTTCTTCGTACCCAATGTACCCGGGGGGCGCGCCAACAAGACGGGCCACGGCATGGCGCTCCATGAACTCAGACATGTCGAGCCTGATCAGGGATTCCTCGCTGCCGAACATGAACTCAGCCAATGCCCGGACCAACTCCGTCTTTCCTACGCCGGTGGGGCCGAGGAAGATGAAGCTGCCGATGGGGCGGCGAGGGTCCTTCATACCGGCGCGACCGCGCCTGACTGCTTTCGCAACCGCGACGATGGCCTCATCCTGCCCGACTATGCGCCGGTGCAGGACCTCTTCCATCTGTAACAATCGGGTAGACTCATCCGTCGTCAGCCTCGCTACCGGGATGCCCGTCCACATGCTCGTAACCGTCGAAAGATCCTCGGCGGTCACAGTCGGCTTATCTTGCTCGCGCTCAACCTGCCAGTCCTGCTCAGCCTTCTGGATTTTGTCCATGAGTTGAAGCTCTCGGTCGCGCAATTCAGCGGCATATTCGTACTGCTGGTTGTTAATGGCGGCATCCTTGTCCTTGCGGACGCTCTCCAATGCTTTTCTAGCTTCGCTCAGCCCTATGGGAATCGAGCCGCGCTTAATACGAACCATGGACGCCGCTTCATCCATTAAGTCTATCGCCTTGTCAGGCAAAAAACGGTCAGGTATGTACCTGGCTGCCAGCGAGGCAGACATCTGCAAAGCCTCATCGCTGATAACGACGCGGTGATGCTCTTCGTACCTGTGCTTTATGCCGCGGAGTATGTCCAGCGTCTGTTCCACGGTCGGCTCAGCTACCAGGACCGGCTGGAACCTTCGTTCCAGTGCTGCATCTTTTTCAACATACTTACGGTATTCGTCCAGCGTCGTAGCGCCGATGCACTGCAGCTCTCCGCGGGACAGTGAGGGCTTCAGTATATTGGCGGCATCCACTGCGCCTTCGGCAGCGCCTGCGCCGACGATAGTGTGCAGTTCATCTACGAATAGCACACAGTTCCCCGCCGTCTTGACCTCTTCGAGGACCTTTTTCAGCCTCTCCTCGAACTCACCACGATACTTTGTCCCGGCAACCAGCAGGCCTATATCGAGAGTTATCAGGCGTTTCCCTTGCAAGGTCTCCGGCACGTTGCCAGTTGAAATGCGTTGGGCCAGGCCTTCTACTATGGCGGTCTTGCCTACACCGGGCTCCCCGATAAGGGCAGGATTGTTCTTGGTGCGCCGGCTCAATATTTGAATGACTCGCTCGATCTCCCGAGCCCGCCCGATAACGGGGTCAAGCTTTCCAGAACGTGCCGCAGCAGTAAGGTCCACGCCCAGCTGATCCAGTGTTGGAGTGCGACTGGTAGACCTCGTTGCGGCGTGCGCCTGCGGACTGGTCTGGCTGAGTAGGCGTACTGCCTCGGCGCGGACTCGCTCTAGAGTCACCCCAAAGCTTTCCAGTACTCCTGCTGCGACACCTTCCCCTTCTCTCAGAAGGCCCAGCAGCAGGTGCTCTGTACCGATATAGCTGTGATTCAGCCTGCGTGCTTCATCGACAGCAAACTCTATGACTCTTTTGGCCCGCGGAGTCAACCCCAGTTCTCCAGTGCTTGGCTTTTCGCCTCGCCCCATGATGAACTCGACTGCGGTCCTTACCTTGCTTAGGCCTACGCCAAGGTTCACCAGGACCTTGGCGGCCATACCATCCTCTTCGCGAACAAGCCCGAGAAGAACGTGTTCCGTATCTATGTAACTATGATTGAATCGCTGTGCCTCTTCCTGGGCTAGAGTTAGTGCACGGCGAGCCCTCTCTGAGAATTTTTCAAACCTGCTTGACATAAATCACCGATATGCGGAGCCGGATTCAGCCGTGACAGCGTGGCCCCATAGTGCAACTATTATAGGGTATGATGCTAGTCACGTCAAAAATGGTCGGTTGAAGCCGGGATGAAGGGTGGTCAATACTGGCTGGTATCTGGAGTAGGGCAGGCGACACTCCACAGGAGGAGTTATGTGTGGTCTGAGAAGACAGAAATACCTAGGGGAA
Organism: Chloroflexota bacterium; assembly: GCA_016190755.1. GTDB lineage: Bacteria > Chloroflexota > Dehalococcoidia > JACPPY01 > JACPPY01 > JACPPY01. Next base: position 8,869 of record JACPPY010000018.1, on the reverse strand, counting down.
ATGCTCCAAAAGATACCGTGTACACCTCATACACTGTCCAAAAGGATACGGACTATAAAGGGCAGCTAGGACAACAGTACCAATGAATGCTGGTGAATTGCCACCCCATGGCAAGTATGATATACTTTCAGGTGCGCCCGGACAAGCAAGCTTCACTAGTAGGAGTGGGTCGAAGTAACCCACTTTTTTATTGGCAAAGAGGTCGTAGAGAAGCGGGAGGTCCGACAAATAGACAATGAAAACAGATTTCATGTTGGCCATAACGCAACTGGCGGCCGAGAAGAACCTATCCAAGGACGTAGTTCTTGGTGCTGTTGAGACTGCTCTGGTTTCTGCCTACAAAAAAGGAGGCTTCTTTCAGCCGGAGCAAGATATAATAGTACGGATCATTCCGGCCTCTGGTGAGGTCAAGGTCTACCTTCGCAAGACCATTGTGGAAGAAGTTACCAACCCCGAAGCGGAGATCTCGTTGGCATCGGCGCGGAAGGCAAACAGCAATGCTACAGTGGGTGAGATTGTTGAGGTCGAGGCGACGCCTAAGAATGCGGGGCGCATAGCCGCGCAGACCGCCAGGCAGGTGATACTGCAGAGGCTACATGAAGCTGAACACAATGCCGTCTACGAAGAATACTCCGGTAAAGAGGGAGATGTCGTTACCGGTGTGGTTCAGCGGATTGAACCAAGGCAAGTGATCGTAGACCTCGGGCGTGTGGAAGCGGTTTTGCCCGCCACAGAACAACCCAAGAACGAACGGTACAGGGTCGGGCAAAGACTAAGAGTATACATGGTCGAAGTGGCGCGGACCCCACGTGGGCCGCAGGTCGTGGTATCCAGGGCTCACCGGAATTTGTTACGCCGGCTTTTTGAGCTGGAGATCCCTGAGATAGCCAACGGAGTGGTTGAAATCAAGGCCGTGGCCAGAGAGGCTGGACAGCGTAGTAAGGTTGCCGTGGCCGCGCGTCAGCAAGGCATTGACCCTGTTGGATGCTGCGTGGGATTAAGGGGCATCCGGATACAGAGCATCGTCAACGAACTCAACGGAGAAAAGATTGACGTCGTTCAATGGCATGCGGATACAGCCGTTTTCATCTCCAATGCCCTGAGCCCGGCACAGATAACTTCAGTAGAGTTGAATGAGGCCGAACATACTGCGACGGTGATCGTGCCCGACAAGCAATTGTCACTTGCCATAGGTAAGGAGGGGCAGAACGCTCGCCTGGCAGCTAAGCTGACAGGTTGGCGAATAGATATAAAGAGCATATCCGCGGCCGAGGTCAAGAAGGCTGAGGAGCAGGCGGCTGCGCAGAGACAGGCTACTGTGCTGGCTGAAGCGGAGAAAGTGGCTGCTGAGGCTGTTGCGCCAGCGGCTGCTGTTGCGCCAGCGGCGGAAGTGGAGCCTGAGAAGGTCGCGACGGAAGAACTTGTCCATGAAGAAGTGGTTCCGGCAGAGCCAGCGCCTGAATCCGTCGCCAGTAAGGCGACACCAGAGGCGCCCAAAGCGCCTGACAAGAAAGTTGTCCCGAAGAAAGAGGAGGTCGAAGAACCTGTACCTCTTGAGGTGGCCCTGTCATCGGCTGAGATATTCGCGCCGCCGAAGCGCGAACGCCAGGCGCCGGAACCAGGACAGATCCGGTTTGCTGAGGACATACTTGCTGACCGAATGCCGAGAGGCAAGAGAGGAAAGAAAGGCAAGGACGCAGGCGGATTGGATGCCAGGGTGAAAAAATCCAAGCGGGCAAAGGGAGAGTACTCTGAACCTAGCGAAGAATCGTAGTGATGTTCCTTCCCGCACGTGCGTGGCGTGTCGCCGCGTTTCGTCTAAGTTCAAGCTCATACGACTGGTTCGGACAACGGAAGGTATGAAGGTCGATTTGTTCGGCAAGGAGCCAGGGCGGGGTGCATATCTCTGCCCCTCCTGTCAATGCTGGGCTGAGGGTGTGTACAAAGGGCGTCTTGAGAGGGCATTGAGGGTCAAACTGGATACTGAGGCAAAGGACGCTATCATGGCTTCAGGAACCGGAAGATGGGGAGGGGACGTCTCGGGCAGTAAAGAAGGGGGCAATAGCTCTGAGTAATATGACCGGCGAAATGAAGACAGTTGAACAACAAAAGAAAAGTGTGGCTGGACAGACAGCACGCATGGAGTTGCCTGAGTCTTTGTCTGTCCGTGAGCTTGCTGATATGCTCGGCAGAAGCCCTATCGAGGTCATAAAACAGCTGATGCGAAATGGGTACATGGCGAGTATTAATCAGATGATAGACTATAAGGCCGCAGCTTCAGTTGTTTCTGCCTTCGGGTACCAGCCGCTGGAACGGCCTAAGGTTACACCGAAACCCTCGGTGGAGGCCGCTGCCAGAGACAAGGCCTTGCTGAGGGGTGAAAAGGCCGACAGACTCGAATCGCGCCCACCGGTTGTAACCATACTCGGCCATGTTGACCACGGCAAGACGACGCTACTCGATGCCATCAGGAAGAGCAAAGTTACGGCGAGTGAAGCCGGCGGCATAACACAACACATCGGCGCATATCAGGTGAACGTCGACGGCCGCAAGATAACCTTCCTTGATACTCCGGGCCACGAGGCCTTCACGGCCATGAGGGCTAGAGGCGCTCAGGCCACCGATATTGCTGTCCTTGTGGTTGCTGGCGATGACGGTGTAATGCCTCAAACTGTTGAGGCAATTAACCATGCCAAGGCCGCAGGTGTTCCGATTGTAGTGGCTATTACTAAGATGGATAAACCCAATGCGAACCCGGACCGTGTCAAACAGCAACTCGCCGACCATGGTCTGGTAATTGAGGAATGGGGCGGCGATGTTGTTTGTGTGCCGATTTCAGCTAAAACCGGACAGGGCATAACCGATCTTCTCGAGAACATACTGGTTGTGGCTGAGGTGGCGGAGCTCAAAGCAAACCCAAGTCGCTTCGCCGTCGGCGTGGTGGTTGAAGCTGGCATGGATAAAACGAGGGGTCCGGTTGCCACTATCCTCATCCAAAATGGCACTCTACACATCGGTGATTATGTGGCTGTTGGTGATACCTGGGGCAAGGTAAAGGCTATGTTCAACGACCGTGGCCAGCGCCTCAAGGAAGCTGGTCCGGCTAGTCCTGCAAGTATTCTTGGCCTGAACCAGGTGCCTCAGGCCGGTGACGACTTGAAGGCAGTCGTCGATGAGCATGAAGCCAGGGCCATATCGGAAAAGCGACACTCTGAGAAAGAGAGCGCACGTGTGACCCCACGACAGGTGGTAAGCCTGGACAACCTTCATGCCAAGATATCTGCTGGCCAGATAAAAGAAGTGCCCATCATATTGAAGACGGATGTTCAGGGGAGCATAGAGCCTATAAAGTCATCGCTGGAAAAGCTGCAGGCGGACGAGGTCCGTGTGAAAATAATACATGCGGCTACCGGCGGTATCACTGAGAGCGACGTCCTGCTGGCCGTGGCGTCCAAGGCGATAATTGTGGGATTCAACAGCCGTCCTGAGCCAGGCGCCAAGCGCCTGGCCGATTTGGAAGGCGTGGACATACGCCATTACAACATTATATACAATGTTGTAGATGACATAAGTAAAGCCCTAGGCGGAATGCTCGAACCGAAGTACGAGGAGGTTGTGGAAGGGCGGGCGGAAGTGCGGGCGGTCTTCGCTTCGGGGAAGAACCAGAAGGCTGCGGGCTCTTACATCCGTGAGGGTAAAGTCACCAGGAACAGCTCTGCCAGGGTCATCCGGCAGGGCAAGGTCATTCATGAGTCTCGCATTTCTAGCCTGAGACGCTTCAAAGACGACGTGAACGAAGTGGGCACCGGGTTCGAGTGCGGTATAGGCCTGGAGGGATTCAATGACTTCCGCGTCGGCGACATCCTGGAGTTTTACCGCAAGGAAAGGACGAGCTAAAGCTCGCTCGGCCCGGCCACGTTCTATAGGCTCGCGGATGTGACCGTGAGGCTCGGATGTGACCGTGGCGGGGTATTCATCGCCTTTGCCAACCGGCCTGTAGAGTCTGGTGAGGGAGATCATGGCACACCGAATCCCCAAGATCAACCACCAAATACAACGGGAACTTAGTGAGCTGCTGCGTCAGGCCAAGGACCCGAGGCTGGGATCCATGGTTACAATCACCTCAGTTTCCACGTCCAGTGACCTGAGCAAGTCCAAAGTATACGTCAGCATAATGGGCACTCCGGAGGAGAAAACGAACGTCTTGAAAGCGCTGGCGTCGGCAAGTGGCTTCCTGCGTAGAGGACTGGCGCCTCGGTTATGTCTCAGACGGATGCCCGAACTGGAGTTTGCCAGGGACGATTCCATAGAGCAAGGGGCTCATTTGCTCGAACTGATCGACAAGGCGGTCAAAGGCGAAGAGGCATGAGCAAAGGCAGATAACCAGAACTCGATCTCCGGATTTCCTTCAACTGTCCTGCAAGACGTATTTAACCATGGATGGCATTCTCAACATAAACAAACCCGCGGGCAAGACCTCATTCGATGTAGTTGCGTCGATCAGGAGACTATCCGGCTGTCGTCGTGTCGGTCATTGCGGCACACTTGACCCTGATGCTACAGGCGTGCTCGTGGTATGCCTGGGCCGGGCAACCAAAATTGCCGGGATGCTTGCTGATTCCACCAAGCAATACAGGGCTGAAATCCAGCTCGGGACATCAACGGACACTTACGACGCAAGTGGCAAAGTGACCTTCTCGGGGGATGCAGACCCCATCACCCTTGAGGAAGTCAGGCAGGCGCTGGAGCAGTTCAAGGGCAGGATACTGCAGACACCTCCGGCTTACAGCGCGATTAAGATCAACGGCCGGAAGCTGTATGATCTGGCTCGTGCTGGCGTCGAGGTTAATGTATCCAGTCGCCCGGTTGAGGTGTTCCGCCTGGAAGTGGTCTCGTGGACCCCGCCTACGCTCACCATAGAAGTAGAGTGTTCCAAGGGCACTTACATACGGTCCCTTGCTCATGATTTGGGACATGCACTTGGCTGCGGAGCGCATTTGAAAAGCCTTGTGCGGACTTGGTCCGGTCCTTTCGCCATAAAAGACTCCGTCACAATGCAAGAATTTGAGATGGCAGTATGCAGCGGGTACTGGGAACGGTTCATTCACCCGATAGACAGCCCACTGCTGGGATGGCCTGCTGTAATACTGAACGACCAACAGGTCAAGTCTGTACTCACAGGAAGACCAGTAGGTATTCCGAATGCTGCCTTTCAACCCCGCAGGGACGGCGGAGCAGATGCCAAGCTCATGTGCCGGGCCTATGATTCTGGAGGCGCGCTTGTCGGGCTGCTCGAGTTCGATAATGATAGTAACACATGGCGCGGACGGGTGGTTTTGGCCGATGCAGCTGCGGAGCGGCAGTGCGCATGTGAGAACCCTTGTTGTAGACAAGGATTGGGAAAACAGGGGGCTTGCAATTGAACTGTTTACCGCTGCCTGTATCGTCGCTTGAAAGCTGGCGTCACTGTGGGCAGTGCGATTATGAGCGATAGCAGGAAGACCCATAAGGTCCCGCCGATTCTTGTCAGAGGTGTATGTCCCCCCGTCAGGCTTGTAATGAGCAAGAAGGTCAACGCCGCGATGGCTGAGGCGCCGAAGCTAACAAGATAGCTGATCCTGATCGCTTTCTCTTCCGGATTCTGTGACATGGTATCCCTCCGTCAACTCTGGGCTTCTCTGGGTTCTGGCACGACCTGCTGCTCCAGTTTGGCATTGCGTCCCGGAGGGCCTTTCTTGATGCCGGGCACGAAGCCCTTCAACCGCAGTGCGTTCAATGTGACCGTGATAGAACTCAGGGCCATAAGTAGTGATGCCAGTTCGGGACTCACCATCAGGCCAGTGAACGGGTAGATAATACCCATCCCCAGCGGGACAGCGGCTGTATTATACCCGAAGGCCCAAAAAAGGTTCTGTTTGACGTTTCGTACCGTTGCCTTCGCGACCTGTATAGCGGCGACCACGTCCAGTATGTCGTCTCTCATTAGGACCACATGACCCGTTTCCTTGGCCACATCGGTGCCGGAGCCAATAGCCATGCCCACATCCGCCTGCGCCAGGGCTGGCGCATCGTTTATGCCATCGCCCACCATTGCTACTCGTTTGCCCTGTTCCTGTAACCTCTTCACCTCTGCTGCCTTGTCCTGTGGCAATACCTCGGCGAGGACAGTATTGATGTCCAGTTGTCGTGCTATAGCGTCGGCCGTGCGTCGGTTATCCCCTGTTATCATGGCCACTTCCAGCCCCATTGCTCTGAGTGCGGCGACAGCCTGAGCCGAGGTTGGTTTCAACGTATCTGCCACAGCGATGACTCCGTTGACTTTCCCATCAACTGCCAGGAACATTGCGGTTTTGCCGCCGTCTTCGAAAGCCTCCGCCTGGTCGACGACCGCATCCAGCGAAATGCCTCGCTCGGCCATGAGCTTTCGGTTGCCGAGCAATATCTCCTTGCCAGCCCACCTGGCCACGACGCCGTGCCCGGGTATTGAGTCGAACGATTCGGCATCTGGCAGTTGATGGCCATGGTTTTGCGCCGCCCTGACGATAGCCTCTCCAAGAGGATGTTCCGAGTTCTTCTCGGCAATAGCCGCCAGGTTGAGCATTTCCTCCTGGTTCATCGCAACGGCTGCCACGTCGGTTACAGCCGGCTCACCACGTGTGAGAGTGCCTGTCTTGTCGAAGACGACAGTTGTGAGCTTGCTGGTGGACTCCAGTGCGTCGCCACCTTTGAAAAGTATTCCGAACTCAGCACCCTTGCCTGTGCCGGCCATTATGGCGCTGGGTGTGGCCAGACCTACCGCACATGGGCAGGAGATGACGAGCACGGTTATCGATGTCAGCAGGGCGAAGCCGAAGACCCCCATACCGCTCAAAACATAGGGAGTGAGAATGAGTCGTGTCTCTGGTCTGAACCAGAGACCGAACCCGGCGAAGAACCAGAATAGAAAAACGATCAGCGCCAACGCATGTATTCCCAGTATGAAATGGCCGGCCACGGTATCGGCTATGCGTTGGATACGCGGCTTGGTCATCTGCGCGTTCTCGACCATTTGGATGATTTGAGATAGGGCTGTCTCCTTTCCTACCTTTGTGGCCGCGAAGTGGAAAGCACCCGTCTTGTTGAGCGTGCCGCCGATAACCTCATCCCCCGGTTTCTTCTCCACCGGCAGGCTCTCGCCCGTCAGCATTGACTCGTCTACAGCCGAGTACCCCTCCTTGACTATGCCGTCGACAGGTATACTCTCGCCGGGGCGAACCACTACGACGTCGCCCGCTTCAACTTCATCAGCATGGATTTCGACTTCTTGACCATGACGGATGACTCGGGCGACCTTCGGCTGTAGCTTCATCAGCTTACGTATTGCCTCAGACGTTCGGCCCCTGGTCACGGCCTCCAGGTAGCGGCCAAGTATGATAAAGGCGGATAGCAAGGCCGCGGCTTCATAGAAAGTAGCTTCCCTGCCGCCGAAACCAGCATCCGGCCAGAAGGTATTTATCACCGCAATCAAATAGGCGGCGCCTATGCCGGTGGCATAAAGGAGGTTCATATCCGTTACGCCACGCCGGAGTCCCCTGTACGAGTTAACGAAGAATTGTCTGCCCGGGCCAAACACGACGGGAGTGGTCAGGAAGAACAGGAACACCTTGTTGTTCATCCATTCCGGGAGGATATTGGGGAATATCCAGTACGGCTGGAAAGTGCCTAACATGACAAGTGCTCCGATAGGGGCGGCGATCAAGAGGTTGATCAACTGGCGCCTGATCTCACGGTCTCTTTCCCGTTTCTCCCGCTCGAGGGCTGCTTCACCCTCCAGTTTTTCCTCGGCTACGTAGCCAAGGGCCTGTATGGCCCGTTTTATTTCTTTCAGGCTGGTGATGCTGCTCAGGTATTCCACTCTGCCGGTGCCGGTAGCAAGGTTCACCGCTACGCGTGAAACGCCGGGGAGGTCGCCCACCACTCTTTGAATCTTATCGACGCAAGCGGCACAGGACATGCCGGAGATCTGCAGCAACGCCGTATCTCGTGCGACGCCATAGCCGGCGTCACGCACCGCCTTTTCCAGTGCCGGTGCGGAGGCCTTTGTGGTGTCGTACGACACCACTGCATGGCCGGTTGCCAAGTTCACCTTCGCATCGCTCACACCGGGCACCTCGTTCAGTGCGTCCGTGACATGCATCACACATGATGCGCACGTCATGCCTGTTACGGACAAAGTGGCCTTGGCGTTTCTGCCTGCCGGAGCCGTTTGCTGCTGGTTGTTTTCGTCGCTCATTACTTGTTCCTTGTCTCACCCGCAGGCATGGCGCCAGCCTGCATGATGCTTGTGATACTCCCTACTAGCACAGAGTATAGTTACGCTGTGATCCGTTGTCAATCCACCACCGGATGCCGTGGCGAAGGCGTACGAAAACGTCCAGGAGGCCAAGCGGGTTCCGCATCGATGGGATACGAGTTATAGTGGGATGGGCTTCGTCCAGAGGCATGGACTTACGGAAAAAGAAAAGGCACTTTAGCTACTGGATAGTGGAAGGAAGACAGACTTCAGTTTCGATTGGAAATGGAGCTTGCGCTCCATACCGACCTTGGATTCCGGTCTTGCGACCAGACTCCCTAGAAAGGAGGTGATCCAGCCGCACCTTCCGGTACGGCTACCTTGTTACGACTTCGTCCCAGTCGCCGGTCCCACCCTGGGCGGCTGCCTCCCCGTGAGGGGTTGGCGCGCCGGCTTCAGGTGGAGCCGACTCCCATGACGTGACGGGCGGTGTGTACAAGGCCCGGGAACGTATTCACCGCAGTATGCTGACCTGCGGTTACTAGCAACTCCGACTTCATGCAGGCGGGTTTCAGCCTGCAATCCGAACTGGGGACG
>JACPPY010000019.1 GCA_016190755.1 Chloroflexota bacterium | reverse complement strand
AGAGACTGTTGAATATCACTTTTGGGTAGGTGGTGGGGTTGGCAGGAACGGGGGAATATGGCATAATAAGTCCAACGATATTCGGGAGGTAGATGAAGTGAACCAGCGGTTTCGCCCTTCTGGATGTGGCTCATTCTTCGGTGACCATTATATATATGGTCAGGTAGTACCGAAAACACACTTTCTGAGACACCTAAAGGACCTCATCCCCTGGGAGGAACTGACCAAGGATCTGCTCTCTTGTTACCAGGGTAGGGCGCAGTATGGTCCGATCCCCTATCATCCGGCTCTGCTAATAAAAATGCTGGTACTGGCTTTCCTGTATAAGCTGTCTGAGAGGCAGACAGAGGGATTCGTGGGAGATAGTCTGGCCGCCAGGTATTTTGTGGGGTTGGGAGTGGACCAAGTGGCGCCAGACCATTCCACATTAAGCGTCTTCCGAGAGCGTATCCTGGCCGAGCGGGGGCCCAAGGGCTTTGATCAGCTTTTCCAGGAAGTAGTGCGGATAGCTAATGAGAAGGGGATAGCCTTTGGGCGCATCCAGGTGGTGGATGCCACCCACAGCGTGGCGGATGTGGACGTCAAGAAGGATGACGAGCGCAAGGAGAAGGGCCAGGGGCCGAGGGATAAGGATGCCGCCTGGGGGAGTAAAGGCAAGAAGCGGACCAAGACGGTGGATGGTAAGACAGTCGTGGTCAACAAGTCTTTTTACGGGTACAAGAGCCATTTCAGTCTGAATGCCCAGAGTGGCATCATCACCTCGGTAGTGGCTACCTCTGGGGAGAGGACGGACGGAAAGCAGTTGGGGCAGTTGGTGGAGAAGGATCAGGAGGTAGGAGTAGAGGCGGAAATATACGCCGGTGACAAGGGTTACGACGATGAGAGAACCACGAGCTACTGCGGGTAGAGGGCAAGAAGTCGGCCTTGTGCTTGAACGACTATCGGACTGAGAAGAAGAACGCCAACAAGGGCTTGTGGATAGAGATGAAGGAGAGTGCGGAGTACCAGGAAGGGAAGAAGGAGCGCTACAAGATAGAACAGAAGAACGGTGAGGCCAAGAGCCGGCATGGATTAGCTCGGTGCCGGTATCTGGGCTTAGCCAAGTATGCGGTGCAGGCTCTCATGGTAGGCATGGTGATGAACCTCAAGCGGATGGTGAAGCTACTCTGTGGCGTGACGATGACCGCGAAGCTGGCCAGGGCCGCCTAGGGATAACCGCGCCCAGGAGTCGGCCAGAAGCGAGTACGAGACTCGAAAAGGGAGCATAACAGCCCTATCCAGGGGTTGAACAGGTCCAATATCGCCTGATTATAGCTGAAACACCGCCCCCCTGGGGGAGAGGAGGCCCTACCCCTGAGTCTTTCAACACTCTCTGTCACTGCTCATTTGTCACTGCTCAACATTTGTCACTGCTCTGTCATTGCTCGGACCTTACCCACTTGGAGTCCCGGCCTGCTTCTGGTGGAAAAGGCTAGCGAGATCGGGGAGCGGGCCCTGGGGGCTCTGGCCCAGTACGTCAAGAGTGGGGTTACCTCTCGAAGCGCCGCCGCCTATTTCGTGTGGGCTATGCTGGAAAATGGCTCCACTGAGGCGCCTTTTTTGCTTTGGGATGCTGGCCCGCAGGTGGTGCACGGCGTGTGGCAACCGGGCGACCACTTCCTGCGGCCGGGGGACGTCATCGTGACTGAACTTTCGGCACTCGTATGCGGGTATGGAGCGCAATTCCAGCGGCCCATGGCAGTAGGGTACGTGCGCCAGGTCTATGCGCGGCTCTTCGAAGCGGCGGCGGCCTCCTACTGGGAGGGCCTGGAAATCTTGCGCCCAGGCGTCACGTTTGGAGAGCTAACCCAGGCTATGGCACGTCCTATTGGAAGGGCTGGTTTCATGACAGTCACTCCCTACTACCACGGGTTTGGCCTCGGGCTGGAGTACCCCGTGTCTTTCTCCGGAAGCCGGTTGAAACGCTCTTCCCTGGCGACGCCAACTGTACAGAAGCAATTGGAACAAGACCAGGTAAGGCCGGGGATGGTGCTGGCCCTGGAGCCCAACGCAGTTACCCCAGACGATAGCCACGGGGTGCACGTGGGCGATACCGTGGTAGTCACCGAACATGGGGCGCGCAGGCTCAGCCGGATCCCCTTGGAATGGATCATCGTGTGACTAAGGTTCTTGGAAGACCCTGAACGCAAACTTGGGTCAAACCAATGGCTGGCAACTTCCTCGTTTTTCAAGTAGTATAGAGGCGTCTGGCGAGATCGCAGCCATGGATAGCTCACCGACGCTCGATGATGGGTACGCCCACACTGAACCGTGACCGGCTCCGGCGGGGCTGGAAAGCCCCGCCTATCGGGACTGAGGGCCTTCGTGTTGCTCGATAGCCGGCCCTTTCCAGGGCCGGCGGGCGCTGACGATCACGGTTGAATGCAGGGGTACCCTTCCAAGAAACCCGAACGTGAATAATCGTAGATAATCAGTAGGTCGGGGTCGTCCTCGACCCCGACCGTCGGCATCGAGGACGATGCCGCCTACGGAACCAAACTACTGCTTCTTTGTGCAAACTCGTCTTGAAAGACAGAGACCCTTCTGCGGTTTTCAGTTAGGGCATGACTGCTATCTTGGTAGCGGGAGTTGGATTCGAACCAACGACATTCGGGTTATGACCGTGTCGCGCCGTACTGGTGCGTAAGGCCTGCTCACGCATCCCATCGCAGGGGGGGCTGGTCTAGCCTGCCAGGAGGGCAAAGTATTCCTCACGGGTCATGCCAACCGTACCCATGTTGGTCTTTATGACGGTAACCGGCACCTCGTCATACGCCGGTATGATTACCGGCCGGCGCGCCTTGGGGTGGTCGTATACAAGGTGGTCACCTCGCTGCCTGACAAACGTGCATCCGTAGGCTTCGAAGACGCGCACTTACGTCTTCCAGTCTGTAGGGGTCAGCCTGGGGCAACTACAGGCTGCCCACAGCGATTTGCAGTTTCTCCATGATGCAGAACTTGGACCTGCCCGAGAGAACTACCTGGGTGTCTGATGCTTCTCCCACCAGGAAACCAGCCTCTTCCAAGAGGCTTTGCAGCGTCCCCTTTCGGGCTGTCTCCTCGAAGAATATCTCCAAAGCCTCCGCCAGGTTCTTTCGCGCCTCGTCTACGGTGCGGCCGGCGGTCGCCACATCCAACTCGTGGCAGTAGGCGGAATACATGTTGCCTTCCTGCCAAATCTCGCTCGTGAGTTCAACGGTACGCATAATCACTCCTTGCAGTCGCCCTGACTAGAATGATAGCAGGAATGTGGTTGGTAGCCAACAACTGGTGTTTACAAACGGTGAGGGCCGGCTTTGCCGGTCGGCCCCTTTTATTATGTTGGTATCGGGAGCTGGATTTGAACCAGCGTCTTTCGGGTTATGAGTTCCACGTCGACCGTCCGTAACCGCCCGTAACGGTTGATTTCATGCGTAAGACACTGGGCCATGGTTCGTCAAAATCCGTCTCCGGTTGGTATCAACCGCCGGGGGTTGATATCAGGGTTGGTATCAAACGATTTCTCCTGCCGTCACTTGCAGAAATACTGGTGAACGGAAAATATGCATGGAAGGTCTCGGAATTGCTATAATGGCTAAGGAATGGCAGGGAGGTAAATCATGGTTATCAAGATGACCGAGCGTGGGACAATTACGCTACCCAAGAATGTGCGCCCGAAAGAGCAGGGCGAGGTGTTCTTCAACGTGGTGCGCCGGGGCGATGGGGTGATCGAGCTGCACCCCCAGGT
>JACPPY010000014.1 GCA_016190755.1 Chloroflexota bacterium | reverse complement strand
TTCCAGAACGGTACAAAGCTACAAGGTCATATCCCAAAATGAAGTGACGCTCGGTGAGGCGACGAGAGGATACGAACTGCTTTTTAGCTACGTTTATCAAGGCACTGCGGCAAAAATGAGGGTCGTGTCGGTAGTGCGCGGTACCCAGATATTCACGCTCGTGGTTTCCGGAGCAGTTTCGGCGTTTGATGCACAGCAGCCGTCCCATGACCAGATTATCCGGTCTTTCACCTTGGTGGAACCAAAGCCCTTCGGCGTCTCACGCCAGGACTCCCTCTTTTACAGGGGCGGGTTCATCGTCACCCTGGACCCTGCCCTCACCGAAGAAAGTCCTGCCGGTATGGTCGGCGCCATGTTCAGCGGACTGGTGAGACACGATAGTGACCTGAAGATGGTGCCCGACATGGCGGAAAAATGGGATGTTAGCGCCGATGGTAAGACCTACACCTTCCGCCTGCGTGAGGGTGTGAAGTTCCATAATGGCAAACCGGTTATTGCCGCCGATTTCAAGTACTCCTGGGAGCGGGCCCTCGACCCAAAGACGGAATCCCAGAAAGCCCGCAGCTTCCTGGGAGATATCGTGGGGGCAAGCGAAATGCTGGAGTCTAAAGCCACCGAGCTAAGCGGCGTCAAAGTAATTGATGACCGCACGCTGGCGGTAACCATTGACGGTGCTAAGCCTTACTTCCTGGGCAAACTGGCGCAGCCCGTCGCCTTTGTGGTGGACAGGGCGAACATCGCCCGCGGCAAGAACTGGACCAACGAGCCGAATGGCACGGGACCGTTCAAGCTCAAGCAGTGGAAGAAGGACGAGCTTCTCATTCTGGAGAGGAATGATAGCTTCTACCGGGAGACTGCCAGACTGAAGAACGTGGTCTTCCAGCTTTTTGCCGGGCGACCTATGATGATGTACGAGAACGGAGAAATTGATTTGACCGGTGTCGGAACGGGTGATCTGGAGAGAGTTGAGGACAAGGCAAACCCGCTGAACGAAGAACTGCTTACCGGCAAGTCGTTTGACATCAATTACGTCGGCTTCAATGTCACCAAGCCGCCCTTCGATGACCCCAAAGTCCGCCGCGCCTTTGCCATGTCTCTCAACATGGACAAGATACTGGAGGTAACGTTGAAGGGTACAGCGGAGCGCGCTGGTGGGTTTGTGCCCCCGGGGATACCTGGCTACAATCCGGAGCTTAAACCACTACCCTTCGACCCGGTCCAGGCAAAACAGCTTATCGCTGAGTCGAAGTACGGCAGTGTTGACAGCCTGCCGCCGGTAACCCTGTACGTGGCCTACGGAGCGGCACCGCTGCACGAAGCTATGGCCGCCATGTGGAAGCAGAACCTCGGTGTCGAGCTCAAGATAGAGGCTATAAGAGAGCCCAAGGAGTATTACGAGAAGCGTCACCGTCGTGAGTTCCAGCTTTTCACTGGTGGCTGGCGGGCCGACTACATCGACCCCCAGAACTTTCTGGAAGTACTCTTCCAGAGCCAGAGCGATGAGAACGCCAGTGCCTACTCGAACCCGGAGGTGGACACCGCGCTCAAAGAGGCAGCGGTGGAGCGGGACGAAGCCAAGCGCCTCAAGAAGTACCAGGAGATTGAGAAGGTGATTCTGAACGACCTTCCGCGCGTGCCGCTCTACCACAGCGAAAAAGACTACCTTCTGGTAAAGCCGTATGTTAAAGGGCTGCACCTCTATCCCATCGGGGTCAACCACTGGAACGAAGTATCCGTCACCGCACGCTAGGGCAAAAGGAAATGAGAAAAAACTATGCAGTAACGCCGCTTATCCTGGGTCTACTCCTGTTGCTGGTCGCCTGCAACCCGCAAGCTCCCGTGACCGCGCCGGCCAGTCCCACCCCGGCGCTGCCTACGGCGCCGGTTTCCACTATTGCACCGATTCCATATCCTTCCCCGGTCGTTACGCCATCGCCGACCGTAACGAAGACTCCAACTCCCGTCACTCCTGTCGCGAAACCAGCACCGGTCCCAAAGACCCTGGAGCCAGCCGAGGTCACCATCACTGTCAACCGTACGATGCCCGACTTTCCCAACAAGCTTACCTTTACCGTGGAAGGGACAAGCGTTAAACCGGTGAAGACCCTCGCTCTGGAGTACGGCACAGATAAGCGCTCGATAACCAGCGAAGTTAGCCGTGT
>JACPPY010000098.1 GCA_016190755.1 Chloroflexota bacterium | reverse complement strand
TGGGTTGCCTATACCAGGTCATCATATAAGTCCCTCCAGTGAGGGTTGTCCTTCTCGATCAACTCTATCTTCCATATCCTGTTCCACTTCTTCATCTGCTTTTCTCTCGCTATGGCGCTATTCACATCCTCCGTTGTCTCGTAGTACACCAGGGTATGGCAGCCATACTTCTTGGTGAAACCCTCCACCATGTCCGTCTTGTGCTGATACACACGACCTACTAAGTACGAGGTGACGCCGATATACAACGTCCCGTGTTTCTTGTTAGCCAGAATATAGACCGCATACAGTTCTTTCATGCTGGCCATACCCACCCATGTGTCATGGCCGCTCCCTGTCTCGTCATACCCCTCCCATGGATTCCCGATGGCGCTCGGGAAAGACATCTTCCACTCTCCCCCGTGTTGTCATACCAATTCGTACTGAGGGAGCCACAAATCACAACTATGAGCTAGCTGGAGGACTGGACCAGTTTACGGCCTCTTCAGACTTATTTGGTATCATACCCGCGTCCCTTCTGTCATACCCGCGAAAGCGGGTATCCAGGTAGTGCTGTTCTCCTACGACTTTTCTTCCCCTCAAGAGGCATATGTTCTCTATCCACCTGGATTCCGCACCCGAAGGGTACCCGGGTCGGGAATGACAATCCGAGATTGATCCCTATGCCCGTAATAGCGCCGGGATAATGTTGTTCTCACGTTGGCTTCAGTCTAGACAGCATGCTGTTCTCCCATGAGCGCCAGATTGTCTATGACAAGCTAGGTGCTATCAGTTAACTCTCCCCTGTGTTCCGCACTCGGAGGGCGCCCGCGCTCTGGAATGATATTGAGATTGATCCTGCTCCCATATTATTGGCCCTTATACTTGCAACAGCAGCAACACAGTTTCCTATCTTGGTGTCAGTTTAGCCTCCGGGTCCGGTCCACTTTGGGTCTGCTCACGAGCTCCGCGAAAAGGCGTGTGTATTGGTCCATTATCGCTCTCGTGCCGTGTTCCTTTTCCACATACCTTCGACCGTTGAAGCCCATCTCAGCCCTTAGACCCTTGTCGGCGAGCAATGACCTGACATCAGTGACCAGATGCTTGAGGCTACGCGAATGCAACCCGAGCTTAAGGCTACAGATCAGCTCATCTGGGTCGGCGTCAAGGGTTACGACGGGTATACAGTTTCCCCACGCTTGAAGGAAGGTGTTCGAGAACCCTTCCGACTCCGATGTGCAGATCAGCATTGCCGCCCTGGAAAAGAATGAGTCAACCGCATGCTGCGGGACGAAACCGACAAACTCGAGGTTAGACAGATTCTGTGCCTGCGCCTTGATATCTTCGTAATAGCTACAGTCTTCGTCTGCCGCAGGGCCGCCCACCATCTGGAACCTGGCCTGTGGGATCTGCCGGGCAAGTTCGAAGAACAACTCTGGACGCTTCAATCTCCTGACCGTGGCAACCCAGAGGACTACTGGAGGTTCGATTGCTTTCGGGATCTCCTGGGGCACAGGACATATGTTTTTGATCAGCACGCTATTCCTGCCGAATGTGTCCCGAAGCATCGCCTGCTGATGCCTGGTCTGTGCGACGATGCACGAGGCCTTCCTTATAGTAGTCTTTGCCAGCACTCGCGAAGGCAACGGTGCAGTATTCACCTCTGCCAACTCATGCTCCGCAGAGACAGCGTATATGAACTTCCTGCGTTTTAGCCAGCAGAAGAGGACTCCCAGGGCTGATGAAGGCCCCACCATCTTCTGGAAGTATATGTCGGCATCAGCCTTTGCCAGAGACCTCCACAGCAAAACCATACCGACAAGATACCGCTGGACCAACGAGAGAACCCGCCGGAAACGTCCGGATACGACATCGGCCTTCACGGACTTGATGACCTTGATGCCGTCCCGCATCTCGACAGCCGCCTGCCCGTGGTCCAGAACGACAAAAGAGACCTCGAATCCTCTCTTTTGCAGCTCCCGGCCTAGGAGTACCTGTTGCCGTTCAGCTCCGCCGGCTATGGGGATATCGGCCTGCGCAAGAATAGGATAGGCTGCCAGGGAGACGAAGCATATCCGAGGCTTTGGAGCCACGTATTGGCTATCTCCAACCCCAAGTGTGCCCAGACCGTTGCACGTCTGTTCCGGCTTGGTCTCACCTGGCAACACGCGGCGCTTTGGCTCCCTTGTACCACTCTATGTAACGTCTGAGCCCTTCTTCAAGGTCCACCTTGGGCTTCCAGCCAAGCTCTTGCTCGACCCGCGCCGATGACACAGTGGCGCCGCCATAGTCGCCGGGCCGGGCTTCCTTGTACTCGATGGTAACGTTGCCAATGAGCTTCTTCACCGTCTCGGCCAGTTCCTTTATCGTCACTGATCGAGGGCCGTCCAGGTTATATGTCCGGTTCGCGGCCTTAGCGTTGAGCGCCGCGACGTTGCCTTCGGCGAGGTCTTCCACGTAGATGAAGTTCCGGTATTGCATGCCGTCGCCCTGGATGGTCAGGGGCTCATTCTTCAAGGCTCTGGCGACGAAGTTCGCAATAACAGTACCCTGCCTTGCCCTGGGCCCATAGGGTATGCCGTAGCGAAGTATGGTGAAGTCTTTGGAGAACAGGTTCTTGTATGCATGGCAGTACAGCTCGGCTGCGACCTTCGAGGCCGTATAAATGTGTTTCGCCTTCGCAGGAGCGAGCGCCGCATCTTCATCCACCATCTTGGAGTTAGCCATCTCGTAGACCCAGACCGTGCTTGACAGAATAACCCGCGGCACCATGTTGCGGCGGGCAGCCTCAAGGACGTTGGCTACGCCCATGATATTGACCTGGCCGGCCTCCACAGGGTTCCTGTAGACATCGTTGACGTTCGCCATCGCGGCCAGCATGTATATAGCGTCGTAGTTGCCCGTCATGGCGACGGACGTCTTGGAAAGGTCGGTTATGTCTATGTAAAGGTGGCGTACGTCTGACCGGTGGGGCAGCATGATATCGAAAATGGTTACTTCGTGGCCGGCATCTATAAGCTTGTCGACTATGTGCGACCCGATATATCCCGATCCACCAATGACGCCAATGTTCATCCCAGTATCTCCTTTAAGGAACTAACTACGAATTTAGCCTGTTCGACGGTCATCCTCGCGAACACGGGGAGGCAGATATGCCTCTGGCACAGGTCCTCCGCTACAGGCAACCCCTTAGAGGACCCGGCCATTCCCTTGAACACCGGTTGGCTGTGGCAGGGCAGCTCATATACCTCCCCGCTGAGGCTCACCTGGAATTTCTCTCGCAATTCCTTCTTGAGAGACGTTCTATCGATGCCCTTGTCCAGGAAGGCCACGTATTTGTAGTAGTTCGACACGGCCCCCTCTGGTATTTCAAGCGTAGTCACCGACTTCACGGCAGGAAGCCCGGCATCGTAAACGCTGGCGATCGCCCTTCGGTCCGATATGAACTCTTCGAGGCGGGCCAGTTGAGACAGGCCTATCGCGGCGTGTATCTCGCTCATCCGCCAGTTGTAGCCCATCTCGGTGTGTATGTTGCCCAAGAAGCCTGCCTTGCCCTGATCCCTGAACACGAGCGCCCGCTTGTATATGTTTTCGTCGTTGGTGGTGATCATACCTCCTTCACCCGAGGTCATTACCTTGGTAGGGTAAAAAGAAAAGGCCCCGGCGATCCCGAAGGTCCCAGCCTTTCTTCCGGCGAGGCTGCTCCCGTGGGCATGTGCGGCGTCCTCGATCAAGAACAGGCCCTTATCTCTACAAATGCGCTCTATTTGAGCAGTTTGCGGTGGCACCAATCCGCCGATGTGGACTATGATGACTGCCCTGGTATCCTTCCTGATGCTCGCGCGCAGCGAGTCCGGGTCTAGACACAGGTTCTGCGTTGCGTCGGCAAAGATGACCTTGCCCCCGGCATGAACGACCGCAGCCGGAGTGGCAAAGAAGGTGTTTGTGGGAACCACCACGGAGCTTCCTTGTATATCCAGTGCCCTCAATATGATTTCAATGGCGCTGGTGCCGCTGTTCACCGCCACGGCGTATTTAGATCCCACGTAGTCGGCGAATTTCCGTTCGAATTCCTGGGTGTACTTTCCGAGCGTCAGTTGCCCTGATTCCAGTATGCCGTCGATCTTCCTGGTCAGGTCTGCCCGGTCCTCTTCTGGGAAGCAAATCTTAGCTGCTGGTACTTGCATGAACCCCCCTTTAATTAACACTTATCGCATGCCGCTGATGCGGCCAAGCGCTTGCGACCATTTCCCCTGAGTTGCTCCAAGTGTGTATTCGTCCAAAACTAGTTTACGTGCTCGCTCGGCCACCGCCGCAAGGTCAGGCCTTTGAAGCGCCTTGACTATGCCTTGAGCTATGCATTCCGGCGAGGTCGACTCCAGAATGAAACCTGTCTCTCCATCCTTGATTACATCCGCTATGCCTCCCACCGCAGTTGCCAGCACTGGTGTGCCGCAGGCCATTGCCTCGAGAATTGTCTTGGGCAGGCCTTCTCCAAATGAAGGTAGAACTAGGAGCTTCAGCCGGCCAAGATACGCAACCACTTCCGAAGGGGCTACGTGTCCCACAAGAGAAACTTTCTGCATGCATCCGCTCTGTTTCAAAACATCGGCCACCTCACCGACCTCTGGGCCAAACCCGCCAACTATCAGGAACTCGCTGTTCAGCCGACCATCGATAAGACAGATTCCTCTGGCGAAGTTCATCGCACCTTTATCGGCACCAAAGCGGCCTATATAACCAACAGCATTGGCCCTCCGGTCCACCTCTTCCCCGGGGCGATACAACTCTTCGTCAATGTAATAAGAGGGACAGATATGGATCTTCTTCCGGTACCGTTGAAGGTTGTGCGATTCCACGATGCCGGGGGATTCCACCAGGATTGCATCTGCAGCTGCGAAGCTGACCCGCTCCATTATCTTAACCAGGAAAGACATTGCCTTCGCCAGCCTGCCGCCTTCCACACGGATATTGTTGGAACTGCAGCCGCAATGAATGACACAGATCTTTTTCCGCAGGAACACCTTTGCGGCCAGCATCAGAGGGAAGTAGAGCTCAGCCAGGCTGAAGAATGCGACGACTTTACGACCCCGGCAAACCCCCGGCAGGCGTTTGAGCATCAACATCTGAGCCCACAGGTACCTGCGCGCCCTATCAAGCATGGAGCGTGCCTTCCCCGGCCTGATGAATACGCGTATTGACTCGACGTTTCCGCCGAATTCATGATGCGGTACCGGCCCCATAAGGGCAGTCACTGTATCCGCGGCGGGTCCGATCAACCGAAGAAGCAATCCCTCGAGGTACAGCGTCACGGTCGAATCGCTTCCGCATTCGACCGGGTCACTTATAAGCGCTACCTTAGGTTTTTTCGCCATAGCAATATGTTCGGAGAGTCAATTCGACAGATCCAGCTTCTGTTGAGCCACTTTGCTCAGTATCTCTCCAAGTTTGAGTTGTATTTTGTCCCGTCCGTACTCTGCCTCGGCCAAAACCTGTCCGTTCCTTCCCAGCGTCTGGCGTTTGCCAGGGTCGTTCGCCATGTCCAGAATTGCCTGCGTAAATCTGTCGTCAACAGAATCAAGTATGATGGCGTGCTCGCCATCTCTGGCATTAATAGCTTCCAAGCTCTTCCTGGTGGCAATCACCGGCAATCCGGCGGACATGTAATCCAGCATTTTTGTCCTGATGCCTCCCCCTTCCAATAGAGGGGCTATCGCGATATCGCAGCTTCGCATCAGTTTCTCCAGGTCCTGGACATAGCCGAGGCACCTGATATTCCCCCGCTCTAATACGGGCGCGTTCGTGCCAGCCAGCACGAAACGGATACGCCCGTCTCTTTTCGCCACCTCCGGAGCTATGTATTCCGTTATGAGGCGAACCGCTTCCCTGTTGGGCGGGTAGTCGTAGTTGCCATGAAAGAGGATAGAGATGCCAGTGTCCTTTTGTTCATCAGCAATTCTTCCTTGTGTCTCCGACCGATGCAGGAAAGGCGGAATCACCGTAACGCGATCGGGTGCGACATGATACTCATTGATGAAAGCTTGCCTGTCCGCTTCGGATACTGCAGCGATGTGGACGCTTTTTCGGCAAGCAAGCCTTTCTATCAGCCGGATGTATGTACCAAGGGTTGCTCTGGCTATTTTCCTCACAGCGGGGCTGCTCCATGGCCCATTCTGGCGCGCAAGCAAGTCGAGCGTTCCGGCCAGGCTTTTCTTTTGCACGGCATGGGCGTCATAGATGATCGGCACCTTGCGGCATGCCATACTGGCCAGCGGAATACCGTACGGCGCAGTCACCATGATTACATCAATAGCTTCTTTCTTGACGATCCGCCGCAACGTCCTGAAGAAAAAGGGGTTCAGATCTGTGAACGTCGCCAAGTAATAGCCGAAGAGTGTGCCTTGCCTGAAGTAGTAGCCGTGCGGCGTACGAGCTATAGGTAACGCGTGAAGGCGTTTCCTATCTACAGAAGAGAGAGCGGTAAGGGAAAACACCTGGTTGTGCTGCGCACATAGGTCCGCCAATTGATCGATCCTCAGCTTAGAACCGCTTTCATCGTATTTGAATAGGAGGTTGGTGCACACCATGAGAATATTCACTGGTGAGCGCCTGCCCTTTGGTCGGCTCCAAGTTTGGTCGTCCAGAACTTGAGAAGATCTCCCAGGGTGGTTTGTAGCTCTCTTTGAGGCTTCCATGAGGTGTCTTTGCGCAACATGGAATTGTCGCCCACCAGCTCTGGTATCTCAGCGGGCCTGAGCTTGTTTTGGTCAATCTCAATTGCTACGTTGCAGTTCGAAGCTTGCACCAGAGCGTCGAGCACGCTTCTTATGGATACAGATTTGCCGGTACAAACGTTGTAGGGTGCGCCGGACTTGCCCTTATCAATAATTCCCCAATACGCCCTGACCACGTCCCGTATATCGGTGAAATCGCGCCTTGCAGTCAGGTTTCCTACTTTCATGACGCCCGTTCTCTTGCTTCGTTTGATGGCGGCTATCTGCATTGCAAAGTCCGAGCAGACGAAACCAAGAGGCTGCCCCGGACCCGTGTAGTGAAATGTGCGGGTCATACAGATCTTCAACCCGGAGGTATCAATGTAGTATCGTGCCAGAGTTTCCTGCACTGCCTTGCTCACACCGTACGGGCTTCGCGGGCTTAGCGGCTGGCTTTCTCTTATGGGAAGATGTGAGGCCTGGACGTTGCCGTATGTTTCCGCTGACCCGGGTATCAAGATCAAGGCCCCTTTGCAGGTCTTTTTGGCAGCCTCAAGGACATTAACGGTGCCGACCACATTCGTTTGAAAGGTGGTCGCCGGATTGTGAAGAGACCGGGGAACCGAGACCTCAGCGGCGAAATGGCAGATGACATCCGGCAGGATTGCTTCGAGCACTTTTTCGGTGGATTGGAAGGAGTTCACATCACTTTCGATAAGCTGGACATTACGTGCGAGCCATGGATGCGTATCCGTGCCCCTGTGGCGACATGTGCCAAAGATCTCGGGCTTGGGAGAATGGCTCAGGAGATAGCTAACCAAGTGGCGACCGGCAAATCCGGTGGCGCCGGTTATCAGGACGCGCACGGCGCCTCCTTTGCCAGGGCCTCGTCAAATATCCTTTTCAGCTTCTCGTTCCGGCTGGCAATGGAAAACTTGCCCTTCTCAATCCGCTCTCTGGCTGCTTTCCCCATCTTCATCCGCAAGTCAGGGTCCTCTATGAGTACGCTGGCCTTTTCAACTAACTCTTCCACGACATTTGGATCCACCTTACCAATTGCTTTCATGAACTTGGACCCTTTATGGTAGTCCCAGCATGGGATGAGGTCTTCGCCGTAGTAGTGTATGTTCTGGGACTTCTTTATCAGGAAACCGGTTTCCCCATGCTGTACCATTTCCGGGTTGGCCCAAACGTCTGTGGTAATTACGGGCAGTTCGTAGCTCATCGCATCCAGAATGACGAGCCCTGGAGTCGAATGTGTTGGGAAGAGAAAAATATCGGCGGTCCTGAACTCTTGGTCAAGCTGCTCCCATGGGATGATGCCGTCTATTATGCGCAGGTTGTCCATTCCAGCGTAACGCCTTCTAAGGTCTTCCGGAACATCCGACCTGATGGTCAGTTGCAAGCCTGGGTACTTCTGACCAAGGATGCGAAAACACTCTAGTGTCTCCTTGCCGCCCTTGTATTCAAACTCTCCTGGTATATTCACTGATCCGACAAAAAGCAATTTGGTCGTACCGCTATGGTCGTAATTCTTGACGAAGCCCTTTGGGTGCACCGCCAGAGGCACAACTTCGACTTTATATTGGAAATCCTCACAGTTCAAGTTGTTCAACACGGTCTTCTGCCCGGCCTCTGTCCAGCAGATCACCTTCTTGCAGTTCTGGGAAGCGAGGGTTTTCTCCACCAACCGGCGATACCGCCTGAAATGCGCCGTGCTGTATCCAGTGAGCTGGGTGACAAATTCCATGTCAACTACCCATGGCTCACGCCGAAAGACAAGGTGCCCAGCGGAGTACGTTAGCACAGCCTCCCGCGGGGGCCTCTTCAGCTTCTCCAACCACGCCTTGACCAGATTCAATGGTGCTGCCTTGCCCAAAACCCTGAGCAACGCCGGATGCGCCACACCTGTGCTGCCGGCAGAATTGAAAGCCCCATCCAGCTTCCCTCCCGTGGTGGTGAATCGATACCCCTGAGGTGGATAGAGCATTAACTCCTTGTACAGCGAATGAGTCTTGCCAGCCACATCCAGGTAAACGGTCCTCTCTTCGGCCGACATTGAGCCCTACTTACGACCTGGAGATGCCGGCCATGAATTCGTCAAAGTATTCCACTATGGCACTGCGCTCGACCGGGCCGATAGCTTGGTGATTTCCGAAGAAGAACGAGTTGCGCATGACGAGCCTGGAGTTTGGCAACTCGCCGGCTGTCCTATATTTGATGAGGCCCATTGCGGGCTGTTCGACGATATTACCAGCCATGATGGGGCGAGTCTCAACCTTTTTGTTCTCCAGGAAATCGACGATATCTTTCCGGGAGAACGGCGCATCAGGCCTGACGGTTATGGGGTACCCAAACCAAACATGCCGGGTGCCCTTCCTCTCCTGGTGCAACAGGATATGCTTCTCATGTTTCTTCAACTGTTCGTGCCAGAACTGCGAATTCTCTTGACGTGCCTTGATGAATGGTTCCAGCTTCCCGAGTTGGTGGATTCCGAATCCTCCCTGTAACTCAGTCGGCCTGAAGTTGTATCCAATGTTGGTGAACAGGAATCTCCGGTCGATATCCTGGTGCTCGGTGGCAATCCTGTCTTTCTCTTTCAAATCACGAATCCATCCAAACACCCTCATTGCCCTTGCCATCTCCCCGAACTCCTGGTTGTTTGTCAGTACCATGCCGCCTTCCATGGTGCTGATGTGGTGCGAGAAGAAGAAGCTGAAAGTGGATATGTCGCCAAAGCTGCCAACCTTCCTCCCGTCCACCTCTGCTCCATGTGCTTCGCATGAGTCCTCTATCACGTAGAGATTATGCTCGCGCGCGAGCTCCAGGATGGGCATAATATCACATGGGTTCCCCAGTAGATGGACTAACATGATGGCCCTGGTCTTCCGGGTTATCGCTTTCCGCACTTCGTCCACATTCAAGTTGAATGTGTCCAGCCCAATATCTACCAGCACGGGAACAGCGCCACAGTTCACTATCGGCCATACCGTGGTCGCCCAGGTCACGGCGGGAGTTATCACCTCATCCCCGGGCTTGATTCGGTTCTTTATGGCCGGATTGGTCAGGATGGAAAGGGCCAGTAGGTTGGCGCTGGAACCGGAGTTCACCATCACTGCGTGCCGCATGCCGATGTATTCGGCGAACATGGCCTCGAATTGCTGCACTTTTCGTGCCATCGTGACTTGAGTGCTTAGCAAGCACTCAAGTGCCTCAGCTACCTCTTCATATCCGTAGGATGGAGTAATTAGTTTTATTGGGGTCTTACCCTTTTGGAAGTCTTCCGACCCCTGCCTATCAAAGTACTGCTTTATCAGGTCTTTCAGTTGGCGTTCTATGTCACTCTTTGAATCCATTGTTGCGTCCTATGGCTACTTGGCCATGCCTTTCATAATGCGTTTGTTGTACCATTCCAACGTTGCCTTCAGGCCGTCCTCCAAACTGGTCCTGGCCTTGAAG
Source organism: Chloroflexota bacterium (assembly GCA_016190755.1). GTDB lineage: Bacteria > Chloroflexota > Dehalococcoidia > JACPPY01 > JACPPY01 > JACPPY01. Next base: position 22,221 of record JACPPY010000098.1, on the reverse strand, counting down.
CCAAACTCCTTTTCTGCCCTGGAGATATCAAATAACCTTTTTGGCTGCCCGTCAGGCTTGGACGCATCCCAGGTGATTTTGCCTTTGAAACCAGTCAGCCGAGCAATGACTTGCACTAGTTCCTTGATAGAAACATCGCTACCTGAGCCGAGGTTCACGGGTTCGGGTTTCGAGTATCTCTCTGTGGCCAGAACGATACCTTCGGCTGCATCCTGCACATACAGGTACTCTCTGGTGGGGGTTCCCGTGCCCCAGACTACTATCTCTTTCCGGCCGTCCCTTATGGCTTCGGCACATTTTTGTATCGTGGCCGGGATTACGTGCGAAGTATGCGGGTCAAAGTTGTCGTGAGGGCCGTAGAGGTTGACAGGCATCAGGTGAACGGCATTAAAATCGTACTGCTGTCTATATGCCTGGCCCTGTACCAACATCATCTTCTTGGCTAATCCATAGGGGGCATTAGTTTCTTCAGGGTAGCCGTTCCAGAGGTCGTCCTCTTTGAAGGGAATGGGTATGAATTTTGGATATGAGCAAACTGTTCCAATTGCGACAAACTTCTCGACGCCATAGAGCCGACCTTGCTCCATCATCTGCGCGCCCATCATGAGATTCTCGAAAAAGAACTCCCCCGGCTTCTTGCTTGTTGCACCTATTCCGCCTACCTTCGCAGCGAGATGGATGACGATGTCAGGCCTGGCGTCTTCGTACAGCCTCTTGACCGCCTCCATCTCAACGAGGTTGTACTGGCTGGAGCGGGGAACGAATACCTCCTTGCACCCCCTCTCCTGCAACCTGGCGACAACGTAGCCGCCGAGGAAGCCCGCACCTCCGGTCACCAGCACCCTCTTGTTGGCCAGAGAGATCACCTTTCCACTCCTCCGGTGGGGTTGACCAGAGCCCGATCAGCGTGGTTGAGGCCAAGCCTGGACAGCGTTGCCCTGCCCTCGCCTATTGGCTTGAGGCCTTGAGATTCCATATCGGCGTCCACCATTATCCTGACCAACTGTCCGAATGTGACCTTAGGCTCCCATCCCAGCCGTTGCCTTGCCTTCTTTGTATTGGCTATAAGGACTTGGACCTCCGTTGGCCTGAAGTACCGGGAGTCCGTCTTGACATGTTCTCTGGCGTCTAGGCCAACATAAGAGAAAGCCTCGTCTACGAATTCCCTGACCGAGTGGGCCTCTCCAGTTCCTATAACATAATCATCGGGTTGTGCCTGCTGAAGCATAAGCCACATTGCTTCGACGTACTCTGGGGCGTATCCCCAGTCCCTCTTGGCATCCAAGTTGCCGAGATACAGGTACTTCTGCTTCCCAGCAACTATATGGGCAATCGCCCTGGTTATCTTGCGCGTGACGAATGTTTCACCACGCCGAGGCGACTCGTGGTTGAAAAGTATTCCGTTGCTGACAGGGAGGCCATAAGCCTCGCGATAATTCACCGCCATCCAGAAAGCATATACCTTGGCCGCAGCATAAGGACTTCTGGGTCGTAAAGGTGTGTCCTCGTCCTGAGGAGGTGGTGAAGACCCAAACATCTCACTGCTGGAGGCCTGGTAAAAACTTGCTTTGATGCCGCTTCTCTTTACAGCCTCCAGTAGCCGGGTGGCTCCGAGGCCGGTGACGTTGCCGGTGTATTCCGGCATCTCAAAACTAACCTTTACATGGCTCTGGGCCCCAAGGTGATAGACTTCGTCCGGAGCAACATCGTAGAGCAAGTTGGTCAATTGAAGGCTATCGGTTAGGTCACCATGGTAAAGGAATAGCCTCCGATCAGGATCATGAGGGTCCTCATACAAGTGGTCTATGCGGCACGTGTTGAAAGTGCTCGCTCGCCTGATCAACCCGTGGACCTCATATCCCTTCGAGAGCAGGATCTCAGCCAAGTACGATCCATCCTGGCCTGTTATGCCGGTTACGAACGCTTTCCTCGTCACCCCTCTACTCCCTTCGGATAAACGGTCATTGGGAACTTCATGCACTGCCTGACGGCGGCACAGGCTTGCCATTATATATGAAACGCTCTTTCAAAATCTCTCGTATTGCCTTCCTCACTGCTTCGTCGGAGGTACGGCTGGCTTTCCACCCCAGTTTGCTCATCTTCCCTACATTGAATTTGACCTGAGGCACATCTCCCGGCCATCCCCTGGTACCGCCGGTATATCGGAGCAGTACTTCTTTTAAACCCGCCTCCTCAACCAGCATCTCGGCAATAGTGCTCACGCTCGTCTGAGAAGGGCACCCCAGGTTGAATACGTTGATCTTTTTGTTCGAGTGCTGGAAGCCAAAAACAATGCCTTCAACACAATCTCCAACATGCAAGTATGGCTTGGACTGGGTGCCGTCGCCAAGTATCTCCAACTCCGTAGGATTGCACTTAAGCTTCTCTATGAAGTCGAGAATGACTCCGTGAGTTGCTCTGTCTCCTACGATGTTGGCGAACCTGAAAATCCAGGTCTGGAAGTCAAAGGTGCCGCAAAAAGCGCTTATTAACCCTTCAGAAGCCAGTTTGCCAGCCCCATACAGCGATATTGGAAGGGCAGGCCCATGGTCTTCAGACAAGGGCACTATTGGTGTTTCCCCGTATATCGTGCCGCTTGACGCAAACAGGATCCTTTTGATTCCGTTGACGCGCATCGCCTCGAGAACGTTGAAGGTGGCAATTGTTTCAAGCTCCAGATCCAGCCTGGTATTCTCTATGCCGCGTCTCGCGTCTGGATTAGCCGCCAAGTGAACGACCACATCGCTGCCCTTGATAGCCTGCTTCAAAGAATCAAGATCCAGCAAGTTGGCTTGGATGAGATGGAAGCCGTTCTTGCCCAGGTGATGCTGTATGAATTCCTTCTTGCCGGAACTGAGGTTGTCGTAGACGGTTACGGCACCTATGTCCGATAGTTTGTCCACCAGATGGCTGCCGATGAATCCGGCACCACCGGTGATAAAGTATTTCATGTTGCAGTTTCCTTGATCACGAGACATTGGCCACAGGGAGCCCGGAAGCCGCGGACTCATATATGGCATGAACCAACTTCAAAGCCTGCAGACCGTCATTGCCGTTGCCTGAAGGTTCCCGCTGTTGCTCGATTGCGTTCGCAAAATCCTGCCACTCGGCCTGCAACGACATGTCGGCTCCGCGGTACTCGATCACTTCCTCGGTAAACGGAGCGGTGAAACTCCTCTTCCCGAGCGCTGCCTGTTCTACGCCGTAGCTGCCGCCAAGGCCTTCCACTTTGACGTAACCTTCCTTACCGAAAACCTCGAAGGAGAACAGGTTCCTCCATTCGGTAAGGCTGGAGTGGAGCACGGCAGTCTGGCGCTTTGGGGTGACAAGCAAGGCGAAGGTATTGTCTTCTGACGGCGTATTCCAGAAATACGTGGCGGTATGGCCGGTGACCTGCGAGAAGTCTCCGGCGAACCAGCGGAAGAGGTCCACTATATGTATGCCCTGCTCCATCATGTGACCGCCGCCCGATAACTGCGGCTTGGTTTTCCATTCTTTCTCGTATCCCGGCCTGCCGCATATGCCGTGCCTGCAACGCAACAGCATGAGCTCACCGATCTCGCCTTCGTCCAACCACTTCTTTGCCTGCCGGATACCGGGATGATAGCGGTAGTTGAAGCCGCACTTGAGAGTCACTCCCCGACTCGCCGAGGTTTTCAGCATCTCGGCTGCCTCTGCAATGGTTCGGGCGAGAGGTTTCTCGCAAAGGACGTGCTTGCCTGCCTCCATTGCTGCGATGCTCATCTCCGCATGAAGGTGGGTAGGAGTACAAATGACTACCGAATCGATATCCTGTCGTGCAATAACCTCGCGCCAATCATTTGCTGGCTGACAATCGAGTTGTTCTGCAATGGTACCTGCTGCTTTCAGGTTCATATCAGCAATCATGACCAGCGACGCCGCACCAGACTGTTTTATTGCCGTTGCCCGGCGCGCACCCTGTAGTCCCGCGCCGATTACACCTACTTTCAAGGCCACACCTCTACTTGACAACCCGACGCAAAGTATAAAGCTCTGAAGACATGATCTCGTCGATGCGGGCTGGCGTCATATCCTGCCAGTTATCCCAGACCGCGCTTATTAGCCTGCCTGTCAGGCCATCGGACTTGCTGGAGGCAAGGAACACTGCGAGGTCCGCCGCCTTTTCCGGTGGTGTTCCTCCGCTATCCATCTGGCGCCGTGCGGCGGTTGATTCCTTTTTTCCAACGGCAGGACCGGCGGCCAACACCTGTCTCACCATGGTCGTGTTTACCGCCCCGGGTGCAATGGCGTTGACCTGAATATTGAAAGGCTTCACCTCTTCGGCCACACTCTCGGTAAAGCGCACTACAGCGGTCTTGGAGGCAGCATAGGCGGTGAAATAGGGGCGGGGCGATGTCGACCCGCCTCCAGACATGTTTATGATCTTTCCCGACTTCCGTTGCATCATGAAAGGCAACACGGCCCGGACACAGAAGAAGGTCCCGAACATATTCACCTGGAAGGTACTCACCCATCGATCGATACTGTTTTCGGCTACAGGCCCTAGCGGGCCCTGCACCCCGGCGTCATTCACCAGCACATCTACCTTGCCCCATCTCCGGAGGGCTGCGTCTACCATCCTGCCAACCTCACGGTATTCGGAGACATCCACCCGCTCCGGGACGGCGCATCCGCCGGCAGATTCGATCTCCCTTGCCGTCTCTTCAACTTCGGAAACTGTGCGCGATGCAACCACCAGTTTGGCGCCTTCCCGGGCAAAGGCGAGGGCAATAGCCTTTCCGATGCCTCTGCCCCCGCCGGTAACTATGGCAACCTTATTGCTTAGTTCCATCGGTCGATTGCTCCGGCAAGCCGGTGAAACGCCTTTCAGACGGTCCGCTCCACAGCCGGACTATACCTCTCCATATTCCGGCGGTATACGACGCGTGCTCAATGAGATACACGATGGGGATCGTGAACAGGTATCGCGGGTCCCTCTCTCGAACAGCAAACTTGGCTCCCATCGTCACTACAATAAGTAGATAAGCGGCCACAGCCGACAAGAGCACCCACGGTGTCAGGATCAAGGTCAACAACAAAAATGGGACCATCAGCGGGGGCACGACTTGAAGGTCGAATTTGGCGGTGCTCACTCGTGTTCTGCCCCACTTGTGAATCCGCCTGGCAAACCCCCTGAGACTTGCTTCCTGGTCGTGCGCAACCAGAGCGGACGGGGTATACAGCAGTTTCCCGCTTTTGGCCAGCCTCTTGTTCAGCTCCGTATCCTCGGAAACAAAGCCAGCGTTGAAGCCGCCGGCGTCCAGTATGGCCTGCCGGCGATACATGCTGTTGCATCCGCTGATGCTGCTCACAAACCGCTTGTCCTGGAACAATCTGCCCTCAACAGACCGGGCGCTACCCAGAAAAGTGGCGAACGCCAGGTCGATAGACCGCTCCCACAGAGAATGGCCCCTGTACACCGTTTGCCCGCCAACGCCGACGATCCCCTCATCAAAGCTGTTGGCGAGGTTCTCCAACCACCCCCTGTCGGGGATGCAATCGGCGTCCGTGAAGGCTACGAATTCACTTTGTGCGTTCTCTACTCCAACCTCGCAGGCCCCACCTCTTGAGTGTTGGTCTTCAAACAGTATTCTTGCCGGGAACTCTCGGACTTTTTCGAGCGTTTCATCGGTCGAATGTCCGTCGACAACTATGATCTCCTGCGGTTGCAGCGACTGATGTGCCACTGCCTCCAAACATCTCTCAATGGACCTGGCCCCGTTTCTGACCGGTATGATCACCGACACGCTGCGACTGCTCATAGCATCTACCTGTATCTGCCCAACTTGCTCTTGAGGCGTATCTTGAAGACTGATAGCGCTACGCTGACACCGTGTTTAACTGCCTTCATGGTGGGGGTGTGTGAGTTGTATTGACATGAAATGGGTACCTCGCTGATGACAGCTCCCCTTCTCCGAGCTTTCTCCAACGTCTCGATGCTGACGCTCATGCCGGTCTCGGAGAGAGATAAGTTCTGGAACGCTCGTTCGTCGTAGGCCCTGAAACCACTCTGGGAGTCCGACACACCCACTCTGGACCCTGCGTTGAATAGAAGCGTGATCACGTTTATGCCGAACTTGCGGTAAGTGGGCATCGCATGTCCGTTCTCCAGGAACCTGGAGCCTATTACTAGGTCGGCCTTCCCGCTCAGCAACGGAGCCAGAAGCTCGGGGATCTCATCCGGATCGTGCTGCCCATCGCCATCGATTGTTACTAATATGGAGGCACCGAATGTACTTGCCGCTTCGAAGCAGGACCGTATGGCCTCCCCGTAGCCGTTGTTTGTGTTGTGCCTTACAACCACGGCTCCCGCCGATTTCGCTGCCTCGGCGGTTGCGTCAGCAGAACCGTCGTCGACTACTATAACCAGGTCGACATGCTTTCGAGTACGTGTCACCACATCTCCGATATGGGCCTCTGTGTTGAAACAGGGGATTGCAGCCACGATCTTGCCAACGAGCGTATGAGGGACCTGCTGCTCATCCAAACTGACTTCAGTTTCTCGTAGTTTCATGGTTTTCCCTCAGGCCGCGCCTGCTCTTGCCATTTTCGTTGTGCGTTATACACAGCGAGATATATTAACACTGTGGCAAGTCCTCTACAACCGTCGTAATTCGAGGTAAGGGCATTTCAAGGAGAATGTGCTTCAAGTCAAAAGGCTTCCCCAGGAGCCCACTTGAATTCAAGTCATCCACACCAAAAGCACACTTTTTGATGTTAAGGTTCTTCCTCGGCTGCCTGAGAACCGCGGGAGCGATGGCGGCCATGGCGTGCTCTGGACAGGAACGCCTCCAGTGTTTTATGCTGCTATCCGTGGCAGAGCGACGAACGCATCGCGGTCGATGCCGCCACGGCGTACTTCCCGCTGGGGTGACCACACTGTAACATGTCTCTTTTTGGTTCTTCCGGCTACAGGGGCGTGGTGGACCGCGCCTTTTTGGAAACTGCTTTCCGGCTGGGCCTCGCTGCCGGGAAGGCGCTGTCCTCCGTCCTTTTGGCCCAGGACACTAGGACCTCCAGTGATGCGGTTAAGTGTAGCGTTGCTGCGGGCCTCATGGCCTCGGGCTGCTCCGTGTTCGATGCAGGCGTGGCCCCTACGCCTACGCTGGCGTACGCGTGCCGTAGGTTCTCCGCCGGCGTGATGGTAACTGCATCACATAATCCCCCCGAGTATAACGGCATCAAGCTGTGGAACACGGACGGGTCCGCCTTCGATGCGCAGCAACGGGACAGCATCGAGCGCATGTTGTCAGACACCCTAATGGCGACGTCCCCGTGGCAGAATATATCGCGAATCGTGCCCTATCCCCTGGCAGTCCAAGAACACCTGGAGAGTATTTTGAAGGACTTTCCCGGGCGTTTGCCCTTGAAGGTGGTTGTGGACTGCGGGTGTGGGGCTGGCTCGGTCATCACGCCTTATCTGCTGGAAAAGCTCGGCTGTCACGTGGTGGCGCTTAACTCCCATCCCAGCGGGTTCTTCCCTCGCGGCATCGAGCCTACGCCGGGGAACCTGGATGAATTGCAGAGAACGGTGGTTGCGCTGGGGGCCGACCTTGGCCTGGCCCACGATGCGGATGCCGATAGGCTGACAGTGATCGACGACAAAGGCCAGTTCCTCTCAGGAGACAAGCTGATGCTGCTTCTTGGACGTGAGCTGGGCGTCAAGAGGATCGTGACCACGGTAGATGCGTCAATGTCTATCGACGAACAGCGGCTTGAGGTCATAAGAACAAAGGTCGGCGATGCCTTCGTAAGTGAGGAATTGAAGAACGGCGGCGACTTTGGTGGTGAGCCGGCGGGCGCATGGGTATTCCCGTCTGTGAGCTATTGCCCCGATGGTATATACTCAGCAGCATGCGCGGTGAAAATAGCCAGCAAGGGGAAGCTCTCTGAGCAGGCCGGTCGCATCCCTTCCTACCCTATCAGGCGAGGTAGTACGATGGGAGACAGGGGCTCTATCGACGCCGCCGAACAATGGCTCATGGAGCTTCAGCCGACATCCGTGAGCCGGATCGATGGGCTCAGACTGGCGTTCGATGATGCGTGGTTGTTGGTTCGCCCCTCTGGGACCGAGCCCAAAGTCAGGCTAACGGTTGAGGCCAGGACGAAAGAACGTGCCGATGCTCTATATGAACACGTTGTCAGGTTGATAAGCCGGGAAAGCGAAAGGGAAGGCTTTCGCAGATGAAAGCAGTCATATTGGCGGCGGGCGAAGGCAAACGGATGTACCCGTTTACTGAGGTGCGCCCCAAGGTTATGGTGCCGGTGGCTAACAGGCCTATCATGGAGCACCTGATACTGGAACTGCGGGAAGCAGGAATACGCGAGTTTTTGCTTGTCGTCGGATATCGCAGCGACAAGATACGTGAGCACTTCGGCGATGGGGCAAAGTGGGACATTAGTATTGAGTATGCAACCCAGAAGGCGCAGCAGGGTACGGCGGATGCTGTGCGGCAGGCATCCGGGTTTGTCGGAGACCGCTTCATACTTGTTAACGGCGACGTCGTCGTCGGCAGCAATGACTTACGGAAGCTGGCCGAGCGAGCTACGCCGGCTATGGGCATATGTAGCTGTGCTGATGTCAAGGGGTTGGGGGTGGTGGAGCTGCGAGACGGCAATATCGTACGGATACATGAGAAGGCCGAGAGGCCGCCGACCAATCTGGTAAACACCGGCCTGTATTTGTTGACGTCGGATATCTTCTCTGCTATCCAGGATACGCGACCGTCGCCGCGCGGGGAGTACGAGCTTACAGACTCGTTGCAGCTCTTGATCGAGAGGGGTATTCCCCTTGCCGGATGCGAGGTCAAGAGCTGGTTGAATTTCACATACCCCTGGGACCTGTTGAACGCCAATGAGTTACTGATAAGGAAGGCACCGGCGAAGGTGGAAGGAGAGGTCGAAGAGCACGTCGTGCTGAAGGGTGAGGTATCTGTGGGCAAAGGCACCATCATTAGTTCGGGAAGCTACATTGTAGGCCCGGTGGTCATAGGCAATGACTGTACGATCGGCCCTAATTGCTTTATCAGGCCGGCGACTGCCATAGGTGACAACTGCCATATAGGTGCCGCCGTGGAGGTGAAGAACTCCATCGTCATGAATAGGTCCAACGCGCCGCATCTGAACTATGTAGGCGATAGCGTGATCGGCGAGGGCTGTAACCTGGGGGCGGGCTGCAAGACCGCCAATCTAAGGTTGGACAAGGGAAACATAAAAAGCATGGGTGTTGATACGGGCAGGAACAAGCTGGGAGCGCTCATCGGCGACGGCGTTCAGACGGGGATAAACTCTTGCATTAACATCGGCTGTGCCATAGGAGCCTTCAGCAGTATCGGTCCGGGGGCGCTGGCGCACGGCAGGATCAAACCGCGTTCCGTTATTCTTTAAGAATACAGGCAGGTGATTATGGACCAGGCGATAGTGCTGGCGGCGGGTGAGGGCCAGAGGCTGAAGCCTCTGACTGGTTTTCGACCCAAGGTGATGCTGCCAATCGGCAACAAGCCCATACTGCAGTACGTGCTCGAGGCGGTAGTCGACAACGGGATACGCAACGTGATTATAGTCACAGGCTACCGCAAGGAGCAGGTGCAGGACTACTTCGGGTCCGGAAAGAGCCTGGGCATACGTATCGAGTATGTAGAGCAGAAACAGCAAATTGGCACGGCCCACGCGCTGAAACAGGCCTGGCAGCTGGCTGGCGATCTATTCATGGTACTTTCCGCCGACAACATCATAAACGCCGCCACCATAGCCCCACTTATGGACATGAAGTCACATGCCCTGCTTGTGAAGCAGCAAAAAGACGCATCCAAGTACGGAGTGGTTACCATGTCCCAGGGCAGGATTACGAGCATTGTGGAGAAGCCGGGAAACGAAAGTGACAGCCTGGTTAGCCTTGGCATCTATGCTTTTACGCACGATATCTTCGATTTCATCGGAGATGAGGTCGACCTCCCCAACGTCTTGACAGGATTGATCGAACGCGGTGTACCCATAGCTGCGTGCCGGACAAGCGGGGTCTGGTTGGATGCTGTATACCCGTGGGATGTGCTCAAACTGAATGCCCTTGTGCTTGCCAATGCTAAAGGGGAGACCGCCGGCCATATCGAGCATGGCGTCAGCATGAGTGGCCCTGTGCGCATCGATAAGGGAAGCATCATCAGATCTGGCTGTTATATCGTCGGCCCGGTAGACATAGGCAAGAACTGCGAGGTAGGCCCGAACTCTTGCCTATTCCCCTCTACGAGCATAGGCGATGGCACCGTTGTGTCGGCGTTCTGCTGTATCAAGAACAGCGTGATCGCCAATGATATCCAGATAGGTCCTTCGTCTTATCTGGAGGACTCGGTGATCGCTGCAGGCACACGATTGGGTGCACACTTTGCCGCCCATAGCATGGAAGTCGTCGTGCAGGCGGAAGGGGAACAGCACCCTGCGACCATGGGTACTGTGGTAGGAGAACACTGCTATTTCGAACCAGGCGTCGTGGTCAGGTCCGGAGTTCTGGTGGGTAACCATTGCCGCGTGGATGGTTTGAAGCTGCTGCAGCGAAATGTACCGGATGGTGCATTGGTAGTTTAGCAATGTGTGGAATCGTCGGGTATATTGGATATAGGCCTGCCCAGGCGGTGCTGCTTAACTCGTTGCAGAGATTGGAATACCGAGGATACGACTCCTGCGGCCTCGCTCTGCTCGATCATGCCATAGAATCACACCGGAGCGTTGGCAGAGTAGAAGACCTTAAGCATGTCCTTACCCCTAGTCCTGCTACCGCTGGCATAGGCCATACGCGATGGGCGACCCACGGCGGGGTTACGGAGGCCAACGCCCATCCACACATGGACTGCAAGAACAACATTGCTGTAGTCCACAACGGTATTATCGAGAACTTCCAGGCCCTAAAATCTCAACTGCTTGCCGAGGGGCACAAGTTTCGCTCCGAGACCGATACCGAGGTGATAGCGCATCTGATCGAGAAGCACTTCGACGGCGACCTCGAGCGTGCCGTAGGCTTTGCGCTGGCTGAGATACAGGGTTCTTATGCTATGGCTGTCCTTTGTATCGGCTGCCGAAAGCTCATAGCGGCGCGGAAGGAAAGCCCGCTGGTGGTGGGCGTCGGTGACCGCGAGAACTTCATCGCATCGGATGTTGCGGCAGTGTTGGACTATACTGACCGCGCCATCTACCTGGAGGATGGCGATATCTGCACCCTGAGCGAGAGGGAGATAAGCATATCCAACTGTGGAAAGGGTGTGTCCAGGAAGACCTGTCCGGTCACCTGGACGGCCGACCAGGTGCAGAAGGGTGGCTATGAGCACTTTATGCTCAAGGAGATACACGAAGGGCCAAAAGCGATTGCCGACACTATGTCCGACCGGCTGTCGCTGGTTGAGCCATCGGTAATTCTTGAGGTGGAGAAGCTGCGGGCGGCGCGCGGGGTCATACTGACAGCCTGTGGCAGCTCATATCATGCTGCGTTGCTCGGCGAGTACCTGCTGGCCCGGCTTTGCAGGGTGTCGGCCAGGGCTGTTATCTCGTCGGAGTTCGATGAAGTTGAGCCTGTGCTGGACAAAGACCTGATCATCGCGATCACGCAGTCCGGCGAGACAGCAGACGTTCTCAGGGCGTTGCGGAAGGCCAAATCCGCTGAGTGCGGCACACTTGCGATAGTGAACGTGGTTGGCAGCACGGCGACCCGCATTTGCGACAACACCATGTTCGTCCAGGCAGGGCCGGAGGTTAGCGTTGCTGCCACCAAGACGTTCATGGCCCAGATGATATCTATGTACCTGCTGGCGCTGTCCAACAGCGTGCTTGACCCCAGGACCATGGCCACGCTCCTCGAATCCATGAAGCTTCTACCGGCGAAAGTGAACGAGGTGCTGCTCGGCGAGTCGCAGATCGCCGCGCAAGCCGCTCGTCTGGCGAAGTTCGACGATGCCTTTTTCGTGGCGCGCGGGATCAACTATCCCATAGCTATGGAGGGCGCGCTGAAGCTGAAGGAGGTTTCCTATATCCATGCTGAGGCCTACGCCGCGGGAGAGCTCAAGCACGGCTCCTTCGCCCTCCTCGGCCCCCGGATGCCCGTGGTGGTGCTGGCGCCTCCTGACGAAACCTATACCAACATCCAGACAAGCATCAAGGAGATAAAGGCGCGTGGAGCGCCGGTGCTGGCGGTAGTAGACAAATCTGATACCGAGCTGGAAGGTTTCGCAGACGACTTGATACGTGTCCCCAGCGTTCACCCGCTGTTGTATCCTGTCCTGAACACCGTAGCCCTGCAGTTGCTGGCTTACTACGCCGCCAGGGCGCGCGGCTGCCCGATCGACCGTCCAGCAAACCTGGCCAAGAGCGTGACAGTCGCCTGAAAAACTGATACCGCAGCTAGAAGTTGGTCAGCACGTCGCCCGGGGCAACACCCAGCCGCACCAGCTCGTTCCTGCTCTGCGTTACCATGTCCTTCATTCCTGCCAGGAGAGCCACAGGCCTGGAAAGGCTCTTGAGGACCTCGCCGAAGTGGTCCTGGACATGGCCGACCTTGCCGGTCCAGCTATACCCTTCGGGACGGCTGACGGTGAGAACCGCTCCGAAGCGCGACTCGCGCCATTGCTTCTCCTCGGAGAGAAAAGCGAATTCGTCCGGATGCCTGGCGCCATAGACAAACACTACTTTCCCAAAAGAAGCTCTCCGGCGGGATATAGACCTCAACACGCTCCGCATGGGCGCGATGGCGGTGCCCACGCATGCCAGCAACAGGTCTCGCCCGAGGTAACGCTCGACCGGGAACCCTTTGCCCAGGGGGCCCTTCCCTTGTATGGTGGAACTGGCCTCAGCTTCAAACAGTGCCTCCGCCGCAGGCCCGCCTCTACGCACCAGGAACTCCATGCCGCCCTTGTCTTCCGGCGCCGAAGCCATGGCAAAGTAGGCCTCCTCCAACCCTTCCTTCGTCAGGAGAGCCACCTGGCCCGGTACGAAGGACCAATCCTTCTCGCCGCGCAGGCAGATGAGGCGCATCTGAGGCGTTTCCTGCTTCGTCCACTTGACGGTAAGTATTGTCGCTGGCCCCTCCATGTTCTCCTCCTTCGTTTCACGACTTTGCCTGGCTACGGGCAAGGGTCTGAGCTTCTACTAGCCTAGTGTAGCGCTGAATCGTGGCAAGTCTCAACCGAAGGCAACCTTTCATTTCTTTCGGTAGACATTAAGCCCTATGTAGGAAACCCGGCAAGCGGACAGCGGCAAGCTACTTAATGAAGCCGATGCCCGTAATATAAAAGCCGGTGACGATTGCTGTAGTAATGACGCCAGCCACGCATGGCCCCATAGCGAAGGGCAGTATCATTGCGCGCTTGTTGGCCTGTACGGCGCATTTCTGAGCTACCTTCGCTGTGGTCGGAACGCAAGACACTGCGGCTATCCCGACCAGCGGGTTGAAGGGGTCCTTGCTTACCTTTATGATAGATGATGCCGCCTATCAGTCCTCCTATGCCGGAAAGAACCAGGGCGATCATGCCCAGGACCAGCAACAGCAGCACCTTCGGATTTAGTATGGTGTCGACACCGAGCAGGGCGCCGAGCGTGAAACCGAGAAAGAACGTCGAACCATAGAGCAACGGTCCGGACAGGAATTCTACGTACCTCTGTATGCCGGCTTCCTTGACCGCAATCCCGACGAAAAAGGAAGCGAAAAGCGGGGCAGCGACAGGGAAGAGCAGGCACAGCACGGCGGTGCCGATGGTGGCAAAGGCAAACTTAGCGCCCGGAGAGACCCGCGGTATAGTATGCCAGTCCATTTCTATGCCCCTGAGCCTTTTAGGTACGATCCTGGTCAGGAAGGGGTAGCCTGCATAACACACACTGAGATAAACATAAGCTACCACTGCGATAGGCACGAATAGGTCTTTGGCCATGTTCAGTGAGCCGTAGAGCACCATGGGGCCGTCGGCGCCTCCGACGAGGGCAATAGAGGCTGCTTCTTTAGGGGTCAACCCGACTGCCATAGCTATGGGCAGAGTGATTATCGTACCTAGCTCGGCGAAGGCAGCCAGGAACAGGCTCATGAACGGCCTTGCAAGGAGAAAGTCGATTTCGGTTATTGCGCCGATACCCATGAACACCATGCAGGCTATGAGGCCGTTGCTAAAGGTGAAGTTGAATACCGGTTGCAAAAAATCTATCTGTAGCAGCGACATCAACTCATCGATGTTTCCAACCAAGGGATTGACGAAGAGTGTTCCCACTTTGCCGGCCTCCAGAACCAGGAGCCCGCCGTTGACTCCCAGCATGCCGATGCCCATAGGTATCATCAAGAGAGGTTCCAGTACCTTCTTGTAACCCAGATACATTAGCAAGAAGCCCAGGCCTATGAGCGCCAACCGAACTATGGCGAACTGGGGTTCCACTATGAAAAAGGTATATAAGCCCTGGAAGAACTGTATAGGCTGCATGTTTCAGGCACCGCCTTTCCCGGCTGCAGGTTTTGGCGGTTGACTGGCCTTGTGGTCGCCCCGTTGGATTATGGAGGCGATGGCTTTTATCAGCCCGGCGATTGCAAACGACACGACCAGTGTGCCGGCAAAGACCATAATTGAAAACTCAATTGCCCTGAGTAACATGGCTGGCCTGTTTCAAGTATTTTCCTTCACCCGCAGCGCGGGACGATGATATTCTTGGTGCTATGTTTCTGTCAATCTTCGAGAACGTCTGGCCTAACGCACTGAAGTGGAATCGTCGCACCCTTCACGCGCGGCGGAATTCGACCGGCACCTAGCTGCAGAGGTGAAACCAGGACCATGCCAGAAATGAGGACGACAGCTAAGCAACGCCTATTCGCAATCGCCGCAGACTGGAATGACCCTCGGCAAGCACGGGCTCCAACGAGGTTTCTGGTATCCCCGGTGAGATTCGAACTCACGACCTTCTGCTTAGAAGGCAGCCGCTCTATCCACTGAGCTACGGGGACGTAAGAAATGTGCCTCACGTGACTGTGCTTCGTCAAAAATTATACTTCCGCAAGAGGGCATTGACAACCTAGGTGGGTCGTGCTATCCTGCTCCGGTAATTGTGTGCGCCAGGTGTGCGTTTTGTAATAGTGGCACGTTGTGGAACATTGCCTTCTCTCGAGACCGCTGGTGCGATAGCCTGATTGTACATTTTTAATTTTTTGGTTATCAGGAGGGTAGCATGTTCAGGAGAGCCCGCGTCAAGGCACTAGGTATCATTTTGTCGTTGGTCCTCGTAGTCTCCGGTGTTGTTGGGCTGCCTATGTCCGCTCACGCCGCGGCGCCGAGGATCGTTGTTTCCCCGCCAACAGTATCCTTGTGGGGCCTCGGAGTGCTCCCAGCAGCCAACTTTGAATCCGGCCCGGTGCGCGCGACAGTGATAGTATACGCGTCTGAGACCTCGACGGTGACGCTCAACCTGAAAACGGTGTTCGAATCGATCTTCCCCACCGCCGCCGGGCGCCTCCAGTACCTGCCGTCTGCGTTGAGGGAAGCTTATGAAGCCCGCATGGCGGCCTTTGCCGCTATTCCGTTCGTTTGGGATGATGCGTTAGGCGCCTGGGTTCACGAGCTTGGCTCGGAAATGGAAGTAAGTGAACCGAGCGCCCTTGTGAAGGCCCTGGCGGAAACCGTCTTGTTCCAGGAAGCCGTGCTGGGCAAAGTCAAGCTTCCTGTGAAAGTCAATGGTACGGTCTATAACAGCAGCGTCACAGTTGTGGACATGCAGCGGCCTATGCTTCCGGGTTGGAACCTGGTGTCCACCCCTGTCGCCCTCGGCGTAAGCAAGTGGAAAGATATAGTCAACCTTGGGTCAGGCCTGCAATATGACGCTGCTGTCAAATGGGATGCCCGGACGCAGAAGTGGGTTAACGTGAATTCTTCCTTTGACACGCTCACTCCGCTCAATGCGGTGTACTTGCATACGAGGGACTTCGCTACGCTACCATTGATATTCTCTCGCCAGGCAATGCCTCCGGCAGGCCAGAGCCTGAAAAAAGGGTGGAACCTCGTCGGCCCGGCGGTATTGAGTGGCAAAAACGCGGCAGGTGGCCAGTCCTACTTTGAGATTCCCCTGGACCAGGCGTTCGGCTCGATAAAGGGGCTTTACAGTGTGGTTGTAAGCCCGGGTGAAGTATGGAGTTACACAGAGGACTTCTCCTCCGGCGCAAGCTACACATGGGGCTTCAATCAGGGGTCCTTCGTGTATAACGCAGATTCAGGAACAGCGCCGCAGCTTACGGTCGGCGGGGGTTACTGGGTGTTCATGGACAGCGATGGTACGCTCGCCGGTAGTTCCAATACACCGATAGGAATGAGTTCCTGGAACCCGTTTGATTAGACATAGACATAACCTTTCTCTCCGCGTAAAATGGGGCGGCGTCGGCCGCCCCATTTCTTTTTGTCGGAGGGTATATGCCGCGACATAGGGCCTTTGCAAGGATAATCACTTTTTTGCCTGCCATTGCTGCTGCTCTACTGGTCAGCAGCGTTGTCACGGCAGTTGCGCAGTTGCCCGCGTTTTACCACGGTGTCGTGACCATAACCGGTCCGGAGCGAAGCCAACCGGCCCTGCCGGGATCGAAAGTCACTACCAGGGTCGCTGGAAAGGATGCTACCTACGATCCAACAACAGTGGGCATGGCAGGCAGGTACGGCGGGTCGCCCGATGATCGCCTTCTGGTCCAGGACCCGCCCGACTATACTATCTCGCGTGGCGAAACCATAGAGTTCTACGTCAATGACGTTAAGGCCCAGGAAACCAGCAACTTCGACAGCGGTAGCATAAAAGAGATGAACCTGACAGTGCCTGACTCCGAAGGCCCCACGGCCCCTTCCGGCCTGCAGATTACCACACCGAAGAAGATCAACAAGCCTTCATTCTCGTGGAGCCCGTCTACCGATAACCTCTCCGGTATTCAATCATATGGCGTGAGCCTGGATTCCGGACCATTGCAGTGGCTCTCAAATGCGCCGAACTGGACTGCTACCGACGCAGTCTCCGACGGGAAGCATTCCTTATCTGTGAAGGCCAAGGACGGCGTGGGGAACGTTGGCAACGCTGCCACATTGGACTTTGAGGTCGATACCGCCCTTCCGGCGGCGTTTGACATAAAAGTGATGAAGGTGCAAGAGGCCTCGGCCATAATCAC
Source organism: Chloroflexota bacterium (assembly GCA_016190755.1). Lineage (GTDB taxonomy): Bacteria > Chloroflexota > Dehalococcoidia > JACPPY01 > JACPPY01 > JACPPY01. Next base: position 5,051 of record JACPPY010000098.1, on the reverse strand, counting down.
CTGGAGCACTAACAAGCCGGTGTTAAGTTGGCTGGATTATAGTGTAACAGCAAACAACTACCCCTGGACAGTGGGTGGCGCCGCATCCCCCAACACCGGCCACGCGGTCACCATAACGGGACTGTTGGCAGGGACAACATATCATTACCGGGTACGCATAAAGGATGCCATGGGCAATTCGTATTCTTCCGATGATCTCATCTTCACCACTCTGTCGCCCTCCGGCCCCGGCACGACGCCGCTGGATACAGTTACAGTCACTGTCACACCCATACCCAAGACCACGTTACCCGGCCAAACTTCGCCGCCCGGCAGCACAACTCAACCTCCACCTCCAGTGGCGCAAAGGGTTATGGATGATAAGGGAGTCATGCTGCTGTCCATGGTGCTGGCTTCAGAGGACAAGAAGGCTCGGGTTGAGATAAGTGAAGGCACGAGGGCGCTGGATGCATCGGGCAATCCGTTGCCGCAAGTAGCGATCAAGCTGGTGACCCAGCCGCCGCAACTGCTGGGTGGAGCAGTGCTCGTAGCCTATGATTTCCAGCCCGAGGATGCATCCTTCAGCCCCCCAGTCAAAGTAACCCTGGCCTATGATCCCGCGGCGATACCCTCGGGCTACACCGAAGCTGCCCTTCAAGTGGGCTACTACGACAAGGCCAAAACGGCTTGGACGCTTGTGCCAAGCATAGTAGATACTAAGGGGCACACCGTCAGTGCCCTGGTGAACCGCTTCTCGATGTTCGGCCTGGTAGTACAGTCGGAGCGGACTACCACAGCGCCGATAGGCGATGGCCCGTCGTTCATAGATCGGCTCATCACCAAGGCTATCATTGCCGGGGCATCGCTCATCGCTTTCATCGCCGCACTGATAACGTTGGTGGTTATCGTGCGCATGCGCCACAAGAGGATCGGGTGAACGCGAGGACCGCCCGGCGATTGTCTCGATCCTGTGACTAGAACAGCGGCTTCAGCAGCAGGGCAAATATGCCGCCCATGAGCGCACACGCCGGGAAGGTGAGCAACCACGCCATGACTATGTGACGAGTTACGCCCCAGCGCACCGCCGACAGTCGTCGGCTCGCGCCAACGCCCATTATCGAGGTGTTTATCGTATGCGTTGTGCTGAGTGGTATGCCGGAGACCGAAGCCACGAGTATCGCCATGCTAGCGGACGTCTCAGCGACAAACCCATGGACCGGCTCCAGCATGGTCAGGCGGAAACCAACGGTTCTGAGTATGCGCCAACCGCCGATGCTCGTCCCAAGGGCCATCGTGACCCCGCAGAGAACAATGACCCACAGCGGCACCTGGAACTCTCCTAGAGTGCCTTGCAGCACGAGGGCAAGTGTGAAGACACCGATGAACTTCTGGCCGTCGTTGCTGCCGTGGCTGAAAGCCATGAAGCCTGAGGAGAGAATTTGGAGACGGCCGAAAAGACGCCGTGTTGTTGCCGTACCAGTCCGTCGAAGGGACCAGTAAACGCCGGACATCAATACGATGCTCAATGTGAATCCCAGCGCGGTGGAGAAACCTAATCCTATCAGAACCTTCTGCCATCCAGACCACTCTAGTGTACCTAATCCGGCAGTGACAAGCGCGGCGCCAGAGAGTCCGGCGACAAGTTCATGGCTCTTGCTGGTTGGCAACGCCAACTTCCAGGTTATGCCGCTCCAGGCAACTATGGCTATCATGGCCGCGGCAACCACCTCTATGTTGATCGTGTTCGTGCGTACGATCCCTTTGCCGATAGTAGTCGCCACAGCGGTGCCGGTCAGCAGGACCCCGGCCATGTTGAGCACACTGGCCATCAATACTGCCTTGAGAGGCGATAGCACCCTGGTGGAAACGACTGTTGCAATGGCATTGGGGGCGTCGGTCCATCCGTTGACGAACTCGGCCGCCAGCACCAGTATCAGGACGATCACAAAATCGCCGCTAGGCATACTTGAGGGCCACCCCTTCAAGGACGTTGGCCACATCCTCACAGCGATCGGTGGCGCTTTCCAGTTGCTCGTATATCTCACGCCACTTGATGATGAACGCGAAATCCTTCGTGTCCGAGAATAATTCGCTTAATGCTGCACGGTATATCTCGTCGGCATCGTTCTCCAGCCGGTTCAACTCCACGCAGAAAGGCAGTACATCGCGCAGTTTGCCCTGGTGTCGGACTATTGGCACGGCCCGCTCGATCTCCTGGCAGGCATCCAGTATGACGTGGGCCAGTTCATGCGCCCTCGGAGTTGGCTGTTGTATCTTGTACAGGAGCATGATGTCTGACGCAGCCTGGATAAAGTCCATGACATCGTCGATGGCGTTCGCCAGGGCAGTGATGTCCTCACGATCCAACGGTGTCACAAAAGTGCGATGTAAATTGTAAATGATCTCGTGAGTTATGGCGTCCCCGGAGTGCTCGATATCGGCGATGGCTTTTACTCTATCCTCTATGTTGTCCCAGTGTTCGATCAAATCAGACAACGCGTGGGCGCCTTTCACCAGGTTCGTCGCATCTTGTTCGAAAAGGTCGAAGAACTTCTGCTCCCTCGGAATAAATGAGAATCTAGGCATGCGCGAAAACTCCTATTATGGGCTTGTTCGTGGGACAGGCAGGCACGGAGCGGAAACGTCCGTGGCCTTTGTTGTAGGGGAATCTCCTGTAAATGTGGCATATCCCGGCCTCGCATGAGGACAGGAATGTGCCCGGAGCTGGAACGACGCAACTACTAAAGATGCAGTCAATCATGCCGCACGGCCAGGTACGAGGTACGCTTGGTATACAGGAGGGTGTTGTCCGTGAGGCAAAACCCGAACGGAAGTTTAGCAAAAGCGTAGTGTATCGTCAACCGTCCCGGGCGACGGGGGGGGCGAGGGGGCGAGGGCGACGGAGGGATCCAGTCTTGCCCCGGGGCAGCAGGAATTGACTGGGATAGTGGAGACGAATAAAATGCAGCGCATGGTTATTTCGGCTGGTGCGTCAGGCTGGTGGCGGTGGGTCACCCGTGGTCCTGTGCTGACTCCGGAGCCGCACCGCAATATGGTATTCTGTAGTCAACATGGTTAGGCCAACTACGGAAAACACAGACCATATGGACCACGAGCCTCACTCCAGGGGTGATGGAGTGCTTCGCCGTCGTATTGAGAAGTTGCCGCACCTGCGTCCTGGAGACCAGGTTGTCCGGGTACATCGCTCTAGTAGATTTCACCTTCGTCGGGTGCTGGGCATACCCGGCCTGTACAGTGTTGGGTATGGAGACGTTGGCTCTTCCATCTTCTATGCGCTGGGCCTGGTGGCCGTGGCGGCATTGGGCGCCACCCCTGTTGCACTATTCGTTGCCGGGATATTCTTCGTGTTCACTGCGTTGACCTATGCCGAGGGCACTGCCATGTTCCCCGAGGCCGGGGGCTCGGCGTCCTTCGCCCGCCGCGCCTTCAATGACCTGATCGCCTTTTGGGCCGGCTGGTCACTCATGTTCGGATATATCATTACCATATCTATCTCCATCCTCACAGTGCCGCACTACCTAGGGTACTTCTGGCCGGTGCTGAAAGAGCCTTCCACAGCGACATTCTTCGCCGTTGGTGTCATCGCCTTCCTCATGGTGATCAACGTGCTGGGCGTACGGGAGTCCAGTGGATTCAACTTTACGCTCACGGTCTTTGTTCTGCTCATACAGGCCTTGCTTATAGTCACTGGAGTCGGCCTTTTCTTCAAAGCTGGTGAGATATGGCAGCGCATAACAAGAAACTGGCCGGACCTCGGCAACCTGGTATTCGGCGTTGCGATAGCCACCGTGGCCTATACGGGCATAGAGTCTGTATCCCAGCTGGCTGGCGAGGCCCGCGAACCGCAAAAGCGCGTGCCACGCGCGCTTTTGCTGATGATCGTGACTGTGCTGGTCGTCTTTGCGGGTGTATCCATTACCGCTTTTAGCGTCATGAACCCTACGGACCTGGCGGGCAAGTGGTCCGAGGATGCATTGGCTGGAGTTGCCAACGGCGTTTACTTGGGGATCGACCCGAACAGCTTCGCAGATCAGCATTCAAGTGACCCTGCCTCGCATGCTGTAATAGCCTTCTTCGTGAACCTGTTCCGATCCGTGTTCCCCCCGGCAGTGGCTGTGATGGGCGCCGCCATACTAACTGTGGCGGGCAATGCAGGGCTCCTGGGGATATCACGTATTACCTTCTCCCTGGCCGAGAACCACAGCCTTCCGCCGGTGTTCGGACGAGTCCATAGCCGTTTCAAGACACCGTATGTGGCCATAATAGTGTTTGCGGGCGTCGCGATAGCAGTGCTGGTCCAGGGCCTTTTTCTGCCGAACATGTTCACCATCCTGGGCGGCCTGTATGCCTTTGGCTCGATGCTTACTTTTGCGCTGGCCCATGCATCCATACTCATGCTGCGTGTCAAGAGTCCTGACAGACCACGTCCCTTCAAGCTTGGGCTGAATATACCAATAATGGGACGTCGCATGCCCATCACAGCCATATTGGGATTGGTGGCCAGCATGACCGTCTGGGTGGTAGTGATAGTCATGCAACCCTATAGCCGATGGTTTGGACTGAGCTGGATGGCCATTGGCCTCATGATATATATGCTGTACCGGAAGGTAAAGGGCATGCCGTTGACCGGGGGAGGCAGCGGAAAAGAGCCAGGAGAGCCTGACCAGGAGGAGAAGACATCCCCGGGCGTAGCGCCCCGCTTTGGAGAAGAGATGACCAAATAGTCCGGCTTATCCATCGCATGGGAAGACTATGATAGTATGAGTTTGGCGGCCAGGTCGGTACGACCTGGCCGGTTGGTTTTAACATGGAAAAGCCGCCCGAGGAAAGTCCGCCCTCCCCTCCGGATCGAGGGGCCGCCGGCGAGAAGTTCGCCCATCCCGACGTTCTACCGATACTACGCCCAGGAGACCGCGTGGTGAGGCCGCATCGCACTCGACGATTCCACCTTCGTCGGGTGCTGGGCATACCCGGCCTGTACAGTGTTGGGTATGGAGACGTTGGCTCTTCCATCTTCTATGCGCTGGGCCTGGTAGCCGTGTCTGCTTTGG
>JACPPY010000097.1 GCA_016190755.1 Chloroflexota bacterium | reverse complement strand
GGCCTGCCGGGCTCGACTTTGGGCCCACCGCCATGCATTTTGAGCGCGCGGATCGTGGCGACGATGACGGAGGCATGTGGCTTGAGGCCGCTGAAGCGGCACTTGATATTCCAGAACTTCTCGAACCCGATATCGGCAGCGAAACCACTCTCTGTCACGTGATAATCGGAAAGCTTAAGCGCAATCTGGTCGGCCACGATTGAAGATTGCCCTACGGCGATGTTGGCGAATGGCCCGGCGTGAACTAGCACCGGTTGGCCTTCTACCGTCTGAAGCAGGTTGGGGTTTATTGCCCTGAGCAGCCAGGCTGTCATGGCTCCGTCGACTTCAAGGTCTTTGGTGGTAACCGGCTCACCCTTCCGGTTGTACGCGACGACTATGCGGCCCATGCGCTCGCGGAGGTCTTTCAGGTCCTTGAAAACGGCCAGTATAGCCATGACCTCGGAGCTAACTGCAATGGCAAACCCTGACTGCATGACGAAGCCATCCAACCTGCCACCCATGCCTATGACGATGTTCCGCAGCGATTGCGCGCAGAAGTCAATGACCCACTTCATCTCGACGTTGCGTGGGTCGATGTTCAGCCGCTTGAGCCCTTTTTTGTCCAGGAATACATCGTCGTTGATAGCCTCGTGCTGCATACGCGCCTGGAGCGCCACCATGGCCAGGTTGTGGGCATTCATAACGGCATCGATATCACCCGTGAGGCCCAGGGAGAAGGGTGTCAGTGGAATACACTGGGACAGGCCGCCGCCAGCGGCGCTGCCCTTGATGTTCATTGTCGGTCCGCCTGACGGTTGTCTGATGGCGCCGGAAACATTCTTGCCCCGTTTCCCCAGGCCCTGGACCAAGCCCATCGTGGTTGTTGTCTTGCCCTCGCCGAGCGGTGTGGGCGTGATGGCCGTGACGTTGATGTATTTCCCGTTGGACTTGTCCTGAAGGCGCTTCAGGACGGAGGCATAGTCGATCTTGCCGACATGGTGGCCCATAGGAATCAACTCATGTCTCTCGATTCCCCATTCCTCGGCCAGGACATGGATTGTCTTCATGTGTTTTTCGGCTTCCTCAGCAACTTGCCAGTCAGCCAGTTTCGTGGGATCTAGCGAGAGTATATCGAACTTTCCAGTGGTCGCCCGTGCCATTCTATAATGCCTCCTAGATTATTGCACTTACGTATTCATTGACTATCTGTATTCAAAGGTGTTACTCGGGAGATTGTATCCCCGCCTTCCTCTCGGCCGCCCGGACTGTGTTCACTAGCAGCATGGTGACGGTCATCGGGCCGACACCGCCTGGGACAGGCGTGATGAACGACGCTTTTTCTTTGATCGCGTCGTAATCAACATCGCCCACAAGGCGGAATCCTTTTTCTTTCGATGGGTCAACAATCCTGTTGACCCCAACATCAATTACGACTGTGCCAGGCCTGACCATATCGGCCGTGATAGCTTTGGGCACGCCCATCGCTGCGACCAGTATGTCTGCCTGCAGCGTATACTTCGCAATGTCCTTGGTTCCAGTGTGACATATTGTGACAGTGGCGTTGGCTCCCCTCTTCTTCTGGAGCAAAATGGCTGCCAGAGGCTTGCCGACGATGTTGGACCTCCCGCAGATTACCACATGCTTCCCTTCCGGGTTGTTGCCGCTGCGCACCAGGAGTTGTTGCACACCATGCGGAGTGCAGGGGAGAAAGTCGGGTTCGCCTATCAGCAACTTCCCGACGTTGATCGGATGGAAACCATCCACGTCTTTCTCCGGCAGGATCCTGTCGAGGATCTTCTTCTCATCTATCTGCTTGGGGAGAGGAAGCTGTACCAGGATGCCATGTACATTTTTGTCTTTGTTCAGCCTGTCAACAACTTGTAGTACCTCTGCCTCGCTTGCTGCAGCAGGAAGCCTGATGGTTTCCTCGTGCATGCCGACTTCTGCAGCTCCCTTGGCCTTGGAGGTAACGTAGGACATGGATGCGGGGTCTTCCCCTACCAGCACCACAGCAAGAAACGGCTTCACACCTTTGGCCACCACGTTCTTGACTCGGGTCTTCAGTTCCTCACGGATCTCCGCTGCAACCTCCGCGCCGCTGATAAGTTTTGCTGTCACGTTTTGTCTTCACCTCCTGAAGCTGCATACCGCAGCCAACGTTCTCAATGGGAGCCGGAATGAAAGATACAACCGGGAAATAATTGTTGTGTTAGCCGCAGGCCACTGGTGCACACGGATTGGGGCCAGGGGCATACCAGCGGCTACTGAACTATAGGGGACCGAAATTTCCAACATCAAGCGACAGGACTCCCGGTCGGATTCGGATTTTACCACACTACGAAAGGGAATGGAAACTAACTATCTGTGTTTCCGTCATCACCTGGTTTGACCGACATAGCCAGGACTAGTAGAATTACCTTTCTGGACAGGCCGTGGCTTTCTGATCCTGTGGGACGCTTTTTCAGTATGGCCCCCACCAGTAGATTTCAGGAGAACTCCGTGGTTGACCAACAGGAAATACAACGGGCAGTATCAATGCTCATCCGGGCAATCGGGGAAAACCCCCAACGGGAGGGACTTGTAGATACACCTGCCAGGGTTGGGGAGATGTATGCTGAGGTCTTCGCGGGAATGACTATGGATGCCAAGGCGGAGTTAGGTGTCGGGTTTGAAGAAGGGCATCGCGAGATGGTCATATTGAGAGACATACCATTCTACTCCATGTGTGAGCATCACTTATTGCCATTCTATGGCGTTGCGCACGTGGGGTATATACCGAACGAGAACGGGCGTGTTGTCGGGGCGAGCAAACTGGCCCGTGTCGTAGAGATTTTTGCCAAGCGTCCACAACTTCAGGAGCGCATGACCGGTCAGATAGCCGAAACGATGATGGAGGCCCTGGCGCCGGATGGCGTGGCCGTAATCATCGAGGCTGAACACCTGTGTATGACGATGCGGGGGATAAAGAAACCGGGTTCCAACGTAATTACCTCGGCCACCCGCGGACTATTTCGATCGAGGGCTGCTACTCGCGCCGAATTCCTGTCTCTGGTGCACGGCAGGTAGAACCCTTTGGGCGTGGTGCAGCTTCTCAAGTCACCTGCCGTAGTTGAGGCGGACAATCAAATGGCCGGGAAGTCCCGCACGGCGCATCTTCTCCTGCGTGTGGGCGACATCGTACGGCGTACGGTGACGAACAATAGTATGTTCCTCGGTGTCGAGGATAGCATAGCTCGCTGTTGGATCCCAGTCGCGCGGCTGCCCGACGGAACCCGGATTCATGATCGTGCGATCATGAGGTAGCTCGAAACCCTCGTCAATAGGGAAGTCCTCTAAAAAGCACTTGCTATGTTTCTCGTCGACGCACCTGAAGATCGCCGAAACGTGGGTGTGTCCGACCAAGCAGTACGGTGTATCGAAATGGGCCAGGCTCTCGGCGGCAGTCTGAGCCGACGTAATATACTCCCAGACGGGCTCTCTCGGGCTGCCGTGGACAAGCGTGAAACGGCCTTCCGCCGCCCTCAAAGGAAGCTGGCCCAAGTACAGGCGGTCCGCCTCGCTCAAGTGTTGCGAAGTCCACCTTGCAGCTTCCTCTGCAACAGGATTGAAACTGCGGGTGTCGATCGCGCCTACGGCGGCCAGGTCGTGGTTCCCGGCGACGCAGAGGTGTTCGTTGCTTTTGAGCAGCTCAATGCACGCGTGTGGGTCCGGCCCGTAGCCCACGATATCGCCCAGACAGAGTATCTTCTGGTAGCCGCCCCTGCGGCTGAGGTCCTCGATCACTGCCTGGAAGGCCTCCAGGTTAGAGTGAATATCGGCCAGAATGGCGTACCGCATGGTGCCGTCTCCGGTAAAGTCAGGCCTGGCGTGACGCGAGCCGGCGTACACTGGTCGTCAGAAGACCGCTATGCCACGCGACGTGTGACGGATGACAGTACGCTACGCGCATTGGGTGTCTTTCGTCATCCTGCTGAATACCAGAGTCTTAACCAGTGAGCCCAGAATGCGTCGCACTGCCTTGTGCTTAAGGGCCATCCGCAGGATATTGGCATGCCAGTCGAAGGAGAACCCCGATATATTCAGGGCTGATTCGTGTAATGAGTATGCCTGCACGATGTCGAACAACTCGTCTATCTGCTGATCGGTG
>JACPPY010000096.1 GCA_016190755.1 Chloroflexota bacterium | reverse complement strand
GGTGGAGGAGGGGGTGGGAGAGGGGGTTCCACCGGATGGTGAGTGCAACATCAAAAAAGCAAATATAGGAGGGCAACAAAATGGCAGGAATATTCCAAAAAGCACGTGTGGCCGCGTTAAGCTCCGCGCATTCCTTGCTGGACAGGATCATTGACCTGAACTCCATAGGCGCTGTCAGGCAGTACGTACGGGACCTGGAGAATGCGTTGGAGGACCTGGAGGATGCCGCGGCGACGGCAGCAGGCCATCTGCGGACTGTCCAGCGCGATGCAGTCCAGCTACAATCTCAGGCCAAGGAGCTAAATCGAAACATCGACTTCATTATCAGCGACAACAATCCGGCCAATGATTACCTGGCAAAACCGCTGGAGGCGAGGCTGATCGGCCTGGAACAGCGAATCAAGACCAAAGATGAAGAGATGGCTGAAGGACAGAAGTCTTCCCAGGCGCTTAACCAGGCAGTGTCGGCGCTCCAGGCAAAATACCAAAGCATGGTAGAACAAATGCAGCGGCTGGAAGCCATGGATAATGCCGCCAAAGCCAAGGAAAGTGCGGTGCAGGCCATGCGGAATGCGGGCCGCATCTCCTCCACAGCCGGAAATGTTTCGATAGACGCGGTGGCCGACCGCATCCAGCGGCGGTCCGACGTTGCGGATGCCAAATTCGAGCAGGCCATGGGAGATATGAGCAGCCAGGTAGAAAAGGACGTTGTTCTGGCAGAGGCCGAAGCCCGCCTGGAGCAGCGTAAGGCGCGCCTAGCTCTCCCAGGCCCCCAAAAACCAGCCTGAAAGAGCACTATCCGCAACTATGGTCGGGGCCTCAAACGGCACCCGATCCGCCCGTCGTGCTGGCAGCGCCTGCGACGAGCGACCCCGCGCCGTTAGTTACACGACAAGCGTTACATCGCTTGCACGTTTTTAACTATTGACGGCCATGGGGCGATGTGTCATGTTGATACCCACATCGCTTAGCGATGCCGACACTTCCGAGTCCATTAGACGACCTTCCGTATCGCTGGTGTCATGATTGGCCAAAATAATCTGAGCAGAAAAGGAGTTGTTGATGGCTGAACAGGGTATTGTCAAGGGGGATGCTCTTCAGAGGATCGGTAGTCTTGGGTTCATCGTTGGCGGTGTGCTCCTTATCGTTTTCAGTGCTCTTCTGCCTCGCGTCAGCGACCCCACCAGCATGCAGGACGTGTTGACGGCTTGGGGCAACAACGAGGTACTTGTCCAGCTTTGCGGGCTCTTCATAGCGGTAGGCAACTGGGGATTGATGATGGGCGCCGCTGCGGTCTACCGTTCCATTGCGGGCGCGGGCGCTTCGTGGGCCCGCCTGGGCTTCTACGGGATCATAGTGGGCACCACACTTGGCACTGTCAGCTCTGGCCTGCTCGGTGCGACCGCCAGCGCCGGGGCTGACTGGCTCGGGACTGCAACGGCGAACAAGGCCGCCTCACTTGCCACGGCCAGTGCTGTCTATTCCGTGGACATGATGGTATTCACGCTGTACGTCCTCGTCGAATGGCTGGCTATCGTTTTTCTGGGTATCGGCATTGCCCGTAGTGCGGTATATCCCAGGTGGCAGGGGTGGGCCGGACTGGTCCTGGGTGTTCTGACGGTGGCAGCCGTGGGTATCCCCCAGTTTTTCTCTGGCATAACCGGTATGGTCCAGGTCCTGTTCGCAGTCCTGGCGACGCTATCTGCCCTCTGGGCTCTGTTAGTGGGTATCCGGATCGCTCGTAGAGCCTGGTAACACGCGGCCCTTGACCTTGCTCTTGCGGCAGGCTCCGGACTGCGAGCTGGGAAGCATGAAGACGTAGGCAGCCAGCACACCGGCTATTGCCCCGGAAGCTCCCAGTGTCGGTACATCTGAGTTCCGGGTGAATGCAATTTGGACAAAAGTGGCAACCACACCGCAGATGAGGTAGAAGACCAAGAACTTAAGGTGCCCAAAGCGGTCCTCGACATTATCACCAAAGACGGACAGATAAAGCATATTGCTCAGTATGTGAAGCCATCCAGCGTGCATGAACATGGCGGTGAATATGGTTATAAAGTCGCTCGTCGGGTTGGCAAGGAAACGCGCATAAGGATGCCAGGGCCTGAGCTCAACTTTGCCATTATACCAATTGGTTCGGAAGAGGCTATAAAGTAAGGTTATCGCCAACTTGGCGACACGTCAAGTTCATGGCCTCCTCGATCAGGGTGCTCTGAAAATAGACGCATTTTCATTACTCAGTGGTGCGCCGCAGACGCATGGCAAAGTCTTTTCATTCTTGGCGGAGACCCAATTCGTCTTTGCGAGCCATTCGAGCGCAGCGAGAAGGCGTGGCAATCTCAGCCTCAAGC
>JACPPY010000013.1 GCA_016190755.1 Chloroflexota bacterium | reverse complement strand
CGAGGGCCTCTTGTCAAGCATCCTTCTGTCTACATCGTCAAAGCTAAACAGCTTCGGATGACTCGGAAGTTGCGTCTAGTGACTACGCGCAGGCGGTAAACGTGGCAGACGCGATTAAGCGCTTCGCACCGATACCCATTGTGTTCGGAGGCGTTCACCCTACAGTTGATCCTGTCGAAGTACTAGGCAATTCATCCGTCGACTTCGTCGTGCTTGGTGAGGGTGAACACTCTTTCATGGAGTTGTTGCACTGCCTCCTGTCAAATATGGAGGTCGGCCAAGCGAGGGGAATCGGTCATAAGGAGCACGGCAGGATTACTGTCAACTCGAATAGAGAGCCAATCGCGGATATCAACAGCTTGCCCTTCCCAGCGTATGACCTCTTACCTGTCGGGTTCTACGCTCGTCAAGCTGAACCAGACGTAGGATTCAGACCTCTCGACATGGTCGTTAGTCGAGGTTGCCCTTTTTGGTGCTCATTTTGTGCAGCTTCAACCACTCAAGGGAAACGCGTGAGACTGGTGGGGACGAAAAGTCTGGTGGCCGAAATAGGGGAATTGCTCCGTGTGCACCCTGTCGAAGGCGTTTGGTTCAAGGACAGTAATTTTACCATTGATAAGGATTGGGTCACAGGATTCTGTGATGAGGTGAGATCGGAGGGGCTGGATTTCCCTTGGGCCTGTAACACCAGAGTTGACCTTGTCGATGAAGCAACCCTTGATATTATGAAAGCCGCGGGGTTAACCAAAATATGGTTTGGCGTAGAGAGCGGATCAGTATCGAGTCTGAAAACACTGTCAAAAGGCTTCTCTCTGGACAGGATAAGATCAGCTTTTCGGACATGTAGGCAGCTTGGCGTTCAAACGGGAGCCTTCTTCATGATCGGGATTCCTGGGGAAAAGATGGAGGATATACGGGCTAACGTCGCGCTCGCCAAGGAACTCGAAGCGAATCAATATCGGTGGCATGTTTTTGTCCCATTGCCCGGCAGCAGATTGTTCGATCTTTATGGAGGGCAAGCCCTTGGTTCACCTTCGCGTTTCGATCGCGCGTCTACCGGAACGGGATATCTGACTGGCAGGGAAATCGAAGACATTTACCAGAAGATTTGCTCACATTTTTATGATGGACATCCTCTTCCAAACCTAGACTAGCCGGTCTTCTTGGAACGAATTGTCCCAACCCTTGAAGGAAGCAGGCGTTGCTTGTCGCACTAAAGTAGGTCGGTGTCTCCTGCTCTCAGTAATAGGCGCCTTGTTCAAGCGGAGCCGCCCATGCCCAGTACAATGATCTTGTTCATGCCGCAATAGGACCTGGGGATGGAGAAGGTAGCGGCGTCACGCCAGGCGCGGCGTGACTGTGCCGGAAGAGTCTACGCGTTTGCGTATCTCCGGGTCATTGATGTCCAGCATCGCATCAGGCTTCCGCAATTCGCCGTCCTTCCTTCAGCAGATCGGCGGTCTCTGCTTCACTGGGCGACTCAGCGTAAATACGGAGCACCGGCTCAGTTCCAGACAGTCGCATGAATAGCCATGAATTGTCCGAGAGAAAGAGGCGGAGACCGTCGCTGCGGTCTACTCTTACCACATCCTTGCCGAGCACCCGCGCCGGGTTGGCCTGTTTCAAATTAGCCACTATACGCTGGCGCTTTTCCGCCTCGAATGTGAGGTCAATACGGTCGTAGTAGTGAGGCCCGACCTTGCTGTAAAGCAACTCCAGTAGTTGGGAAGGGGTCTTACCTGTTCGGGCCATGAAATCGAGGAAGTAGAGGGCAGCCAGTATGCCATCGCGCTCCGGTATATGGCCCCTGAAACCGTACCCGCCGCTCTCTTCTCCTCCGACGAGCGCGTTGTTAGACATCATCACCGGGGCCACATACTTGAAGCCGACGGGAGTCTCAAATGCCTTTACTCCATAGAGGTCTGCCAGGCGGAATATCATGCTGGTCGTGGTTGTCGTCTTTACCAATGCCCCGCGTTCACCTCGTATTTCGAGCAGGTAGTAGCACAGGAGAGCGAATACCTGGAGCTGCGTAAGGAACTGTCCGTTCTCGTCCATGACGCCTACGCGGTCGGCGTCGCCGTCGGTTGCCAGCCCGACTGCGAACCGTTTCCCCGGAACGAGCTTTGCCAGTTCGGTGAGGTTGTGTGAGATCGGCTCCGGTTGGCGCATACCAGGGAAGATGGGGTTGCGCTCGGCATGTATCTCGGTGAGCCTCACGCGGCCTCCCGAGAGCAGCTTCCTTAGGTAGCCCGCGCCCGCGCCGTACATGGAGTCGACAGCGACATTGAGATTCCTCTGCCGGAGTTTGTTCACATCGACAAGTCGTGATACTTGCTCCAGGTACGGCGGCATAAGGTCCACCATTTCGACCGTGCTTTCCTTCATTGCCCTGTCGATGGGTACTCTCTTGATGTTTCCAAGCGATAGTGCCTCGACTATACGCCGTTCCAGGTCCGTAGTCATCTCCGGCGGTGCGCTGGCCCCCGAGCCGGTCTTTACCTTGAAACCATTGTACTCGGGCGGGTTATGGCTGGCTGTGATTACCACCGCGCCGCCACTCCCGGTACTGGCCACACCGAAGCTGGTGACTGGCGTTGGCACTGCCCCGGAGGAGAGGAATACCTTGATACCGTTGGCTGCGAGCACTTCCGCGGTCACGGAGGCAAAGTGCTCCGACGCGAAGCGTGTGTCATAGCCGATCACCTGGCTTTTATTGGCGAGCCCGTTGTCCTTGAGATAGGTGGCTAAACCCTGGGCGCAAGCACAGACATTGGCTACCGTGAAATCATCTGCTATTATGCCACGCCAGCCGTCGGTGCCGAATTTGATAGCCATATAAGCCTCTCTACAACGCCACTTTGGCCTGCAGTCCAGCCTCAGCCCTTAACACGGTGGCCTTGTCCGTTTTTTCCCAGGGCAGGTCGAGGTCGGCGCGGCCAAAATGTCCGAACGTCGCTGTCTGACGGTAGATCGGTCGTCGCAAATCGAAGTTCCTGATTATGGCAGCCGGGCGGAGGTCGAAATGTTTGTTTATCAGTCTCAGCATCACTTCGTCGGAGACCCTGCCCGTGCCGAAAGCTTCCACGGATACTGCCAGTGGATGGGCTACCCCGATGGAGTAGGATACATGCACTTCCAGGCGGTCGGCCATGCCCGCAGCCACGAGGTTCTTGGCAACATAACGAGCGGCGTAGGCCGCCGAGCGGTCTACTTTAGTTGGGTCCTTGCCGGAAAAGGCGCCACCACCGTGCCGGGCTATGCTGCCGTAGGTGTCTACCATTATCTTGCGTCCTGTGAAGCCGGTATCGGAAACCGGACCTCCAATGACGAATCTGCCTGTCGCATTAATATAGAACCGGGTTTTTTTGTCCAGGAGGCCTGAAGGTATGGTGGTCTCGACCACCTGCTCTATGATATCACGGCTAATAACGTCCTGGCTTACCTGTGGATCGTGCTGTGCTCCAACGACGACGCTGTCCACTCGCTTGGGTTTGCCGTAGCTGTACTCGACTGTTACCTGTGATTTGCCATCCGGCCTGAGATAAGGCAAGGTGCCGTTTTTCCTGACCTTGGCCAACTGTTTGACGATCTTGTGTGCCAGTTGAATGGGCAGGGGCATAAGTTCCGGAGTTTCATTACAGGCGAAGCCTACCATCATGCCCTGGTCTCCGGCCCCCAGGCTATCCAGGTCCTCATGACCTGGGCCAGAATGATCGGGACCTCCCTTGCGCAACTCCAGCGCATGGCTGACCCCCATGTCTATGTCCGGGGATTGCTCATGTATCGACGTGATTACACCGCAGTTGCGGTAGTCGAAGCCATATTCGTCCTTGGTGTAGCCTACGTCCCGTATGACATCCCGGGCGGTGTTCAGGATATCGACATAGCCGCTTGTCGTGATTTCGCCCATAACTATGACCATACCCATGGTCACGGCCGTTTCACAAGCAACCCGGGCATCAGGGTCTTGCCGGAGAACGTTATCCAATACTGCATCCGATATCTGGTCGCAGAGCTTGTCTGGATGGCCTTCGGCCACGGACTCGGACGTGAACAAATATGACGGCGACCTGTTGAAGCTACATTCGGACATGCGGACTCCTCCTGATTTCATCGCTGATGGTATATCTGATTATTCGTTCTCCAACAAACAAAAGACGCGGCGGCCCAGGACCATATCACGTCCGGCGGCCGCATACTGTTAGGTGCCCGTCTCCCAGCTCTCAAGGTACTTCTTCTGGTCAGGCGTGAGACTGTCGATCTTAACGCCCATGGATGCCAGTTTGAGACGTCCTACCTCCTCATCTATTTCACGTGGTACGGTATAGACTCCTGTCGAGGGCTTTCCCCTGTTCTTCCAGAGGTGCTCTACGCTCAACGCCTGGTTGGCGAAGCTCATATCCATAACGCTTGCTGGATGGCCCTCTGCGGCGGCGAGGTTGATCAGGCGGCCCTCACCAAGTAAATATATGGCGCGCCCGTCCTTCAGCTTGTATTCCTCAACGAATGGGCGCATCTCGCGCTTAGATATGGCCATCTTCGCAAGGGCGGGAATGCTTATCTCCACGTTGAAGTGGCCGCTGTTGGCCAACATAGCTCCATCTTTCATTAGTCTCAGGTGAGGAGCATGTATCACGTTGGAATCGCCGGTGGCCGTGATGAATATGTCTCCTGTGCTGGCGGCGTCGGAGAGTGTCATGACCTGGTAACCTTCCATCAGCGCCTCGAGCGCTCGAACTGGGTCGACCTCGGTGACAATAACCTGGGCGCCCATGCCTCTTGCCCGGCTGGCGATGCCGCGGCCACACATACCGTAGCCACAGACTACTACTTTCTTGCCTGCCCAGAGGACGTTGGTCGCTCTGGTTATGCCATCGATCGTGCTTTGCCCGGTACCATAACGGTTGTCGAACAGATGCTTGGTCATCGCATCGTTTACTGCGATTATTGGATACTTGAGCCCACCAGCCTTGTGCAGGCTGCGCAGCCGGATGACACCGGTGGTCGTTTCCTCCGTTCCTCCGATGACCTGGCCGATGATATCAGTACGCTCCTTATGAAGAGTGCTTACGAGGTCGGCACCGTCGTCCATCGTTATCTGGGGCTGCTGCTCCAGCACGGCCCTGATGTGCCGGTAATACGTCTCATTATCCTCACCCTTTATGGCGTAGGTCGGTATGCCGTACTCCTTGGCTAGTGCGGCAGCCACGTCATCCTGTGTGCTCAACGGATTGGAGGCGCACAGGACAACCTTCGCGCCTGCGGCCTTGAGTATCAGCATGAGGTTCGCCGTCTCAGTGGTGACGTGGAGGCAAGCAGAGATACGGCTGCCGTCCAGCGGTTTTTCAGTCTGAAACCTCTGGCCGATCAACCGGAGGACGGGCATTTCTCTTGCGGCCCATTCGATGCGCCGCACCCCATCCGCTGCTAGTCGAACATCCTTGACATCAGGTTGTGCGGCGTTGGTCTTGTTCGAGGTCTTCATGTTATGGGTCCAACCTTTCCATTATCTTGTCTAGTTCTTTTTGCCAGGAGCCCGAAGTGTCCACCACGATGTGCTCCTCTGACGGAAGTTCTCGCACGGGTTCGAAGGTCTTTTTGTGCTTGAGATAAATGTCCCATCCGGCATCGGAGGCCGTCACCTCCTGCATTCTTTTGTCGAGGCGGCGCCTAGCCTCTTCCTCCGGCAACACGCATTCGATGGCCATGAACTTTATGCCAAGCTCCGCGGCAAGTTCCCTGGCTTGCCGGCGTCCAGCAGACAGCATGAAAGTGGCATCAAGTATCACCGGTTTCCCTTCGGTAATAATCCGTTTGGCCTCTTGAAACAGCGTGTCGTATGTCCTGCGGGAGAAGTCCGAAGAGTAAATGCCGCTGTCCGGCTCGCCATATCTATGATCGGTCGGAGGAATGCCCGCCAGTTTCTTCCTGGTCACGTCCGACGATATCACCGTAGCACCCAGCCGTGACGCTATTTGTTCCGCGACCGTGGTCTTTCCAGTACCTACCATGCCCACCATGATGATCAGGAACAGTTTCTTTGCTACGTAAGACTCAGCCAGCACGAAATACCGGCAGGCACTGTTCAATGCCTTTTTCTTCTCAGCCTCGGACAAATAGGGGTCGTTAAGCTTGAAGCCTTCCACTTTGCCTCTGACGTAAGCGCGGTAGCACTTATAAAAAGGCAGTATGTCAGCGAGTGTAGTATCCTGGCTGGCCGCTATATAAGCTGAGACGAACTCGTTCGAGAGGTCCCGGCGCTCGTACCTGTCCAGGTCCATGGCCAGGAAAGCAACCTCGGAGGCGACGTCGGCGTACCTGAACCGGTCGTTAAACTCGATACAGTCGTAAATGCAGATGCCGTTGTCGAAGCACACGTGAGCGGCGTGCAGGTCGCCATGGCAGTCCCTGATCCTGCCCTGGTCTATTCGGTCGTGCATTAGTTGGGCATGATCGCGGATAAACGTCTCAGTGTATTCTTTGATCTTGCGGTACTGCTCCGCAGTGATAGTCCGGCCTATGTACTCCTCGGTCTGGGTAAAGTTTTCGTCATTATTCACTACCACTGTGCAAGGCTCGCCGAAGGAGTCGATGTGGCGGTCGGTTGCCGCCTTCTGGTGAAAAGCCGCAACCTTTGCAGCTACTGCGCGCACCATATCAGCCGACACCCTGCCCTCCACCAGTAGCTTGTCCATCATGCGCTCCATAGGGAGTTGCCGCATCTTGACCGTATATTCTGCCACTTCTCCATCGCCTCCCAGCTTCAGGCTGCCGGATTCGATGGTCAGCGGCAAAACGTCCAGGTATGCATCCGGGCAAAGACGCCGGTTGAGTTCCAACTCCCGCAGGCAGAAGAACTTTCGCTTGTCCAGAGTGGTGTAGTCCAGGTAGCCGAGGTTGACCGCCTTCTTCACCTTGTAGGCGTATGCGCCGGAGAGGAATACCACGGACATCTGCGTTTGCACCATGTGAACCGAGTCCTTGACCCTGTGAGGGTAGGTCTCGGGGCGCAACATTACCTCAATGATCTTACGAAGGTCGCTCATCTACGGTTTCCCAGATCCCTGTACCCATTGGACAACTTCCTTCAATACGTCATCGCGATTTGACCTGGTCACGTGTATCAGGCATACCTCAGGGCGCGCCTTTATGCCGTCTGTCCAGGGGTTTGGCGCCAGCATTATCGTGCCGAGCACCCGTTTGCCTGACTCCATGGCCGCCAAGACGGACCGGCGGAAATTCGCCGACACCAGTTCCATCTTGCCAATCTCATCCATGACAATGAGGTCGCACCGCATGGTGGCTTCTTCCAGTGCGGGTACGGCCACTGAGTCAAGAATGGAAGCATCGACACCGTATCTGCTGACCCGGTAAGGGCTGCGTGTCTTGACATGGGCGAAGACAGCGCTTGGTCCGGACAGGGTCACCAGCCTGAACCCTACTCGCCGCTCGTCCTCCCGCATGTCCTCAGTGTAAAAGCCGCCGGCCGAGGACGCTTCGCTGGCGGCCTTCTTAATGATAGTAGTCTTGCCCGTGCCCGGTGCTCCGGTGAGAAGCAGCACTCTATGGGCCATCTTAGGGTCCTCAGCCCTGTGTATACAGATCGACACGGCTCCGGGTCAGGCGGCCTTTTCGGGGCTCGACTCGGACTGGCCCTCCTCGCTCTGTTGAGGAGTTTCACCAGTGCCTTTGGACGCCTCAACCTTTCGCGGTGGCCTTGGCGCCTTTGGCTTCTTGGGGCGTTCCTCAGCAGGCGCGGCTTTCTTGGCCTGCTGCGCTCCTTCGGCTGCCTCCGGCGGAGCCTTCCTGGGCTTCTTTGTCTCCTTGGCCGCCGGTGCTTCCTTTGGCGCCTCTCGCGGGGGTGCCTTGTGCTCTCGGGCTGGAGCCTTCTCTACCGTCTCGCTCGCCTTGGCAGACGGCGCCTTGCGCTTAGTCTCTTTTACCTCCTGTGCAGCTTCGACTTCTCTCTTCTGCTGTTGCCGTCGCCTGTGAACTTCCGCCACGGCTGGCGCGCCTGTTGCTATTCTCACCAGTCTGCGCTTTTCCTTGAGCTTCTTGACGTGATGGCGGTGCTTCACTGCTGCAACGCGCTTTCTCTTATTCATCCCTGCTTTCTATCCTTCCTATGATGTTACCTCGTTGGCATTTTCGGTATTCTGATCACGCAGTGTATCACAAAAAGCTGCCAGGTTCTCAGTGGAAAGATTCAAGTCGCTTGGCCTCAGCAGTGGCGTGGTGGTGGCGCCGAGCTGCTTCAAGCCCTCGCGGCACTCCTTCCTTTCCAGGCTCGGTATCCAGGCCTGGCAAACATCGGGCTTGAACTCGTGTATAGAACAATAAGCGCGGCTACCTTCTCTGCGCAGGAAGAGGCAGCCACCATCCTTATGGCGGATCAGGTACTCGTTCGACCTCATGGGATATGGCTGTACATATTCCTTGAGGAATGCACCTAGGAGTATCCCCAGCTGTGCCGCGATTCTGCCTGCCTCGTCTATACCTATCGGCGCCTGATACCTGGAACAACATGTTCCGCACTGCATACACGGTATGGTGCGAGTGCAGTTGAAGCCGCCCACTTTAGGGTCGAAGGGCACTCTTGTTCCGTCGCTTGTGTGAAGCTCGATTCGCATATCGTCGCAGGCCCTAAAGACTATGTTTCCTTCTCACGTTGGCAGATAGATCGGCCAGTAGCTCCAGGGCTTGGCCTGCCATTTCAGTGGACAGCCCAGCCAAGCCGCATGACGGGGTCAGAAGCGCCTGCTCCAGCAACTGCCGGTAACGTATTCCCTTCCTGGTGAGGGGGGCCATTGCATCCTCAAGCCGGTCTCGCAGGCTGCTGATCGTTTCGCCAAGCAGTCCGCGTTCGGTGTTAGGCACTATGCCCCATGCTATGGTGCCGCCCTGGCCCAAGAAGGCAGCTACTTCAGCAGGGTACAGGTTGAAATTCTCAGCGAACCCATAAGCGTCGAAGCTCACTACATCTGTGGCTGCCTCCAGCAGCACCGACCAATCAGTGTTGCTTCAGCAGTGCACACCTTTCAACCCGGAAAGGCCCTGGAACACCTCGTTCAGGAGTTTCAGCACCTGCTCTTTCGATAACGACACAAATGCCGAACCGAAGTACGAAAGTGAAGGTTCATCCAGGAAGATTATTGTCCTGGGGCATATCTCCCGGAGGAAATTCTCCTGCCACATCGCTTTGAGATTCAAGAATTTGGCCACAGCGTCAGAGATGGTATCGTCGTATATGGCCGGTTTCTGATCTGGCTGGGTGAGCCCAAGCCCCCAGGTTACAGGCCCAGTCATCTGGCCCTTGACCGCTATTGGTCCTCCGTTGGCAATGGAATGGAAGGCATGCATGCCGGCGGCATACTTATCGCTGATCGGGCAACAGCCGTAGTCCCGGGCTAGATATGCCTGATACAGTGTTTCCACCCGCTCGTCAAAGGTATACCTGTTCAACTGCATGTGGCCGCCTTCGGCAGTTACGCCCGGAAAGCCTTCACTGGCCTGGACATATTGGTTTTCCAGGGGCGATCGCAGCGGAAGCTGAGGCCATGCCGGTATTTGGGGCAAGTACTTCAGAACCTCGCGACATGCTGCGGCTGGCTCCGTATTTGGCATGCTGCCGATGGCCGTCGGCAAGCAGCCGAATGTAATGCCTGATTTCATACGCTTTGCCTAGGAAACATATTTCCCAATCAACAACTCCATCTTGCGCTTCAACTCCGCAGGAATGCGGCTGGGGTCAGTCGCAATGGAGTTCTTCAGTGAGTTGGCACAATCACAGCCCCTGGTTCCCGGTATACGGGGTATAGCGAGCTTGATGATGTGCTTGGCGTTTTCCACATTCTTCTGAAGGTTTGACAGTATCATTTCAGTTGTCACCGCCTCACAACTCTGCTGCCAGCAATCATAGTCTGTGACGCAGGCTAGGCTCGCATAGCAGATTTCTGCCTCCTTGGCCAATTTGGCTTCTGGCAGGGCCGTCATGCCGATAAGGTCTGCTCCCCAGGAACGGTGTAGATTTGATTCGGCCCTTGTCGAGAACTGCGGCCCTTCCATTATGACCCATGTGGCCCCCTTATGGGCTGTGACGCCTGCTTCCCTGGCTGAGTCGTACAATACTTTGCTCAGGTCAGGGCAGAACGGGTCGGCAAAGCTCACATGGACCACCAGCCCATTGCCAAAAAACGTGCTTGGCCGTCCTTTGGTACGGTCGATCAATTGGTCCGGCACGACGATATCCAGAGGCTTGAACTTCTCCTGCAGACTTCCCACGGCGCTCACGGCTACTATCCATTGTACGCCCAACGACTTCAAGGCGAATATGTTGGCCCTGGATGGCAGCTCTGAAGGACTTATGCGGTGCCCTCGGCCGTGCCGTGGCAGAAAAGCCACCCGAACGCCTTCGAGCGTACCCAGAACTATCTCATCGCTGGGCATGCCAAATGGGGTCTCGGGCCTGACCTCCTCGACATCGGTCAAACCTTCTATCTTATACAGTCCGCTGCCCCCTATGATTCCGACCGTTGCTTGGTGCATTCCTTCCTCCTCAGACTTATGCATGACCTTTAATAAGCCTGCTCAGTGAGACCTGATACGGTGGGCGGGCGACGCCCCTATCTGTGATGATAGCTGTAATATAGCGTGATGGTGTAACGTCGAACGCTGGGTTGGCCACCTGGATCCCTGTGGCGGCAAAGCGTGTGCTGCCGATGCCAGTTACCTCTTCGGGGCGGCGCTCTTCGATAGGTATTTGGTCGCCCGAACTGAGGGATAAATCGACCGTGCTTACCGGCGCGGCGACATAAAACGGCACGCCATTTTCTGATGCCAGGTCTGCTACGCTATAGGTGCCTATCTTGTTTGCTGTGTCGCCGTTTGCAGCTATCCTATCTGCTCCCACAATGACGCAGTTCACGAGCCCCCTGGACAGAAAGTGTCCTGCCGCAGAGTCTACTATGAGAGTGACCGGTATGCCTTCCTGTTTTAGCTCCCAGGCTGTCAACCTGGCTCCCTGGAACAGCGGACGCGTCTCGTCGACTATTACGCGTTCTATTTTGCCCTGCCTGGCAGCGGCGCGGATGACGCCCAACGCTGTGCCACAGCCGCAGGTCGCCAGCGCTCCGGCATTGCAGTGAGTCATAATCGTGGCGCAGCCAGCTATCAGGTCTGCGCCATACTCGCTCAAGCGGTCTGTGGCGTCCGCCTCTTCACGATGTATTTTTTTGGCCTCCTCCGTTATCAATGCCTTAATACCAGAAACGTCCGACCCACGCTCTGCTGCCAGCTCTATGCGTTCCAGGGCCCACCGGAGATTGACAGCTGTAGGTCGGGTCCTCAATAGCGTATCTACAATATTACGGAGCTGTCTCAGGAATGCCTCACGGTCTTGCGTCTGGACCTTCAGCGCCCCCAGCACGGCTCCGTAGGCACCGGCTACACCAATGGCCGGCGCGCCCCTTACGCACATTTCCTTGATAGCATCTGCCACTTGGAGGTAGTCGGATGCCTCGATGAACTCGATGGCGCCTGGAAGCCGACGCTGGTCGAGTATGACGAGCTTGCTATCCTCCCAACGTAGCGGTTGTGTCGTAGTCGTTTGGTTCATATCTGCACGGTATTTCGCGACCTTGCGCAACGATAGAGTATACAACATTATCGCTATGTGGAGACAGGGTTTGTAAACAGAAAAGGGACCGGCGTCGGTCCCTGTCAGGCTAAAGAGGCGTACGATCTCTACACCGGGTGCGAGGTTGCGGCGTGGTCCTGCAGCGCTGCGTGCTTGACGGATGCGCGATAATGGGCTGGCACAGATACGTCGATGTCAGTTCCGTTCTGGCTGCGGACGGCATCCACTGCCGGAAGTATGAGGCGGAAAGTAGAACCCTTTCCTGGTTGGCTCTCCACAAGGATCCTCCCCTTTCGAGCCTCAATAACGCTTTTCACCACGTAGAGCCCTAATCCGAACCCCAAGGTCCCTTTCTTTGTGGTAAAGAACGGATCGAACAGCCGGGGTATGTTTTCTTCGGGTATGCCGACCCCCGTGTCGCTGATCTCGACAACTATGCGAGACTCTGTACTTTTCGTGGTTATTTTCAAAATGCCTCCCTGGGGCATTGCATCGCAGGCGTTGGAGATCAGATTGCCGAAGGCCTCTTGCAGTTCGATGGCCTCTCCAGGTGCTGCCGAAAGATTTTCCTGGTAGTCCTTCAGGACGGTTACCTTCGAGGATGAGACCTTAGTGTCCAGTACGTTCAGCATGGTATCCAGTGCCTCGTTGACATCCGTACAGGTTTCCCCATCATCCGAGGCACGTGACGGCACCAGCATGCACCGGGCTATGCCAGCCACACGATCGGCCATCTGCTGTATGGTCTTGAGGCTCTCCCTGGCCTCATCGGTCTTGAGATGCTTTTCTGCTCCATCCAACAGCAGTTCTGTCCTGCCTCTAATGGCGAATATGGGGTTGTTAATCTGATGGCCTATGCCGCAGGCGAAGGTGCCAAGAGAGGCTGTCCTGGCCGCTTGTGCCAGTTGGGCCTGGGTGCCTAAGAGACGCTTCATCTTGTCCTCAAGGCAGTTGCTGAGCATCACCACCTGTGCAAAAGCCTTCTGAACGGCAAATACCGGTATGACCAGAAGCACCAACGACCAAGGGCTGAGTTGGGATGTCAGGGCCGCGACAAGGCCGATCGACAGCAGCGCAAGCTCCTGGGCACCGTCCTCGCGCCACTGGCGGAGCCAGGAACGTATAACGCCGGCCCCCTTCTGTATGGCCGCAGCTCCTGAAACAACAGCCCGGTTCAGGGTGTAGAACACGGCTCCAGATGCTGCTACGGCGACCAGGCCGGCCGGCCAGGAGAAGGCAAAAGCACCTGACGCATTGAGTGCACGGTAGGTCAAGCCAGCAACCCCCACATAAAGGAAGGAGGTAGCTGTATTGAACATGATGTTGGGCCCGTGTCGCTTCAGTACTAATTGTGAGCCAAGCACGCCTATGCCGACGACCGTTGCGGCGACTACAGGGTGTAATAGCAGCACCGCCGCAAAGGCCGGAGCGGCGACCACATTAGTCTTTACCTTTGGCCCCAGGGCCACAGGGAAGGCACCCGCCAGTCCTACAAGCGCCGCTAGCATGGCCGCCACGACAAAGGGCACAGACTCGGGCATCGGTTGCCGTAGCACGTTAACCACGGCAACCACTGTCCCCAGGGCTATCACCAGCGTTATGTATAACCTCAGGCCCAGTCCCCTTGATTGAGACATATTACACTGCCTCACAAAGCAGGACTATTGAACTCTCCAGCAACCTGGTCGACCGGAGAGGTGCGCCAAGCGCACCACAATTCCTAAAGACATCTTTACCGGGTGGGGACACC
Source organism: Chloroflexota bacterium (assembly GCA_016190755.1). Lineage (GTDB taxonomy): Bacteria > Chloroflexota > Dehalococcoidia > JACPPY01 > JACPPY01 > JACPPY01. The sequence goes on along the minus strand of JACPPY010000013.1, from coordinate 42,817 downwards.
AACTGTGAGCATGATTTCTTGACCGACCTTACCCACAGCCTGGCCGAGGACTCGGCCGTTGGCGGTAACCTGAACCTTGATCCCGGATTCGTCTCCGGCAGGTCCGGTGACGAGCGCACTTATCGCAACCTGGACGGAGTTGTTTTTCACCTTGAGAGCATTAGAGGTTGCAAGGGTCACGGAAGAGCCTTGGGCATCAAGCACTTTTGCTGTGACACCTTCTGGCACTGTGACTGTCACGGAGGAACTGTAATTCTGCGTCCCTCCGTCACTTAGGAACGAGATGTTGACTGTACTATTGCCAATGGAGATTATTGGATCATCACACCATTCCCATCCTGCTTGAACTATACCTGCAGTAAGAACCATAAGAGTGATTACTACTGCTGACGCTACCGCGAAAAGGCGTCCGACCCCCTTCATTCTTTTCATTCTCTCCACCTCCTTATTAAATATTTGGTCCTAGGCATCCGGTAACAATGCTATTGCACAGCGATGTGCACGAAGTGTGAAAATGGTTTGCTCTGCTCATGTGCAGGGTGTAGGTTTCCCAACTTTTTCGATGTATAAGGGCGTGCGTGCTCTACAAGTAAGAGGTTGGGACAGCACGACCGGTGGAGAGAACATCTGCATTTCGGAGAAGCTTAACATACCCTTAACAACGGTGTAACCATCCGGAAATCGGAGCGTAATCGCCTGGAAATCGCCTGCGACTAATATGACAGCCACCAGCAAGAATTCAGCCACTCGAAAGGATGAGGACATGCAAATAGATACTGGCGATACGGCTTGGATGTTGGCCTCGGCGGCGCTTGTGCTGCTGATGACACCAGGACTGGCCTTCTTTTATGGAGGGCTTGTGGGGCGCAAGAACGTCCTCTCAACCATCATGCACAGCTTCGTCATCATAGCTGTCGTGAGCGTGCAGTGGGTGCTCTGGGGTTACACGCTGGCCTTCGGCCCTGACAAGGCGCACATCATAGGCGGGCTGGAGTGGTTCGGGTTAAACGGTGTGGGGGCTGACCCCAACTCGGAATACGCGGCTACGATACCACACCAGGCCTTCATGATCTACCAGGCGATGTTCGCCATTATTACGCCAGCCTTAATATCCGGGGCATTCGCTGAGCGGATCAAATTCAAGTCCTTCCTTGTTTTCACAATATTGTGGTCTACCCTGGTATACAGTCCTCTGGCGCATTGGGTGTGGGGTGCCGGCGGGTGGCTGCGCAACATGGGAGCACTGGACTTCGCGGGAGGCACAGTTGTCCATATCAGTTCCGGCGTAGCCGCCCTTGCCGCCGCGTTGTACATCGGGCCACGGTTGGGCTACGGGAAAGAAGCAAAAGAGCCACACAACATACCGTTTGTTGTGCTGGGAGCCGGGCTGTTGTGGTTTGGCTGGTTCGGCTTCAACGCCGGCAGTGCCCTGGGAGCCAACGCTCTTGCCGTTAACGCCTTTGTGGTTACCAATACAGCAGCAGCCATGGGCGCTCTGGCGTGGATGACTATGTCCTGGTGGCTGAGTGGCGCTCCTAGCGTCATCGGAGCGGCCTCGGGTGCGGTCGTCGGGCTGGTCGCCATAACCCCGGCGTCGGGCTTCGTCGGGCCGATGTCAGCCGTTATCATAGGGCTCGGGGCTGGCATCATCAGCTACGTGGCCGCCCGAATACGCTCGGGTTGGAGGAATGCCGACGATGCCCTAGATGTTTGGGCATGTCATGGGGTGGGCGGAACGTGGGGTGCACTGGCCACAGGGTTGTTCGCCAACCTCGCCATCAATAGCACCGGCGCGAACGGGCTGGTGTACGGCGGGACTACATTATTGGGCAAGCAGGCGCTGGCGGTGTTGGTAGCCTGGGCATTCTCGTTCGGCATGACCCTCGGTATCCTGTGGCTGGTGGATAGGCTAATAGGATTGAGGGTAGATGAACGTGAGGAAGAGCGAGGATTGGACCTCAGCCAGCATGGTGAGCGTGCATACGTGCAATAAGGAGAAGTGATGAACAAAGTTGAAGCTATTATCCGGCCGGAGCGCGTTGACAGAGTGAAAGACGCCTTGGCGGAAGCAGGTTTCGCCGGGCTGAACGTCGTGCCGGTAACCGGCCGGGGACGGCAGCGTGGAGTTGTTCACGTAGGGCGCACCGGGGAGCGGGCTTCGATAGACATGCTGCCCAAAGCGAAGATCGAGGTAGTATGCCGCGATGCTGATACCCAGCGGGTAGTAGACATAATAATAACCAACGCTCGCACCGGCAACATCGGTGATGGCAAGGTATTCGTCATGCCTGTGGCCAATGTTTATCGGGTACGGACCGGTGAATATGGGGACACTGCTCTTTGAAGAGGTATTCATCCGTGGTGTTGACTAACTGGCAAGGAGTTGGAACATGGAGATCATTATCGGCACAGTGTTTTTCATCGCCACGATAGTGGCCTGGATAGTGCTGCCGACGCGGTCGCCACGAAACCCTAAATCGTAATCACGGGACCAACCGCACCGGCCACAGGTTGGGGCCAGGCATGCAGCATGATATGCGGGTATAATATACCTGCAAGTACTGAGATGCATGAACTTCAGAACAGATCTCTGGGGCCAACCACGCAGAAGAAAATCCTGGTTGTGGAGGACGAGGAAAACCTCCGAGAAACGCTCCGCTACAAGTTCACTGCGGAGGGCTATAGGGTAACTGCCGCAGCGGACGGCGAAAAGGCCGTGGCGCTGGCCAAGGCCAGCCGTCCGGACCTTATCCTCCTCGACATCATGCTTCCCGGACTGGATGGCCTGGAAGTGTGCCGTATCCTCCGAAAAGATATGTCCGTGCCTATACTCATGCTCACTGCCAGGGATGAGGTGGTGGACAAAGTCGTGGGACTTGAAGTTGGAGCTGACGACTACGTGACCAAACCCTTTAGCATGCGCGAGTTGGTGGCAAGGGTCAGGGCGCTGCTTCGCCGTGCTGAAGGGCCGACACCGGCCTCGAATTCAGAAGAGCCGCAATCCTTGACCCGTGGAGACCTGAAGGCAGACGTCGTAGCGCACAAGGTGTGGCTGCATGGCCGGGAGTTGGAACTGAAACCGAAGGAGTTCGACCTGCTCGTTTTTCTAATGAGTAACCGGGGTAGGGCTGTCACGCGCGAGCTCATTTTGGCCCAGGTATGGGGCTACGAGGTGGAGGTTGATACGCGTACGGTTGATGTCCATGTACGCTGGCTCAGAGAAAGAATAGAGGCAGACCCGGCCCGGCCAACGCGCATCAGCACCATCCGTGGAGTTGGCTACAGGTTTGAAGGGTAGCATGGCCGAACTTCGAGCAATATTCCACACTCAGGCCTGGCGTATTGCTCTTTCCTATATTGCTCTTATCCTCGTAACAATGGGGCTCGTCAGCGCGTACCTGGTGACGCAGGTGCGCGATAACTATTTGACTGACCTGCGTACCCAATTGGACATCGATGCCAGAATGGTCGCCAGAGAGGTGAGCGGACATCTCGACGTTCCGCCGGGAGATCGGGGGCTTGAGGAACTCGCGAAGGAGATGGCCGCGCTTTTCGGCGCCAGGGTGACTTTCATTCGCGTAGATGGCACCATTCTCGCTGACTCCAACGATGACCCGCTCGCCATGGAGAATCACTCAACACGACCTGAGATACGCGATGCCATAAGCGGAGGTTTCGGGGCTTCGACCAGGCTCAGTGCCACGCTTGGCGAGGAGATGATGTACGTCGCCGTACCCATTATGACCAATACTCAGATTACCGGCGTGGCCAGGGTGGCGTTGCCCACAGGCAAGACACAAGCGGCACTGTCTCGAATGAGGGCCACTGTCCTGCTTGCCGCCGGAACGATAACCCTGCTGGCTGCCGTGTTGGCTACATTCATCGCTCGGCGGACCACGCGCGCTATTAGGGAAGTCACGAGGAGCGCTCGCAGACTTGCTGCGGGCGAGCTGGACCGCAAGGCAGAGGTAGACTCACCAGATGAGGCCGGAGAGTTAGCCCGAGCCTTCAATGACATGGCGCAGAGCCTCAGGGAGATGGTGTCCAACCTTGGCTCGGAGAGAGATAAACTATCAGCCGTTCTGTCGACAATGTCAGAAGGAGTCATAATGACCGATGGGGATGGCACCGTGGCCCTGGCCAACCCGGCCGCGGAACAACTTCTGGGCAGGCCGCTTCCGATCGGGCAGCGCCTGATCGAGCTGGACCGTGAATTTGAGTTGCACGGCCTTCTCAGGGAATGTTCACGTACGGGACACCCACAAGGAGGCGAGATCGACCTACTACGTTCCAGGAGATACCTGGCTGTGACGGCAACGCCCATGGCCTCGAATGCGGCGAATAGGATACTGCTCGTGCTCCACGATATTACCGGAATGCGCCGTCTCGAGAAGACTCGCCGCGAGTTCGTGGCCAACGTGTCCCATGAATTACGGACACCATTAACATCCATCAAGGCCGCTGTCGACACTCTGGAAGAGGGGGCCCTGGAAGACCATGATGCCTCTCGGGACTTCCTGAGGCGCATAAATTCGGAGGTCGATCGGATGGCAAGGCTTGTGGCCGACTTGCTCGAGCTCTCACGGCTGGAAAGTGGCCAGGTGGCGCCATCACCCTCTATAGTGCCTGTCGACACCCTCGTCGCGGAGGCAGTGCAGCGGCTTTCCTCCAAGGCTGAGGCGAAGCAATTGATGATATCCATGCAGATATCTTCCGAGCTCCCGGCAGTATTTGCCGATAAGGATATGGTCCTTCAGGTGCTGTCCAATTTGCTTGATAATGCGATCAAGTTCAGTGCGCCGGGGGGCAGGATAACCGCGACTGCACAACCGGCCGGAGACAAGCTGGCACTGACAGTGTCCGATATGGGAGCAGGCATTGCATCCGAACACTTGCCGCACATCTTCGAACGGTTCTACAAGGTAGAGAAATCGCGAGCCGGTGGCGGCACGGGACTGGGACTGGCAATCGCGAAACATATTGTTATGGCGCACGGTGGGGAAATAGCCGTCCAGAGCGAAGAGGGACACGGCAGTTCCTTTACATTCACCCTGCCTATAGCCGAGTAAGCAGGCCTCTTAACATCCCCTTAACAAACATTTTTCCTTCCGTTAAACATGCGTTGAAGGTGCCTTAACCGGCTTGTCCTATACTACTTCAGGCAAGTCTGGCCAGCATGCACTGAAAATCGAAGAAGGAAAGATGACAAACACAAGAAAACGAATATTCATTGGTATCCTTTTGCTGCCGTTGCTGGCAGCAATTCTGGTTGCGTTTGCTTGCAGCTCCGGCTCGCCATCAGGAACTCTGCCTGGCGTGACGACATCCGGACAGACCACAACGCCGTCTGGCGCACGTATTAACCTCACCGGCGCCGGAGCTACCTTCCCCTACCCCCTGTACTCCAAGATGTTCTCGGAGTACAGCAAGATTTCCAACGTCGATGTTAACTACCAGTCCATCGGCTCCGGCGGCGGCATCCGGCAGATCACAGAGAAGACCGTGGACTTCGGCGCCTCCGACGGCATTATGACCGATGCCCAATCGGCCGCGGCCCCGGCGAAGCTGCTCCACATACCCATGACCAGCGGCGCAGTAGCCGTGGTATACAACCTCCCCGGGTTGTCCACCGGTCTTAAACTCACCGCTGACATCCTAGCCGACATCTACCTGAAAAAGCTGACCAAATGGAACGATTCCAGGATAACCGCGCTGAACCCCGGCGTAAACATCCCAGCCAATGATATCGCAGTGGTACACCGCTCCGACGGCTCCGGCACCACGTTTATCTTCACCAACTACCTGAGCAAGGTGAGCCAGGAGTGGAAAGATAAGGTGGGCAATGCTACCTCGGTGAAGTGGCCCGGCGACATCGGCGGCCAGGGCAATGAAGGGGTCGCCGGACAGGTGAAACAGATCGCGGGGGCCATAGGATATGTGGAACTGGCTTATGCCACACAGAACAACATACCCTTTGCCTCGTTGAAAAACAAGAGCGGCAACTTCGTGGCACCATCGATCGAGGCCACTACGGCCACGGCCCAGGGAGTCGAGCTACCGGATGACATGAAGGTGATGCTAACCGACTCAGCCAATCCGGCGGCCTATCCCATATCGGGCTTCACCTGGATACTGGCGTACCAGGTGCAGACGGACCAGGTGAAGGGTAAGGCGCTGGTGGACCTGCTGTGGTGGAGCATTCACGACGGCCAGAAGTATGGGCCGCCACTGCTGTATGCATCCCTCTCCGCCGACGCAGTGAAAAAGACCGAGGCGCTAATCAAGTCCATCACTTACCAGGGCCAACCATTGCTCGACCGGTAACGGTTGACATTCTTGGGTAGCACGACGTTCATCGTGCTACCCACAAGAGGAGTGCAGGTACGAAAGCGCAGACAGGTCCAAAATCAATAGCCTCGCGTGTGCTCCGGCTGCCGTTCCCTGGGGCGGCGGGAATGCGGGGCGATGCAGTGTTCCCGGCCGTCACCTTCCTTGCCGCCCTTGCGATCATCGCCCTGATGCTGCTCATAGTGTACCAGATGACGATTGTAGCTCTGCCATCATTGGAGAGGTTCGGCGCCGGATTCTTGACTGGGACGACCTGGGACGCTGTCACCGAGGAGTTCGGCGCATTGCCGGCTATCTTCGGCACGATAGTCACCTCCCTTCTCGCGCTCCTGATAGCAGTGCCGTTGAGCATCGGAGCTGCCATCTTCCTGACCGAATTGGCACCCTCTCCTGTGGGCAACGTTGTTTCTTTCCTGGTGGAGTTGCTGGCTGCCATACCCAGCGTGGTCTATGGCATATGGGGTCTGTTCGTTCTTGTCCCATTGGTACGAGACCCGCTGCAAAGGGTGTTAGGCGACTACCTCGGTTTTTTGCCTTTGTTCCAAGGGCCAAGGTTCGGTGTAGGTGTACTCTCTGCTGGCATCATCCTGGCGATAATGATACTCCCGCTGGTAACCGCCACCACGAGGGATATCATCCGTATGGTGCCCTCAACTCAGAAAGAAGCCATGCTGGCGCTGGGGGCCACGAAGTGGGAGACTATCTGGAGAGCCGTGCTGCCTTACGGCAGGTCCGGCATTGTTGGGGCCATAATACTGGGGCTGGGTCGCGCCCTGGGGGAGACCATGGCCGTAACCATGGTTATCGGCAACGCTTTCAAGATCAGCCCCTCCCTCTTTGCTCCCGGCCAGACGATGGCCAGCCAGATTGCTTCGGAGTTTGCGGAGGCCACCAGCGACCTCTATATCTCGGCCCTGATCGAGATAGGGCTGGTGCTGCTGGGAATATCGCTGCTGGTGAATATTATGGCCCGGCTCCTGGTCTGGCGAGCCACCCGCGGGGTAGGAGGCCGACTGAAGACATGAGCACTTATGCAACACGTAAGGCTACGAACTGGATCATGCTGGGGCTGTGCGGCCTGTGCGCGATCACAGCCACGGTAGCGCTCATCGCCATACTATCCTACACCATCGCCAAGGGTGCACCAGCCATAAATCTCCAGTTCCTCACCTCTCTTCCCCAACCTGTGGGTGAGACAGGAGGTGGCATATCTAACGCCATACTGGGCACGCTGCTGCTGGTGGGGCTGGCCTGTGTCATCGGCATACCTGTTGGTTTGCTGGCAGGGATCTACCTGTCTGAGTTCGGTGGCCACCGGTTTGGCTCGGTAGTCCGGTTCACCGCTGACGTTCTCTTCGGTGTGCCCTCCATAGTCATAGGCATGTTCGTGTATGCCCTGGTGGTAATAAGAATGGGCAGCTTCTCCGCCCTGTCGGGTGGAATAGCACTGGCTTTCATAATGATGCCCATAATAGCCAGGACAGCGGAAGAGTCTTTGCGATTGGTCCCAACAACCATCCGCGAGGCCGGGCTGGCGCTGGGTATACCGCTGTGGCGCACTATACTGAGTATTGTTCTGCCTGGCGCCTTGACCGGGGTAGTAACGGGCATTATGCTTGGTATGGCCAGGGTCGCTGGGGAGACGGCTCCGCTGCTGTTCACTGCTTTTGGCAACAGGCTGGGGTTCCAAGGGCTGGACAACCCGGTGGCCGCGTTGCCGCTGCAGATATACCGCTATGCCATCTCTCCGTACTCGGACTGGCAGTCCCAGGCCTGGGGCGCAGCGCTGGTATTAATAGCCCTGGTGCTGATAACCAGCGTGGTAGTGAGGATTCTCACCAGGAAACGCAGATGAGTCAAGCAGGAGGAAGGATGATCAAGTCATCCCCGCTCCCAACTGGCGTTACAGTGCCGGTTCGGGACGAAGAGAGAAAGGTCAGCAACGGGGGTGTGCAGGAGGGCCTAGTCTCAATTGGCCTGAATGCCTGGTATGGCCGACTACTGGCGATACGCAATATCAATATTCACTTTGAGCCCAAGCACGTGACGGCCATAATCGGGCCATCGGGTTGCGGCAAGTCGACATTAATACGTTGCTTCAACCGGCTCCACGAGACTGTTCCGGGGGCAAGGGTGAGTGGCCAGGTGCTCCTGGATGGCAAGGATATCTATTCTCCTGGCACAGACCCCGTACAATTGCGCCGGCGCATTGGCATGGTGTTCCAGCGGCCAAATCCATTTCCTACCATGTCGATCTTTGACAACGTGGCCACGGGCATAAAGCTCAACGGAGGCATGAAAGGCTCACGGCTTGCCGAGATAGTGGAACGCAGCCTTCGCCATGCCGCGCTGTGGGACGAGGTGAAGGATAAGCTGCGCAACACGGGCACTGACCTCTCCGGGGGCCAGCAACAGCGCCTGTGTATTGCCCGGGCACTGGCAGTGGAACCGGAAGTCTTGCTGATGGATGAGCCGTGCTCCGCGCTGGACCCGATAGCCACTATGAAGATAGAAGACCTTATCCGCAGTCTGCGGGAAACATACATGATCGTGATAGTGACGCATAACATGCAGCAGGCAGCTAGAGTGTCTGACTTCACAGGGTTCATGCTAGCAGCCGAGGATAGAGCCGGTGAACTGATCGAGTTCGGCCCGACCCCGCAGATGTTTACAAACCCTAAAGACAAACGCACTGAAGATTACATAACTGGGCGGTTTGGATAAGGAGGCAGGATGACCCGCAGAGAACTAGATCAGAAGCTAAAAGACCTTCAGGACAACATGCTGCTGATGGGCAGCATGGTCGAAAAGGCGATTGAGAAGTCCGTGGAAGCACTGAAGAACAGGGACCTGCAGCTATCACGAAAGGTGGTAGAAGACGACACGATAGTCGACAAGAAACGCCTCGAGATAGAAGAAAAGTGCATACAGACGATAGCCACGCAGGAACCCGTCGCCAGTGACTTGCGGTTCATCATCGCCATCATCAACATCATCGTCGATTTGGAGCGCATGGCGGACCACGCCGAAGGGATTGCGAAAATAAGCCTAATGATCGGAGACCAGCCTACTCTGAAGCCCCTGGTGGACATACCACGCATGGCGCAGAGGGCCAACGATATGCTGCGGCGCAGTCTCGATGCGCTGGTGAGCCGTGATGTGGAGGCGGCTGGGAAAGTTTGTGCCGACGATGACGAGGTGGACCAACTCTACGACCAGGTCTACCGCGAACTACTGACGTTCATGCTACAGGACCCGAGGACGATCGACCGGGCCACACATTTGCTATGGGCAGCGCATAACCTGGAGCGTATCGCCGACCGGGCCACGAATATAGCGGAGCGAGTCATCTTTCTCGTGACAGGCAAGATGACCGAATGCGGTACGTCCAAATACTAGGTGAAGGGTAGTCTCTGGACGCAGCGCGCAGTTGCCGATAGGGAGCACATCTTATGCCGGAGCTGAAACCGGATGCGGTCGAGCGCTTGTTGAACGAGACACGTGATGTGCTGACCGCGAGGGGCGATAGCATGCGGTCGGTTCTTTACAAAGAACTTCTGATCAACGCATTGAAATGCCGGCGGGACAACTTGGATGTCCTTGATCTCAAGATCATCAACCGCGCCATAGTTGAATTCCGCCATGCCTCGCGGGTCTTCGAGCCGTACGAAAACACAAGGAAAGTGTCCATATTCGGCTCGGCCCGTGTGCTTAGGGATGATCCGTACTACAAGATGGCCAGTGATCTTGGCCGTTTATTGGCCAGCCAGGGCTACATGGTCATCACAGGCGCCGCGGAAGGCATAATGGAAGCTGGTATAGAGGGAGCCGGGCCGGAGAACAGCTTTGGAGTGGGCATAGTGCTCCCTTACGAAAGAGGCCCGGCGAAGGTGTTCCAGGACGATCCGAAGTTAGTGACATTCAAGTACTTCTTCACGCGCAAGCTGTTCTTTGTCATGGAAGCCAGTGCCTTTGCCCTTTTCCCTGGCGGGTTCGGCACCCAGAACGAGGCCTTCGAGGTCCTGGTCCTGGTTCAGACCGGCAAAGCGACACCAAAGCCGCTTCTTCTGATAGACCTGCCGGACGGCCACTACTGGGAAACGTGGGACCGGTTCGTGAACCAGGAGCTTCTGAATCATGGCTACATCTATCCGGAAGACCGCTCCTTTTACCGCATCGTCCATTCCCCGGAGGAGGTCCTGGAATGGGTCAGATACTACTACTCTACCTACCATTCAATGCGCCAGGTGGGGGAAACCCTGGTGATACGGCTCGAAAAGGAAATGCGCGACGAAGACCTCAGGCAGTTGACCGAGTCTTTCCCCGACATAATTGCCTCGGGTGGGGTGTTGAAGACTTCGGCCCTGCCCCAGGAGAAGGATGAGCCGGACATCTTGTCTAAACCTAGGATCGCCTTTGCTTACAACAAGCGCAGCGCCGGACGGCTCAACCAGATGGTGCTGGAAATCAACCGCCTGGGCCGGTCCAACGAGGCCTGAACGTACGTAGCGCTGGATGCGGCGTACGCCGCACCGGGCAGAATGCAGGACGCTGTCAGGTACTTGTGAAAAGGTTGACAAGGCCATTTCTCATGTCGTAGTATGAAAGACAGTCTTATTACGAATAGTACCAAATATATATCAGCCATCTGTGCATGTCAATACGGACCCAAGCTTATCAGTGTGGAACTGTTATCAGCGCAGGCGGTTCCATCTCGCATAGTGTTAAGTCAGCACAGGTTGAATATTAGGCAAGGACTCTTGTGGTGGCGAATTTCAGGGTTGTGGCGACAAAAACTCTCCCCATCAAGTACGACGTGGATGGGTTTGCTAAGCGGGAAATCGATTATGTAGAAAAACCTGCCCGTACTGAAGACGAGGTCATTGCAGCGCTCGGCAACGCCGATGCTGCCGTTGTCGAGGTGGAGCCGTGCACGCGCAGGGTCATATCTAACTTGAAGGTGTGCCGGCTCATTTTCACTCCGAAGGTCGGGTATGACAATATAGATATCGCTGCGGCCACCGAGCACGGCATCTGCGTTGCCAACATGCCGGGGAATTCGTCCGACGAAGTGTCCGACCATGCTATGGCGCTGCTGTTGGCCTGTGCCCGCAAGCTGATCAGGCTGGACAAGATAGTGAAGTCTGGTGAGTGGCGCGTCTTCCATGGCCCGGAAATGCAAGCTGCATGGCATGGGATCAACCAGCTACGAGGCCAGACTCTCGGACTGGTCGGGTTCGGGCGCATACCCAGGATACTGGTGCCAAAAGCCAAGGCCTTTGGACTTCGGGTACTGGCCTATGACCCATTTTGCCCGGAGGAGGCTATGCGTCAGACGGGGGTTGAACCGGCAAGTCTGGAGACGTTGCTGAGGGAATCTGACTTCATCTCCGCCCATGCGCCGCTTACGCCTGAGACCAGGCATATGTTTGGCGCCGCCCAACTCAAGCTAATGAAGCCGACTTCCTATCTAATCAACACGGCACGGGGACAACTCGTTGATGAGGCTGCGCTGTATATGGCCCTTGTCGAAGGCCGCATTGCTGGCGCTGCCCTGGATGTGCTGGAGATGGAGCCTGCGAAGATGAACAACCCTTTGCTCAAACTGGACAACGTTGTGCTTACCGGCCACTCCGCACACTACTCGGAGCGTTCCTGGACCGACGCTAGCCTTGCCCCGGCTCAAGAGGTGGGTAGAATCCTCTCCGGAAGGTGGCCTAATGGTTGGATAAACCGGGATGTGGAGTCGAAGTACGTCGCAAGATGGGGTACAATGGCGCTCTAATCGTTCTGGAAGTTAAGGAGACTTGCTTGCAAGAAGCAACTAGACCGACGATCGCTTCCGATGCTCAGGGGGAAAAGCTGTATATGCTCGGCAATGAGGCCATTGCCCGTGGCGCCATAGAAGCTGGTGTGCAGGTTGCCGCTGCCTACCCCGGAACGCCTTCAAGCGAAATACTGGAGACGTTGGCGGAAGTAGCCGGGGAACTCGGCATTTACGCTGAATGGTCAGTTAACGAGAAGGTGGCCTTCGAGGTCGCTCTGGCGGCCTCGATCTGCGGGTTGCGCGCGCTGGCGTCGATGAAGCATGTTGGCGTCAATGTTGCCCATGATTCGCTGATGACAGCCAGTTACATGGGAGCAAAGGGTGGACTGGTCCTTGTCGCGGCTGATGACCCATGGATGTGGAGCTCTCAGAACGAACAGGATAGCCGCTACGTCGCTGAACAAGCCTACGTACCAGTGTTGGAACCATCTTCCGTTCAAGAAGCCAAAGACATGATGGCTTCCGCCTTCGGTTTGTCTGAGCAATTCGGGCAGGTGTTCATGTTCAGGTCCGTAACCAGGATCGGGCATGGCCGTAGCGATGTCGTGCTGGGTGAGATCAGCCGGACCAGGAGGGAGGCCTCTTTTGAAAAGAACCCTGCTCGCATGGTCTATACGCCCGCAGTCGCCCGGAAGAACAAGCCGCTCATGTTGGAAAGGTTCGCCCGGATCAGGCATGCGGTGAACGAGTTGCCGTTCAACCAATTGAGACTGGCAGCCGGGGCAAAATTGGGGGTTGTCGCCAGCGGTCTTTCTTATGCCTATGTGGTTGAGGCACTGAATGTCCTTGACCTCAACGATAGGATCAGCATGCTGAAGATCGGGACTCCACATCCGCTTCCAGCAAAGCTTGTTTCGCAGTTGTTGCTCTCAGTCGAGGAAGTGCTGGTTGTAGAAGAACTCGAACCGTTTGTCGAGACGCATATAAAAGCCCTGGCCCAGGAAAGCGGCATCACTTTGAAGGTCCACGGCAAGGACATGATACCGCTGATCGGTGAGCTTTCCACGAGAGCAGTTATCGAGGCCATAGGCAAGCTCGCTAACCGGCCGATTCCAACAAGCTTCGCGGTCGCAGATAAACTGGCTCAGGACGTAGCGGGAATGATACCGCTACGTCCTCCGGCTCTGTGCCCAGGATGTCCCCACCGCGCATCCAACTATGTAATCAAGATCGCCTCGAAGCGAGTGGCAAGGGACTACGGCGACGGAGTTGAACCGATCTATCCAAGCGATATTGGCTGCTACACCCTAGCCAACAACCCTCCATTAGAGTCGGTGGATTCAGTTATCTGTATGGGCGGCAGCTTCGGAATTGCCAACGGACTAGCCCACGTCCTGAAGGCTCCAATAGTAGCCCATCTGGGGGACTCGACCTTCTTTCACTCCGGCATACCACCCCTGATCAATGCCGTCTACAACAAGGCAAGAATAACGATGCTGGTGCTAGATAATTCAGCCACTGCCATGACCGGTTTCCAGCCGCATCCCGGCACTGGCAACACGGCGACTGGAGAGATTACGGATGCGGTAAAGATCGAGGATGTCGCGAGGGCATGCGGCGTGAAATTTGTCGAGGTTGCCGATCCGTTCGACTTAAAAATGGCGATCGAGGTGCTGGAAAAGGCCATGAGATTCGATGGGCCGGCGGTGGTGGTAATGCGCAGTCCATGCGTGATTGTGCTTCAACGGGAAAAGAAGAAAAAGGGTGAGGCGATTGTCCCTTACAGGGTATTAAGGGTATTAGAGGACAGGTGCAACGAGAAGTGCAATACCTGCGTCGCTCTTTTGGGGTGTCCGGCGATACTGAAGCAGGACGGCAAGAAGGTGATAGACGCTTCGATGTGCCCGGGGTGTGGCCTCTGTTCTCGCGTCTGTCCTTACAAAGCTATTGTGCAGGAGTAGCGATGTCAAAAGGCAAAGAGTGCAGCATTGTGATTGCCGGTGTCGGTGGACAGGGAGTAGTACTACTGTCGGAACTGCTCGGAGTTGCGGCAGTGGCCGACGGGCTGAAAGTGCACGGCTCCGAGGTGCTGGGGATGGCGGTCCGAGGTGGTTCAGTATCGAGCATCGTTAGAATCGGGGATAGCATTTCCGCGCCGTTGGTCACGACGGGTATGTGCGATGTTCTTGTGAGCATGGAGCCTTCCGAGGCACTGAGATACGTCTCGTGCTTGTCGTCGCCCAGCCTGGCTATTATCTCTATGGAGGTGGTTACTCCCTTCATGGTCACTCTTGGCAAGTGCAGCTATCCAAGCCCGGAGCAGATAGTAGAAAAACTGGTGGGTGCTGCTGGCAAAGTGGTTGCCCTGGATGCAGTTGCACTGGCCAGAAGGGCTGGAAGCCATCTGGCGGCAAATATTGTCATGCTGGGCGCACTGCTTGCGACTGATGCAGTGCCGGTAAAGATAACAACTGTAAGAGCCGAGATTGAGCGTCACTTTTCCGCCAAGCTTGTTCCGGTCAACTTGAAAGCCTTCGACCTGGGATATCAAGAGGCCAGCGCAAAGATGGGATAACTCATTTGCTGTGGGAGCTCAACGGGATGCCATCCTCACGGGTCTTCCATGTTTCTCTAGTCCGTGTTTTCGGTTGCTGTTACAGGCTTCCTAGGGTTCTTGTAAGTACGCATCATAAGCATTGGGAGTGTTAAGGATATGGCCGGACCTCTTGACGGTGTGAAAGTAGTCGAGATAACAATGTTCCAGCAGGGGCCAGTCGCTGGCATGAGATTGGGCGACCTTGGAGCCGATGTTATTAAAGTAGAACCCAAGACCGGGGATCCTGCACGAGGCATGATGCGTATCATCGGCACTCAGGTGGGACTCAAAGGCCGCAATTATTACTTCGAGAATAGCAACCGCAATAAGAGAAGCATAGTTTTGGACTTGAGCAACAAAAAGGGGAAGGACGTCTTCTTCAGGCTAATCGATGCCGCCGATGTCTTCCTGACCAACATGAGCATAGAAGCGCCTGTGAAAATGGGCATTGGCCCCGATGAATTGTTGGCCAGGAATCAGCGGCTCATCTACGCTCATGCATCGGGATGGGGACGTAAAGGACCTGATGCCAACTCCTATTCCTTTGATTACACCGGCATTGCCAGGTCTGGGTTAATGATGTCTTGCGGGGAGCGTGGGGCACCGCCGGCCCAGATATTGCCCGGAATGGGGGACGAACTGGGTGGGCTTATCTGTGCCTGGGGGGTGACCGCAGCACTCTACGCCAGAGAGAAGACAGGAAAGGGACAATTGGTCGACACCTCCCTAATGGGCAGTCTGATCAGCATGTTGGGGCTTATCATGGCTGCGCCGGCAATACTCGGCCGGGAGTTCCCCAGAGAGATTCGCTCCCAGGCTGGCAACCCCATATACAATCACTACCGGTGCCGGGATGACAAATGGATTGCGCTGGCGCACTTGCAGCCGGACAGGTATTGGCCTAACGTGTGTCGGGCCCTGGGCATTTCGGACCTCGAAAAAGACCCGAGGTTCGACACTATTGAAGCCAGGGGCAAGAATGCCCGAGAGCTCATCGGCATACTTGACGAGAAGTTTGAGACGAAAACACGAGAAGAATGGCTAAACATACTCAAAAGAGAAGGGTGTATCTGCACGCCAGTACAGTCGCCGGTTGAGGTCGCCAACGACCCACAGGCTCTCGCCAATGACTATTTCACGTATGTTCAGCACCCGGCATGGGGCAAGATGAAACTGGTTGGGTTCCCCTGGAGCTTCAGCCAGACGCCAGCTTCATGGAGGAGTGAGGCTCCTGAGCTGGGTCAGCACACAGAGGAGATCCTCCTGGAATTGGGCTACGATTGGGGCGATATTACCGCACTCAAGGAAGAGGGCATCATAAACTGACTGCCGCAGCATGACGAAAGAATCAGGTATTGACTCTCACGGTCTGAAGTTGGCCGAAAGACACTACCAGGACTATACCTGCTCGGCTCTGGAGTCTAAAGCGCAGGGCAAGAAGGTGATCGGATACCTGTGCGCCCTCGTTCCCCTGGAACTCATCGCGGCTGCCGGGCTTGTTCCTATCAGGATAAAAAGTGACCCCCGCCAGCCAATTACCAGAGCAGATACCCTCATGGAAACTATTATTTGCCCCCAGATACGCGGATGCTTCGACATGGCGGTAAAAGGGAAGTACGACTTCCTGGATGGGCTGGTGCTTCCTCATGCCTGTGACAGCATATGCCGTCCCTATGATGTGTGGAAGTACACTTTGAATCTGCCTTACTCGCACTTCGTCAACATGCCACACGGGACGGATGATTCGTCGCAGAAGTTCTACAGGGAGATACTGGGCACCTTCAGAAAGAGCCTGAGCGGGTTTGTTGGAAATGATATCTCAGATAGCAGCCTGTCGGAAGCGGTACGGCTTTACAACGAAAACAGGGCCGCGGTGCGGGAATTGTTCGCGTTGAGGAGATCACAGCCACCCTTGATCTCCGGCATGGAGATATCGAAGCTACTGATTGCGCTCATGGGCCTTCCGGTGGCGCAGTCCTCTCGACTTGTGCGAGAGGTCATATCCGAGGTCAAGCAGAGAAAGGTGAACAGTCCACGCCTGCCTCGCGTCATGATTATTGGTGCCCAGATGGATGATGCCACGTTCGTCGACCTAGTCGAGAAGAGCGGTGCCCACGTGGTAACTGATGCCTTGTGTCCTGGCTTGAGGGAGTATTCAGCAGACGTGCCGGTTACCCTCGACCCGCTGGACGGAATCGCCGAGCGGTATCTGAGAGGTGTAAAGTGTGCCCGCACATACGAAGAGAAGAATGGCTCTTATTCGGACTACCTGGACCAGAGGTTTGGGTTTATCCGGCGGGCGATCGAGGAATTCAAGGTTGAAGGGGTTATCCTCCATGTTTTCAGGTACTGTGATCCCTTCGGGTTTGAAGTACCCGCAATGAGGAGCTATATCGAAGCGTCGGGGGTGCCTGTTCTGTATTTGGAGAACGAATATTCGATGCTGGATGCCTCTCAACTGGAGACAAGGGTCCAGGCATTCATCGAGATGATCAGGTAGAAAACAAGCATGACCCAGGAACGAAAACGCAGGGTGCTGGCTACGGATGCTGCAGCCAGCATCTCACGAATGGTCAGGGACATGATCGCGACCACGCACCGGGCCAGGCAAGAGGGCAAGAAACTCGCGTACACCTTCATCTACTGCTGCTACGACGAAATACTGCGTGCTATGGATATCGTACCCGTATGGACAGAAAATTACGCCGGTATTTGCGGCGCCAAACGCGATGCCGAGCGGTTCATGCAGAGGGCCCAGGCGGAAAACCTATCCCGGTCCCTTTGTGCTTATGCTCTCTGCGACATCGGCTTCGATGCCTGGAGGGAAGAGCTGGGCGAGATGCCTGAGGAACCTCCGTGGGGAGGGCTCGTGAAGCCGGACATGATGCTCGGCAGCGGCCAGATGATATGTGACCCTCGCACCAAATGGTTCCAGGCAGCGCAGCACTACATGCCTGACGTGCCGGTATTTGAGGTCGGCCTTCCCTGGATACCCTACGAACAAGACTACCGTGCGCGAGACGTCGAAGACTACTACGTACGATACATCGTCGAGCAACTCAGGAGTTTGGTCAAGTTCCTGGAAGAGCAGACGCAGAAGAAGATGGACTGGGAGCGCCTCAGTGAGTTGGTCGACCTGAGTGATAGGACCTGGAACCTGGTCGTGGAAGCATACGAGCTACGTCGGGCGACACCGTGTCCCATGGATACTGGAGATGCCATGAGCACCATGGTGCCGCTGACCTTCATGATGGGGACACGACAAGCATATGATTTCTTCGAGGGCCTATACAATGAACTGAAGCTAAGGGTGGCCGCCAAACAAGGGGTAGTCCCCGACGAAAAGTACCGCATACTCTGGGGCGGGGGACTGCCTTCCTGGTACGCCTTGAGCGATTTCGACTATTTCCATGGCAAGGGAGCGGTATTCCCGGCTGAGACCACTTACAGGTTGATCGAACCTGTATATGAGCTGGACCTGCCCCCGTCGGGCGATCCTATCGAACATCTTGCCTGGAGATGGACCAGATACTGGACTTTCTGGCACGACAAAGCCCGCAGGCGCCCATGTTCCCACCCTGATGTGGAACGGCTGATCCAGTACATCGAGGACTATGATATCGACGGCATACTCATGCATGAAGCGTTTTCATGCCGTAGCTGGCATCCTGGGTTAATCTGGCAACTGGCCCAACTGAAGAATATCTACCGCGATATCCCTTCATTGGTGCTGGAGAGCGACATAATCGATATAGGCTCTTATAACGAAGCTGATACCAGATCAAGGATAGACACGTTTATTGACATACTAAGCGCGAGCCAGTAAGCTTCTCGCGGAGGAGCGTTCGAAGAAAGAAACAAGGATAAATGAAGAGCAAGGCCGCAAGAAAAGATAAGACCAAAGATAAAACCCAAGATAGGACCATTGATTCGGCTGTTAAGGAATTCAGGGAACTGGCGGCGGGCCAAAAATTCCGGACTTCTACTTCTGCTCTTTATACCGGGCTATTGATAAACAAGTACTTGAATACAATGTCGGACAGTCTCTCCGTCAGGTATAGGACATCCATGGACATACTGTACGTCCTGTTGATATACGGGGGGTCTTTGACTCCGTCTGATCTGAGCAGGTTGACGTGCCGGTCAAAACAGACCGTCACTCATATCATCGACAAGCTGGAAGAGGAAGGGCTGGTAAAAAGGGGGCCAATCGGCACAGACCGAAGGACAAGGCAGGTCAATGTGACCAGGAAGGGCGCGGAGATAGCGAAGCAGAGCCTGATAGGGTTGAGGCAGTTCGTGAACAACGTTATGCCGGACGAGATCGGCGACGAACAGATGAAGGGACTCGAATCGGTTCTGTACCAGATCCGAAAACGCCTGCATGTTGTGATGGGAGGCCGAACTGGCCGGCGATGAAATAGGGAATTCCCGATCAGCAGATATCGTGTCTCAGGTCAGCGTGCCACCCTGGCCGTACAAAGTTTCCTCAACTTGGCCGCAGCATCCTTCAATGTGTTTGTATTCTTGCAGAATGCAAATCGCAGGTATTTGTCACCGAAGCCGCCGGTAGCATAGAAGTTAGAACCCGGCACCGACGCCACGCCGAAGTCCTTCATAAGGTATATCGCCGCATCCATGGCGGGCAGGTCTTTCAGAGCTGGCACGCCTTCATAGTTGGCAAAGATGTAGTAGGACCCTTCCGGAGGGCTAACTACAAAGCCGACCTGTTCAAGCGCCTCCAACAGCAGTCGGCGTTTTTCCTGGTACCGTGTCGCAATTGAGCTAAAGAAATCATCTCCCAGTCTGAGCAGACGCTCAGCGCCTTTTTGCAGCGGCGTGGGGGATTGAATTACCAATGTGTCATGAACTCCACGTATTTCCGGCGTGTACTTGGTCGGTGATATGACCCACCCCACCCTCCACCCTGTGGCATGGCCGGTTTTTGTAATGGCGTTGATGGTGATAGTGCGGTCTCTCATTCCGTCCAGTGTTGCGATGCTGATGTGCTTATGACCGTTATAAAGAAAATGCTCGTAAATCTCGTCCGTGACCGGGACGACGTCGTGTCGCCGGCAAATATCGGCGATGCCCTCAAGCTCCTTGCTGGTGAATACTTTCCCGGTCGGGTTGTGAGGCGTATTGAGAATCAGGACTCTGGTACGGTTGCCGATGGCGCCCTCCAATTCGTCCAGGTCGAGATTCCACGTCTTTGTTTTGGTGTCCTCCCTCAAGGTCACGTACTTGGGCGACAATCCCAGAACCATAGCCTGTGCAAGGTACATTTCATGATAGGGTTGGATGATGATTATCTCGTCGCCACGCCTGCAAAGTGCGGCGAGACAGGAGAACGCTCCCTCCGTAGCCCCGGCAACGACGGTGATCTCCGTTTCCACGTCGGGCCTGAAATGCTGGAACCGGTCGGTGTAGTCAGAAATCGCCTGCCTCAACTCGGGAAGGCCGAAAGGGTAGGAGTACTGATTATATGCGTCCTGGGGATTGCGGACAGCGCGAAGTATGTCCTTGAGCTTGGTGTCCAACAGGTCAGAGCCGTCTTTCTGCATCCTGGAGAGGATGTCTCTCAACGAGATGTTCGACAACTGCTCGATGCCTTTTCCGGTGCCCCCGATAAGCGCTGCTATAGCTCCCCAAACCATGTCAAATTCAGGGGCCTCGTCCGTAAAGCCTTGTGACAGATTTACTGCCCCGTATTCGTTCGCCAATCTGGTCATCGATCGGATAATTGATTCTTTTGCCACGTTCCGCTCCTTCGGTAGGTTGCACGATCCAGCGCAAGACAAAGTCTTGCAATTATAAGCTACCTTGTTGAAACAGCACAGTATAGATTCCTTCCCTGCCGTCGGGCAAGGGCGGCACCATGTCCGTGTCAGGCAGATATCCTCTGAGTCCGGCAATGATCCAGAAACCGATGTACGGAGTGTACCTGGAGGCGATTCCCGAGTCCGGATTGTCGATAGCGAAGCCAGAATCTAAGATGTCTTCAGACGGTAACCGACCCCAGATTCGGTCACGATATATCGCGGGCGAGCACGGTCCGACTCGATCTTGCGGCGGAGGTTGCTGATGTTTACGTGGAGCATGTGGAACTCTCGCTCGTAAGAGAGTCCCCACACTTCACGCAGAATCTGGCGGTGGGTCAAGACTTTTCCTGCATGTACGACCAGACATCGCAGTAGGTCGTACTCGTTGGGCGTCAGTTGGACCTGCTTGCCTGAGAGCGTGACAAGACGTCGCGCCAGATCAACCTTCAAATCATCCGCCTCAAACAGCGATTCACTTGTGGGTTGTGCCGCACGACGCAAAGCAGCTCGCAATCTGGCCAAGAACTCCGGCAAGCCGAAGGGTTTTGTGACATAATCATCGGCCCCGGCATCGAGTGCAGCTATCTTGTCGGTCTCCGAGCCTCTGACCGAAAGTACGATGATCGGGATCTGTGTCCACTCCCGCAGCAATCTTATTACCTCGACGCCATCCATGTCGGGTAATCCAAGGTCCAAGACTATCGCGTCTGGCTTGCTCGTAGCGGCGGCGGATATCCCTTCCTGCCCTGACGATGAATCTATGGCCGTGTATCCCTGAGAAGTCAGCGCCACGTGCAAGAACCGCCTGATGGCCTGCTCGTCGTCGACTACTAATATCCGCGCCTTATCTTGATTCATGATCTGTTGACCGGAAGCATGATCTTGAGGGTTGAGCCCCCACCCGGACGATTCTGGGCAGTCACACTGCCACCGTGAGCCTCAACGATACCCTTGCAGATAGATAGACCTAGTCCTGTGCCGGCTACACTGTTGGTATTGTGTGCCCGGTAGAATTTATCAAATACACGAGCCATGTCTTCCTGCGGTATCCCTATTCCCCGGTCCGCAACCTCTATATGAACCTCACCGCCTATCTGCTTGACATTGACATCGATTGGAGAACCTGGCGGTGAGTATCTAAACGCATTGTCCATGATATTGACGAGAGTCTGAACAATCAGGCCGAAATCGACATTGATAAGAGGCATCTCATCAGGAATGCTCAGGTTAATTGGGCGATCGCTGGATTCCCTCGTCAACTGTTCGAGGGCTGAATCTATTAAGTCTCTGACATCACTGTCCTGCCTCAGTATCTTCGTCGCGCCTGCTTCTATCCTGGACATGCTCAGTAGGTTCGAGACCAATCGGTTCAACCGCTCCGATTCTTCCAGGGCAACCTGGGCCATGTTCTTTGTTGCGTCGTCAATACCCACTTTATCTTCCTGGAGGCTGCTCAATACCCCTATGACCGATACCAGGGGTGTGCGCAGGTCATGCGAGATGGAACTGAGCAGTGCTGTTTGGAGCTTCTCCTTTGCCTTAACAATTTCTGTATCTCGTGCGTCTTCTGCCAGTTGAGCCCGCTCAATATACACGGCGGCAAGATCAGCGAAAGCCTCCATCAATCTTTCCTGGTCATCTGCCAGGCGAGCATCGGAGAACACGGCCATGACTCCCACCGTCTTCTGTGCCGAAACAAGGCGTAAATACCTGGTTCCGGAATAGGGCGGGACGAGAGCACGTTCAGATATACTGTCATCCCGAAAAAGGCGGACGGCACCTTCTACGTCTAGCTGGCTCACCATGTAATTAGGTTTGTCAGTATAGATCCTGGGTTTCTCGGAATCCTGGGGATTGGGCAGGAAAACAATGACCTCTTCACCAAGCATTCTTTTGGCGCTGGAAACTACCGATAGTATCATATCATCAATGCGCGTGCTGTTGGCCAGCTTCCTGCTCAGATCATAAAGGGTCGCGGTCTCATGTTCGCGGCGTTTCGCGGCTTCAGTCTGGTTTCGAATACGGGAGGTAAGTGAGCTAGTTGTCATTCCCACGACCAGGAACACCAGGAGGGTAAAAACATAACGTGTATCGGGTGGTCCAAAACTCATAATCGGCGGTACAAAAACGAAGTTGAGTATCGCAACACTGAAAAGGCAGGCTAGGATCGAGGGCCCTGGTCCTCCCAGGGCCGACGCGACAACAACGGCAAGCAAATACGCCATTGCGATGTTAGTGACATCAAAGAAAACGTGTGTCGCAAGGCCGAGCAGCGTGACGAGACCTACCAGCCCGAAGCTCAAAACATACCCTTGCCAGGGGCTTAACCTGACTATCCTGGTTGATAGGCCTTTGGTCATTCTAGAACCCAAACCGCGATTTCACCGATAAAGTCGATAAGCGAGAAAGGATAGCTGATTGGAGTTGTTTCCGGCTCCAAAATACTCGTTTGCTGGGTGAAAATCAAGCGAAACGACACATGGTCGACACGAGAGATTCCGGGGTTGCATATGTTATGAACCCGGATCCGGGGAAGATCAAAGTACAGGCGACGTATATTGCAAGGCCCACTATGAGTGGGCCGCTGTGGGGCCAAATCGACCGCCATATCCTGAGGTGAAATGAACGGGCCCGGATGCCCGTACGAAGCGGATTGGTTTCATACTCTAGAGCTTACTTAAAACGCCGGCTAGAAAGGGTACTGCCGTTTCCGATGGCCATTCTTCACCCACGACGGGATTTCCTTTGGCTTGTCTGAATTGAATAGCTTGTCTCCGTTTCCCACAGGGCACATGTCAACCACATCGGCAAGGTAAATATTGTACTTCTTCTGTTTTTTGCCCGGGTATTCTGGATTCAGTTCGATCACAGCCGCACCCATACCAAGCGGGCCACCGTGCCTGGATCCTGCAGCCATATAGAACGAGACCTTGTTGTTCTGCTTGTCCAGAGCTTCAATCTTCTGACGTATCTCGGACTCGCTGAATATAGGGACATTGTATACAGTTTCCCGTTTCTGTTCCAGTTTAACGTCCTTCGAGTTCGAGCGGTCGTCAAACCACCCCTCGTACAGCACTAACTCGGGATGCTGGTCAAGAGAGGAATAGTCCTTGATATCAATTTGTCTGGCGAGTGCATCTGCCTGATCAAAAATCCTCATTCTACGCCCTGCTTCTCCGTCGGTTCCGACCACAGACCTGAGAAGCGGAACAAGCTCGGCATCCATTTTCTTCTCGCTTATCAAGTAGTGCTGCACTGGTGCTGGTATCTCACCCGGCCCTCGTGATACCTGCGTTTCTGACTTCTTCTTCCCAAACAAGACCTGTTTACCTCCTTACAAAAGATTCTTGGCGACGAGTAATCTGACTCAACATGGTTTCTTCTTACTTGCTCTGGGGAGCCGTGTCCGGAACTTGCCTACCGCGATCCAAACTTACAGGATTGGTGCAGAAACTTTCATCATTATCAGCTTTTAGGTTGACCGACCTTCTCACGGCGTACCACGTTAGCTTCTTTGTCGAAATAGCCTTCCCAGAGGATCAGTTCCGGGTGCTCGTCAAGAGACGTCCAGTCCCTAATCTTCACCCCGGATGTTGCGGCGCGGGAGTCATCAAAAACCCGGCAGTAAAAAGCTTTCTTTTTGTCTGCCGGTCGCACCACGCCCTTCAGCTTCCATACCCAATCGGGGTCCTTATTCTCCTCAACCACCATATGTCTTCCGACTAGTTCGGGAATATCCTTCGGCCCCGGCAAACCATCGCTACTTTTTTTCCAAAACATGTTCCAGCCTCCTTGCCAAATGCACGTAAATACATGTTTCAGTCTGTCCGAATTATAGGCGGAAGTAGTATCAAAAGGCTGTCAAGATTTCTGCTTAGAATATCAAGGAAAGGTCAAAGTTTTTGAGGTGCTGCCCTTTGCACCGATCTGTGTTCTTGGTTTTCATGTGGTAGAATGGCCCAGGAAAGCTTCCCCTAGCCGGATTCGATAGCAAAGGCTGATATAAATCGCAACTGGAGGTCAGATTTGGAAGAGGAGAGAGCTTTCTTTGAGGAGAAGATCGTCTACTTTAAATCCCCAGGCCCGCAAAACACTGAGGAGACGCTGCGCCTCGTAGCGGAGCGGGCTAAAGCCCGGGGAATAAACAAAATTGTCCTCTCTTCGACGACAGGGGAAACTGCTCGCCTGGTTGCAGACCGCTTCGATGGTACCGGGATGAAGATTGTAGTGATACCGCATCAATTTGGCCGCAAGGAGGTGCAACGGTTCTCGTATGAGACAGTCTCATATCTGGAAAAGAGAGGGCACCGTGTTCACTTCGGGACCATGCTATTCCACACTGACGAGCTCTATGGCAACAGAGTGCCGACTCTTATGGCTACACTTCTCCGCACTCTTTGCCAGGGAATGAAGGTCTGCGTTGAGGTCATCATGATGGCGGTAGATGGTGGGTGTGTGGGTGTTGGAGAAAAAGTGATCGTGGTAGCTGGCACTCTTCGTGGGGCCGACACTGCGGTGGTGGCCGTAGCCGCTCCTTCGAACAAGCTGAGTGAACTTCATATTACCGAGATTATCTGTAAGCCGCTGGAAACCAAGTCGCGGCCAGCATCCGTCGTAACTCCCGCAGAGAAAGTAGCCATCTTGGGAAAATGGTCTTCGCCAGCCAGTCCGGGTCCAACTCAATAGCGGAGTCCTCAGTACAGGGGAATGCGCTTGACGACCGACTTTCTTCGGACTGATGTTTTGTGGTATGAGGGGATAGCACTGGTCGCCAAGGATCATTTATCCTGTATTGACAGGTATGCTATACTTTTGCCAAATACCCCACCAACCAGGAAAACGACTGTCTGTTTGTTCTGGTCCCAATGTCCGGGTTGTGCCGCCTCCAGAATATGACTCATAAGGGGGAATGCCATGTCCAGGAAGATTGCATTTATCCTGATCTCCATGTTAGCGGTCTTGTCGCTTGTTGCCGCCTGCGGCAAGTCCACAACACCCAGCTCAAGTACAACCACCAAAGCCTCCTCATCTACCACTTCCTCAACGCCTAAGGCGACGACAACAGCGCCGCCTACGACCTCAGTAGCGCCGAAGCCCAGCCAGCAGGAGCAGCTTGAAGCGGCCGCCAAGAAGGAGGGGAAGGTTGTCGTCTGGATGTCATCAAGCATCGAAGAATTCCAAAAACAAATCGGAGGATTCACTAAGGCTTACCCCGGCATAAAAGTGGACTACCTGTCTATTTCGACCCGGGACGCAGCTGAGAGACTCACCACAGAGGCAGCGGCGGGTAAGACCAGCGCGGATGTAGTGAAGTTGGGCGGCGATATCCTGCTGCAACTGCCGCAGCAGTTGTGGACCACTCGCACCTGGGCCAACGCCAAGTATTATCCTCCTGATGCGCTGGGGGCGGGAGGCTCCTATCTGCTTTATCTCGCACCCTATCTGGCCCCGATCTACAATACAAAGCTGGTCCCTGCTGCACAGGCGCCGCGCTCGTGGGATGATATCAAAGACCCGAAGTGGAAAGGGAAAGCGGTGGCAACCACCAGCGCCACCTCCGCCGCCCTAAGTACGGCGGCATTGTTTGGGCAAGGAGGGCAACTGGCATGGGAGAAGTCCTTCGCCTTCTGGGAAGAGGTGTTTAAGAACACCCAGCCTAAGATACAGAAGGGATATACAGCTCCCACACAGCTCCTCGGCGCCGGTGAGTTTTCCCTGCTTGTGTTTGGCTCAGGGAAAGAGGCCCACTCACAGAAACTGAACGCCAAAATGCCCATTGAGCTCGCTCCGGTTGGTCGCATCACAGCGATCCCCAGCGGTTTGGTGGTCCCGAAGGGTGCTCCCAACCCCAACGCGGCGGCGTTGCTCGCAGATTACCTCACCTCGCTTGAGGGCGTCGTAGTCCAGGCGGACGCTGAGATGGGGATCCCTATGCATTCTCAGGCCCAGTCAATATCTGGCCGCCTGCTTAAGGAGCAGGGGCTCGAAATCATGTGGCTAACAAAAGAGGCGACCGCAGCCAATCTGAAAAAGGCGAGCGATTTCTGGGCCAAACTACTGGGTCTTTAAAAGAGCGGGAAGTGGTTCCTGCCCGGGGAAGAATGGTTCGTTACAATTGAGATCCGGGGCCAAGCATACTGGCGAGGCAGAGGTGGGCCCGCCTTGGGCAGGGCCCACTTCTGCTAAGTTTACATAATTGCTGCTACATCGCGTGCTAGCAAGCACCGGTGTTCCCTTCTCCCTTGGACAGTAGTGTAACTTGTGGACATAGGCACCAGAGTAGTTGTATGTACGCCAGGCTTTCCCATACATACGGAGTTTTGAAAGGAAGGTGGCATGAGAGGTCTATCTTCCTGGCCCTGGTGCTGCCGCTCGGGTTCCTGGTTGCTGTCCCCTTGCTCCTGCTACTGCTGAGCAGCTTCCGCGATATCGGTTTTGGTGAGGTCAGGTTCAATTTAGATAAGCTCACATTGGATAATTACGTCGCGGCCTACACCCACCCGAGGGCGTGGAGGATGCTGTGGGACAGCTTCGTCTTTGCCAGCGGCTCCCTGGTGGTAGCCTTTCTGCTGGGTGGCGGCATGGCCTTCCTCGTGGAGCGCACTGACGCCCCCTTCCGTCGTCTCAGCTATGCTGTGATGTTCGTGCCGCTCATTACCCCGGGCCTGGCAATGACTATTGCCTGGATACTCCTTCTAAGTCCGAAGATCGGTTTCATCAACCAGCTCTGGTTCGGGCTGGGGTTTGAGGCCCCCTTGGTGAACGCCTACTCCATGCCCGCTCTATGGTGGGTGCAGGGCATTCTCGAGGCGCCACTGGTGTTTCTTCTGCTCGGGGCAGCACTGCGCCGTATGGACCCTGCGCTGGAGGAGGCGGCCATCGCCTCGGGCGCCCCATGGTCCAGGGTAGCCACAAGGATTACCGCCAGGCTTATGATACCGGCCATTGTAGGCGTGGCCCTGCTGCAGTTTGTGAGAGGTCTGGAGACATTGGACGTGCCTCTGATCATGGGGCTTGGCGGCGACATCAGGGTTTTCAGCAGCAACATCATGTTATTTCTTCGTGTGAGGGTCCCGCCCTCGTATGGGCTTGGCTTCACCTACGCCATAGTACTGATCGCCCTCACTGCCATAGGAGTGTATATCTATCAGAGGGTGATGAGGCGCACCGAGAGGTATACGGTGGTAACCGGCAAGGGATACCGGCCGCGTATCATCGAGCTTGGCCGGTGGAAAGCGGTAGCCGTTGCCTTCCAGATGTTCTTTGCCTTCGCAGTGATCGGGCTGCCGCTGGCGGTCTTGGTGTATACCTCACTGCTGGGTTTCTACCAGCCTCCCTCGATGGAGGTGCTGTCCCAGCTCAGCCTGAATTCCTACCAGAGGATATTCAGCCAGCCGACCACGCTGGGGATGCTGAAGAACACGGCGGTGCTGGCGACACTCACCAGCATGGGCACCATGCTGTTCTCGCTGTTGCTGTCGTGGGTCATCTTCCGCATGAAGATAAAGGGGGGGCAGATCATAGATGGGTTGGCTTTCATCCCTTATGCCATACCGGGCATAGCCCTGGCGGTGGCCTTCATGGTGATGTTCCTGGCCTTCCCCAACCCGATCTACGGCACTATCTGGATACTGGTGATAGCGTACATCGTGCGTTCTTTACCCTACGGAACCCGGTTCACCCATGCGGGGCTGGTGCAGATACATAAGGAGCTGGAGGAGGCGGGTAAGGTAAGCGGGGCCAGCTTTGGAACGGTGTTTTTCAGGATAATAGTGCCGGTGATGAAGCCGACGCTGATAGGGGGAGGGTTATACGTATTCATACAATCGGTGAAGATATTCGCCATAGCAGCGATACTGTTTTCGCCCAGCAGCATGGTGTTCGTCGTGCATCTCTACCAGACGTGGGCTGAGGGCGCGATGGGAGATGCAGCCGCACTGGCGGTGATAATGATCGGGGTTATCAGCGTGCTCACATTTCTCGGGGGAGGAATGCGTGGAATGGGACGGATTGCGGGTTAGTTATCGCTCTGCCTGTCATGGGCACATGACATGGACGCAGTACTTTTGGGGCCAAGCCCCACGAGAGGAGATGGTTCACACTTTGTGGTGAGCAGTGCAAATATTAACGAGGGATTGTTCGAGCATCTACCAGGAGATTACTAAGAAAGGCGAAGTATGGCATACAGAGACGTTAGGGAATTCATCGAGAGAGTAGACGCGATAGGTGAGTTGACCCGGCTAGAAGGGGTGAACTGGAACGAAGAGGCGGGAGCCGTGTTCTACCTTTCATCCGACGCAGTGCTTATGTCCAAATTCCCCGGCTATCCTCCAGGATACAGGATACTGGCTAACCAGCTGCGCGGCTCAGTACAGCGCTTCTTGTTGGCGGCCAATTGGTCCACGAACGAGGAGGGTGTTGGGTTGACCAAGGCATGGAAGGAACGCCTGCGGGCATTTGAGCCTGTGCCTCCCAAATGGGTCGACGACGGTCCCATTATGGAGAACGTCCACACTGGGTCCGCTATCGATATGCTGGAGTTCCCCGTCCCCAAATGGCATGAAGAAGATGGAGGACGCTATATTGGGACGGAAGGCATCGAGATCGTCAAAGACCCTGAAAGCGGTCGCCTCAACTTCGGTACATACCGGATGCAGGTCCACGATAAAGCTACCCTTGGCATCTATATGTCGGAGGGCAAGGATGGATACATCATCAGGGAAAAATACGCGCGGCAGGGGAAACTCTGCCCGGTAGTAGCCGTCTTTGGGGTGGACCCAGGGTTGCTGCTAGCCAGCGGCAGCCATATCACCCATGTCGGGGGGACGTCAGAGTTCGACTACGCAGGATGGCTGAAGGGAATGCCCGAGGAGGTGATCCAGGGACGCTTCACCGGTCTGCCTATACCGGCAAATGCTGAAATAGCGATCGAGGGAGAAATACTACCCGGGGACATGGCTGTGGAGGGGCCATTCGGTGAGCAGACAGGCTACAGCGAGGCCAGAGAGCTGCCAGCGGTCAGGGTAAAAGCTCTTTACCACCGGGATGACCCTATTATAACCGGCAGAATGCCTCTCAGTTATCCTCCGGGAAAAAGGGAGCTACAGCAGGACTTTTACAATGCTGCCTTGATATGGGACCAGATGGAAAAGGCGGGAGTTAGAGAGATCAAGGGCGTAGCCTGCTATTATCACCACCGGCTGATAGTGGTCTCGATCCGGAACTCCTTTGCCGGACACTCTCGCCAGGCGGGAATCATCGCCTCGCAATGCCACGCTGGCAATTACCTGGGCAACTGGGTGATTGTGGTGGACGAGGATATTGATCCCTCGAACATCAAGGACGTGCTATGGGCAGTGCTGACCAGAACCGATGCCAAGCGGGCTATACAGGTCCTGGAGGACTGCTGGAGTAGCCATATGTCTCTCATCGACCCATCCCGCCCCTTCATCAAGGCTGAATATCCCTTGATCCCGTCGAAAGCAACCTACAGGTCCGCAGCGGTGATCGACGCTTGTTGGCCGGTAGAGTGGGACCGGAGCTGGCATCGTGGCGTGAAGCCCAGCCAGGAGCTCCAGGATAGGGTGATGGAGAAGTGGGGCAACGCCATTTTCAGGAAAGGCGCCAAAACGAAGGTTTGGCTGAAGGGATAGGGCCGATTTTCAAGGGGTTGTACTACCGGCCAAGACTGATGGGCAGGTGCGGAAAGGGTCGTTTATTCTGTGTTGACACGTATGCTATACTTTTCTCAAATACCTTCTCAATCGAGAAGACGACCCTCCGTTTGTTCTGGTTCCAATGGGTGGCTTGCGCCGCCTCCAGAATTCGACTCATAAGGGGGAATGCTATGTCCAGGAAGATTGCATTTATCCTGATCTCCATGTTAGCGGTCTTGTCGCTTGTTGCCGCCTGCGGCAAGTCCACAACACCCAGCTCGAGTACAACAACTAAAGCCTCCTCATCTACCGCCTCCTCAACGCCTAAGGCGACCACAACGTCTGCGGTATCCTCAACGCCAAAGGCGACGACAACAGCGCCGCCTATGACTTCAGCAGCGCCGAAGCCCAGCCAACAGGAGCAGCGCGAGGAGGCCGCCAGGAAGGAAGGGAAGGTCGTGCTCTGGGGAACCACCGGTAGTGAGGCACCGCAGTATCTTGCGCCATTTATTCAAAGATATCCGTGGCTGAAGGTGGAGATACAGGACCTCTCAAGCGAACCACTGGCGGAGAAAGTAATCGCTGAGTTCAAGGCTGGCAAGCATAACTGGGACTTGATGACCCAGTCCGAGGAGATGATGACGGTAATGCCGATACGGGACCTTGTGACGCCGTACGAGTGGCCAAATGTTGTGGGGAAATGGCCTGCCTCGGCAGTTGGTCCGGATAATCTGTACATACGCAACCATGTGACACCAATGGGAGTGATCTACAACTCCAAGATAATTTCTCCTGCGGACGCACCAAAGTCGTGGGAGGATTTGCTGAATCCGAAATGGAAAGGCAAGACCGCGGCATCCAAGAGTTCTGACGAAGCACCCCTGGCTCTAGCTGCCTGGTGGGGAAAGGATGGGGGACTCGACTGGGACAGGTCCTTTAAGTTCTGGGAAGACGTGTTCAAGATCACTCAACCAAGGGTTGTGTCTGGATACACGGGTCCCATGCAGACCCTCCTCGTCGCCGGCGAGTTTCAGATCATGGTCTACGGTTCGGCAGGCTCTGCCGCCATGTTGCAGTTGGTCAACAAACTGCCGGTAGAAATCGCCGCAATGGACCGTATTCTCGGGAAATCCAACACATACTCGATTTCAAAGAATGCCCAACACCCCAACGCGGCACGGATGCTAGTCGATTACATGACTTCAACTGAGGGGTCCACGCTGCATTCCGAAGTGTCGATCAAGATACCGTTGAATCCCAAAGTTACCAATTCTAAAGTGGTAGACTTTTTCAACAAGAAGGGGCAGGTCTTAAACATATCAAAGTTCATTACCAAGGAAAACATGGCGAAATCCAGCGCCTTCTGGAACAAACTGTTGGGTCTGTAACTCTGTGAACTTGTATGCCCGTGGCAGCGGTGCACCGCTGCCACGGGCAGCATAAGTAGCGTCCCCCGATAAAGCATGCTCGCCACTGGTGAAGCTTATTAACGCCGGAGACTGAAACGCATAAACGGCTCTTGCATTCCTATCTCACACTAAAGCAGAGGAGAGGCGAAGCATATATCCTCGCGGCCTCGGTATCCATTTTGGGTGTGCTTGTTGTCGTCCCTCTTGCTCTCTTAACACTAAACAGTTTTCGGGACGTTACTATTGGCGAAGTTGGGTTCATTCTTGACAGGTTGTCTCTGGACAACTATATCAAGGCCTACACCGACCCCAAGACGTTGCACGTGCTGGGTAATAGCTTCGTCTTTGCCACAGGCTCCACAGTCGTGGCCTTCATACTGGGTGGCGTAATGGCGTTTCTGGTCGAGCGTACAGATGCTCCCTGGCGCCGTCTCAGCTACGGTATGATGTTCGTGCCGCTGATTGTCCCCGGAATGCTGTGGGCGATTGGCTGGCTTTTCCTGCTCAGCCCGAACATTGGACTCATAAACGTGGCGTGGAGGTCGATCGGATTCGAAACTCCCCTGTTCAGTGCCTATAGCATGGCGGGGATGTGGTGGGTCCAGGGCATCAATGAGTCAACTCTGGCATTCCTTTTCCTCGGAGCGGCCCTTCGCCGCATGGACCCAGCCCTGGAGGAAGCCGGTGTTACTAGCGGTGCGTCACAGAGAAGGATCGCAGCACATATAACGGCTAGATTGCTCCTGCCTGCGATCGCGAGTGTGATCCTGCTCAACTTTGTGCGGGGGCTGGAAGCCCTGGAGGTGCCGCTGATACTGGGGCTTAATGCCAAAATAACGGTGTTCGCCAGCGCCATCATGACTTCGCTTCAGTGGCAATTCCCCCCCGCATACGGTCTGGGTTTTACCTACAGTATGACGCTCATCGTTCTTTGCGTTGTCGGACTGTGGGCCTATCTGAAAGCGGTAGGCCGGGGCGAGAAATACACGGTGGTAACCGGCAAGGGATACCGACCGCGGACTATTAACCTCGGCAGGTGGAAACCATTGGCGGCTGGTTTCCAGCTATTCTTCTTTGTAGTGGTGATCGGGCTCCCTCTCCTCGTGTTGCTGTGGTCTTCGCTGCTGCCAACCTATTTGCCACCTTCAAGAGAGGTGCTGTCACAGGTCAGTCTGGACAACTATACCAAAATATTTGCCAGGCCAGACACTCAACTCGTGCTGCGGAATACTGCCATAGTGGCGGCTGTGACGAGTGTGGGCGTCATGTTCTTGTCCCTGTTGCTCTCCTTTATCATTCTTCACATGAAGATAAAAGGTGGAAAGGTCCTGGACGGTCTGGCCTTCATCCCCTTTGCCATACCTTCGATTTCCATGGGCATGGCTTTTATGATCATGTTCCTCGCTTTCCCCAACCCTTTCTACGGCACCATCTGGATACTAGTGATCGCCTACATAACGCGCGAGTTGCCTTACGGCACGCGCTTCACACACGCCGGCTTGATGCAGGTGCACAAGGAGCTGGAGGAGGTGGCGAAGACCTCTGGCGCCAGTTTCCGAAGCGTGCTTTGGCACATCATAGTGCCGATAATGAAGCCTTCCCTGATCGGAGGTGCGTTGTACGCATTCATTCAATCCGTCAAGGTATTTCCCATAGCTGCTCTCCTGTGGTCGCCCCAGAGCAAAGTGCTTTCCATAGATATCTTGACAATGTGGCAAGAAGGCTACATGGGGCTCGTGTCTGCCCTGGCGGTGGCCATGCTTGCAGGTATCAGCATGTTGACCCTGCTCGGCGGTGGGCCACGACGAATGGGCAAGCTGGGAGGGTAGCCATACTCCCGCCGACCGGACATAAGAGAGCAACGCAAAGTTTCGTCGCGGCCGGTTAACGGTGGCTGACGGAATGAGGAGGACTATATGGTAGAGAGGGAGATAGAACGAATAAGAGAGCCTGAGCCAGAGATTGATCACTACCAGGCAAGCCTGGAGCGTCGCTTTAAGATGCGGGATAGTTTCCTGAAGGCAAAAAGGGTGGTCAAGTTTAGCGAGCGCAAGTGGCAGCAGACAAGACAGAGCCTGGAAAAGCGGTATGCAGGAATTGAAATGGAGGATGTCCCCGGTTATATATCTGCTCCCTTCTGGAACTCATTTCTGCAACGCATAGTGAAACACTCAGGAAAACATAGACACCAGGGAGGCATGGTTATCTATGTTGTCGAGGGGAAGGGCTACACGGTCATTGACGGTGTGAGGTATGACTGGAAGAAAGGGGACCTTCTAATACTGCCGATCAAGCCGGGAGGGGTCGAGCACCAGCACTTTAATGCTAACAAAAGCCCGGACGAGCCGGCCGTCTGGCTGGCTTTCAGATGGAATCCACTCGCGGACTATATGGCCGTTACTACTGAGCAAGTGGAGAAGCATCCGGACTGGCCGGCAGGGAAATAGGACGGCAAAATGCACAGATTGGTGGTGAAAAATGGTTAATACGGATATGGGAAACGTAGGCCATGGCGCGATCAACCTGTTTGACGAGCTACTCAGGATGCGGGATGAATACCGGGAGAACACGAAGGACGCCCTGATGGTGATAGATGGAGAGAAGGTGCCGTTGGAGAGAAACCGCATGGGCTTGTACCGGTGGTTTCTCCATCCCAGCTTAAAGAAGTCTGCCATACGGTCACAGCTCGTATGGATACAAGAGATACCCCCGGGCAGCCGCTCTGGAAAACTTAAGACGCAGGGCGGTCAAATCCATGTTGTCCTCGAGGGTCACGGTTATACCGTAATTGATGGCGTTCGGCACGATTGGGAGCAGTTTGACGCCATCTTCATACCGCTATCGTTGAATGGCACAGTCCACCAGCATTTCAATTCAGACCCCAGGCACTGGGCCAAGCTCATATGCAGTGAGCCCAACTATTTCGATGCTCTGGGGGTGGACAGAGGGAGTGGCTTTGAAATACTGGAGGACTCGCCTGATTACAAGCCCCGGTGAAAAGCATTTCTGACCGGGTCGTCCCAGGAGATAGGCAATGATACTGACAGTTGCCTGCAGGCCCCTTGAAGAGGGCAGCCAGTGCACCGCGCTACTTGATCCCGCGGTCATGAAGGGGCAGAGTATAGCTGTTGGCGACGTTATCGAGATCCGCAGCCATTCCGGGCGAAGTACGTTGGCAAGGACCGGAACTCCGCGTGCTGAAGACAGTGGAAGAGGCACGGTCCGCCTGGACCACTATGTGCGACGGGTAATGAAAACGGCCTCGGGCCAGCAAGTGGATGTAAGAAGGATTGCAGCCCAAGCCGTTAGCAAGGTGTTTCTAAGACCTCTGACCGATGCTCCTGGTCAACTCGAACCGCTGAAGAGCCGTCTTCAGGATTATCTAGGTGCTCAGTCGCTTGCGCTCGGCAAGGGGTCGGTGGTCCGGGTCGTCCTGCCCGATTTATCCGGAAGGGCTGTCTTTGAAATCGTTGGTGTCGAGCCCGGCCCGGGAGTAACAACGGCAGACACAGCGTTTGAGGTAGTGCTAACAACAACGGAACCGGAACACGGTCATAAGCACGACGGTGGTCTGGATTCCACTGTAACTTACGAAGACCTCGGTGGGTTGAGCAGTGAAATCAAGGCGCTGAGAGAGTTGGTAGAGTTGCCGCTTCATTGTCCTCAAGCCTATTCGTACCTGGGCATCAATCCCCCGCGGGGGATAATCCTCCACGGGCCGCCAGGTGTGGGGAAGACCCGCCTGGTACTGGCGTTGGCAAGTGAGGTCAATGCCAGTCTATTTTACATTAATGGTCCTGAGATAGTGAGCAGCCAGTTCGGAGAGACCGAGACCAACCTCAGAAAGGTTTTCCAGGAAGCAAGTCATCACAAACCATCTGTCATACTTATCGACGAACTCGATGTTATTGCGCCCAAACGAGATCAAACTGGGTCCTTTACTACCACAAGGACGGTGTCTCAACTCCTCAGCTTGCTTGACGGACTAAAAAACATGGACGGAGTAGTAGTTCTTGGAACCACCAATCGCATTGACTCATTGGATTCCGCGGTAAGACGTCCGGGACGTTTTGACCAGGAGATTTTTCTCAGCCCCCCTGACGTAGCAGGTCGCAAGGAGATCCTCAATTGTCATAGTCGCGGTATGCCTCTTTCGGATGAAGCCTCGGACTATTTGAGCGAAATCGCGAAAAAAGCTCACGGCTTTGTTGGCGCCGACCTGATGGAGTTATGCCGGGCGGCTGGTCTAAGTGCCCTTCGCCGGAAGTCTGGCGGTAGTACAGGCTACCTGGATTCCCGAGATGAGTCGTTGCTGGAAGGTCTGACAGTGGAAAAGAAAGACCTGGAGCATGCTTTTAGCAAGGGACGGCCTTCTGCATTGCGAGAGGTTTCGGTTGCAGCGCCGGACATCCGATGGAATGACATCGGCGGCCTCCCGGAGGTAAAGGCACAACTGCATCAGCTAGTGCAAATGTTACTATTCCATCCAGAATCCTTCGCCAACACCAGGATAAAGCCGTCGTCAGGCATAATACTGCACGGCCCTTCAGGAGTCGGTAAGACCTTACTGGCTGAAGCGATTGCCAACGAGTGTCAAGCCAACTTTATTCCCGTAAAGGGACCGGAAATCTTCTCAAAATGGTTGGGCGAGTCGGAAGCAGAGATACGGTACATTTTCCAGTTGGCGCGTCGGGTCACTCCTTCGCTCATCCTTCTGGACCAGATCGACGCCATGGCTCCGTGCCGGGGCAAGGAGGCTGGCGCCCAGGCCCTGGAAAGGGTTGTAAACCAGCTTCTGGTCGAAATGGAAAGCATTCAGCCTCCAAGCAAGGTGCTCGTGGTGGCGACCAGCAACAGGCTTGACCTGATTGATCCGGCCCTCCTCCAGCCCAGGCGATTCGGATGCCGCATTTACGTACCCCTGCCAGACGAGACAGGCAGAAAAGAAATATTGCGTATTTACCTGAAGAATTCCTTGCTGGCCGGTGAAACAAACCTGGATGACGTTGTCGAGATGGTAGCAACCGGCACCGAGGGCTTCTCCGGAGGTGAATTGGAATCCGTGTGCTTTTGGGCGAGGATGCTGGCCACAGACAACACCAGCTTTGAAGTCTCGCCCTTGAGGCTGGAACATTTTGAGAAAGCGCTCGCGCAGGTAAGGGGGTTCAAGATGTTGTCCGGCTCTGGTGGCTAGATTGCCGGGCAACTACGGGGAACGGAACCGTGATATCGTGATCGCCGGGGCAGGGCTTTGCCACGAAGTAGTATAAAAGGAGGCAAAGACGTGTCATATGCAGACCTGAGACAATTCATAGAGCAGCTAGACAAGGCAGGAGAGTTAACCCGGCTTGATGGGGTGCACTGGGATGGGGAAGCGGGAGCCGTTTGCCACGAGTCGTCCAAGGCTGTGCTCATGGACAATTTCCCCGGCTATCCCGCCGGATACAGACTGTTGGGCAATATGCTAGAGAAGTCACTGAGGCGCTTCTGCCTCGCCACCAACTGGTCTACGGAGAGCAGAGGCAACGAGTTGACCAGGGCCTGGAAGGAGCATCTTGGTGAGTTCAAACCCGTGCCTCCCAGGTGGGTCGATGATGGCCCGATAATGGAGAATGTCCTTGTTGGAGAGGATATCGACGTGCTCAAGTTCCCTGTTCCGAAGTGGCACGAGGAGGATGGCGGCAGATACATCGGCAACGTGGGGATCGAGATAGTGAAAGACCCCGAAAGCGGTCGGGTCAATTTTGGGACGTACCGCATGCAGGTCCATGATAAGGCTATTCTCGGCATCCACATGTCAGAGGGCAAAGATGGCTTCATCATCAGGGAGAAGTATTTCAAGCAGGGGAAGCCCTGCCCTGTTGTAGCGGTATTTGGTATATACCCCTCTCTCGCGGTGGCTGGCTCAAGCCAGATCACTCACGTCGGGGGTGTGAGCGAGTTTGATTTCGCCGGCTGGTTGAAGGGGATGCCGGAGGATGTGATTCGTGGGCGGTTTACCGGCTTGCCTGTACCGGCCAACGCCGAAATAGCTATCGAGGGGGAGATCTTCCCGGGGGATACGGCTATGGAAGGTCCCTTTGGCGAGGGCTCCGGTTTCAGCGAGCCGAGGGAGTTGCCGGTTGTCCGGGTGAAAGGGCTTTACCACCGGAGAGACCCCGTTCTCACTGGGAGGTTCAACCGCTACTATCCCCCGGGCAAGGGGGAGCTGTCCAGTAACTTCCAGAAGGCGGCGCTCATTTGGAGCCAGATGGAAAGGGCTGGGGTCAGGGAGATAAAAGGAGTGGCTTCTTACCTTGATAACCACCTGACGGTGGTATCTATCCGCAACTCCTTCGCCGGCCATTCTCGCCAGGCAGGGCTCATCGCCTCGCAATGCCATGCCGGGGATTATGACGGCAATTGGGTAATCGTGGTGGATGAGGAGATCGATCCCTGCATCCTTGGCGATGTGCTGTGGGCAATGATGACGAGGACTGACGCCAAGCGGGCCATACAGGTACTGGAGGATTGCTGGGCCAGTCACAAGTCGCTTATCGATCCGTCCCGTCCCTTCATAAAGGCCGAGTATCCGCTCATCCCTTCGAAGGCGACCTACCGCTCCGGGGCCGTGATAGATGCCTGCCTGCCCGTAGAATGGGATCACAGATGGCACCGGCAGGTGAAGCCCAGCAAGGAGCTGCGGGATGCGGTGCTGAGGAAATGGGGCCAACAGCTTCGCAAGAGTGATTAGTCCCGTAGTTCGGCTGTACAGGTGAGGTCGCCTGCTCCTTTGCGCAGTGTAATCCAGCGCGAGCGTGGCCGGTCGTCTGTTGCAGCTTCTCGCAGGAGGCAGACAGTGTCACAGGAGATTCGGGCAGACTCAAGAGAGCATTCGCTCATCGATACCTACCAGGACTGGCTGGATGGACAGAACCTGCCCACAATAACAGGGTACGGCGTTCCAGACCTGATGTCGGTCCCTCTCAAACCTTGGGAGCGAAAAGGTGGGTTGGGGGCGTTTATCCGGCTTATCGGGGCGGAAGGCTTCAACGACGCCTACCTGTGCGAAATACCAGCCGGTGCAAGCCTCAAACCGCAAAAGCACCTGTTTGACGAGCTGATATATATCCTGGAAGGTCAAGGGGCGACGAGGATATGGAATGAGGGCTTTCCCGTGCGGACCTTTGAGTGGCAAAAGGGAAGCCTATTCTCGCCCCCTCTTAACACCTGGCACCAGCACTTCAATGGTCGAGGGGACAAACCGGTGAGATACCTGGGTGTCACCCTTGCTCCGGTATTCCTCAATTTGATCAATGACCTGGGTTTCATCTTCAACAATGACTATGTTTTCAAGAGCAGGTATTCCGGTGAGGAACATTACTTCAGCGGCAAGACAAAGCTGGTGGGGGAAAGGACAACTGAGACTAATCTTGTGCCTGATGTGCGGGCGGTTCAATTGAAGAACAGTCTAAAGAGGGGCGCCGGCGGGAGTAGCATGCGCTTTTTGATGTCGGGCAGCTTGATGTCGCCGCACGTTTCCGAATTCCCTGTTGGCACTTACAAAAAAGCCCACCGTCATGTCGGCGGAGCCCACGTGATCATATTAAGCGGTAAGGGATACTCGCTATTGTGGAAAGAAGGAGGGCCGAGGGTGAGGGTTGATTGGAGGGATGGTAGTCTATTTGTGCCTCCGGCCTGGTGGTTTCACCAGCACTTTAACACCGGCGCTGAGCCAGCGAGATATCTTGCGCTCAAAGCCGGCGACTCGAAGAAGTTCAAGGGGATACTGCAGCATGCCCAGACCGAGACAAGTGTAAAGCTGGGCGGTGACCAGATAGAGTATGAAGATGAGGACCCGGAGATCAGGAGATTGTACAGAGAAGAGCTGGCGAAGTCAGGCGCCGAATGGCGTATGGCTCAGTTCTTCCCGGACGGGTAATCTAGAGTGAACCTGTGTTAGGATATGGCCGGATCGAGTTGTCCTCCAGGGGGAAGAGGCTAGCAACGGCCTACCAGGGATTTTCAGGCTTTTCTTGGTGAAACCTATTTTCTTGGTGAAACCTATAAAGGAGGGAAGACATGCAAACAAGATTCGGGAAGTACGGGTATAAGGATATCTGCCCGGAATGGATGGAGAAGGAAGGGATACCGGTTTACAGGGCCTTCGCCGGCATAGAAGACCTCACCGAGTTGCCGCGGAGGCCGTGGGCTCGCCTGGGAGGCTCCGGCACCTTTATCGAGATGGAGAGTACAAGGCAGGCGAGGACACTTCTCTACGTAGCTGAGATACCCCCTGGTGGAGCTCTGGAGCCGGAGAAGCACCTGTATGACGAGCTTATCTATATTCTACGGGGTCGTGGTCTGTCAGAGGTCTGGAATCAGGGGCAGCCCAAGCGCACCTTTGAATGGGGTGAAGGAAGCCTGTTCGCCATACCATTGAATGCCTGGCATAGGTTTGCGAACGGAGGCCGGGAGCCGGCGCTCTTCTTCGCGGTGACATGCGCTCCACTTGTGATGGAGGCCGTGCGCAACACGGAGTTCGTCTTCAACTGTGACTACAATTTTACCGACCGCTTTGGAGGACAATCTGATTATTTCCTCGCCAGTGAGAAACGTTCATACGTCAGAGAGCGCCCGGATGGAGGAGGTGAGCAACAGCTCTTCTGGGAGACGAACTTCATTCCAGATGTGCGCACGGCCTTCTTAGGTAATCACGTATCTCCGGGCAAGATTGAAGGTGGACGTCAGACGCGTATCAGAATGGCCGGCTGGGCTCGGCTGCATACATCGGAGTGGCCGTCGGGGAAGTATCATAAAGCTCATCATCACGGACCCGGAGCAATAATCATGGGGCTAAGGTCCGAGGGCTACGTCATGCTATGGCACAAACAGTATGGGATACACCCGTTCCAGGACGGACACGGAGATAAGGTGATGAAGGTAAACTGGAAGCCTGGCAGCATCTACTCCCCACCCCGCGAGTGGTTCCACCAGCACTTCAACACCGGCCGTGAGCCCGCCCGGCATTGGGCGGATACGGGTAGCGGGATCGGGAACGACCTACCCACCCTCAAGGAGCTAACAGAATTAGGCTATGAGAACGTGCGTAGCGTTCGTGATGGCGGCAGGCTCATCCATTACGAGGATGAAGACCCAGAGATACGCCGGATGTTCCAGGAGGAGTTGCGACAAAAGGGCATCGAATGCACTATGTCGCCGGTAGTTTACCGTACGGACCCGTTCGAGTTATCCGTGTAGCGCAGACCCGGGAGGAAACCCGCTCCCCCCAGCCAACAGCGGCGAAGTAGACAAGATATTGAAGTAGCTGGCCTCTCAGGGGCAAGTTGTCTGGAGGGCTTTTCCTTTCACATTCAGGAGGTCCAGGTGCACGACGAGTTAGACTTAGACCAGGATTCCGGCTTAGGGGAAGACGGACAGATTCCTAAGGCCTGGAATCCAGATTTGATGGAGCTCATCAGCGTGGGGATCGACATCGGCTCCTCAACATCCCACCTGATGTTCTCCCGTCTCTTGCTGGAGCGGTGCAGCATTGATCTCTCCAGCCGATTCGAGGTAGTTGAGCGGGAGGTTCTCTACCGTTCTCCGGTCCTGCTCACCCCATATCGGGACCGGGACACTATTGACACCGATACGTTGGCCAAATTTATCGCCAGCTCCTATGCTGAGGCCGGGATGGAGTCTTCACAGGTCAAGACTGGCGCCGTCATCTGCACTGGGGAGGCGGCGAAGAAGAAGAACGCTGAGGCCATTACCCGCCTTTTCGCCAACCAGGGAGGCAAGTTCGTCTGTGCTACGGCTGGGCCTAACCTGGAAGCTGTATTGGCTGCCCATGGCTCCGGTGCAGTGGCCCGCTCCCGTGACAGAGTCATAGTGAACGCAGATATGGGAGGCGGAACTTGCAAACTGGCCGTCGTGAAGAACGGAAACATACTGGAGACGGCTGCCATCAATGTAGGCTCGCGTCTGATAGCCTGGGATACACACGGACGGGTCACACGTGTCGAGGAAGCAGGGGCGAGGATAGCCCGCTGGGCCGGGGTGCCTCTGGGACTGGGGATGGTGCTGAGCCAGGAGAGCAAGGCGGCTCTGGCCGAGGTCATGGCACAGCTTCTGCTTGAGTTTTTCGAGGGCAAAGCTTCTTCCCCTCTGGCGGAGGATCTGCTCATTACGCCATTGTCCAGATATCCCAAGGATGGCGCCCAGCTTGTTTTCTCCGGCGGCATATCGGAATACATCTATGGTCGAGAGGTTCAGGACTACGGAGACCTTGGGCCCCTCCTGGCTGAGATAGTCCAGAGGCGAGTCCCTGCCTTGGGCCTGACGCTAGGAGAACCGACTGAGGGTCTGCGGGCGACGGTCATTGGTGCCTCTCAATATACCGTCCAGGTCAGCAGCAGCACTATCTTCCTTTCCCGGAAGGACCTTCTGCCCATCCACGACCTCCTGGTGGTGACACCCCTGCTGGAGAAGGGGAAGCCAACCGCTGACGGGGTAGCCATGGCTATTGAAAAGGCCTTCCTGAGATTCGATCTGCTGGAACACAAAAGGCCTGTGGCACTTTCCATTCGCTATCCCTGGGAGCAGTCCTATAATGCCCTGAAAACACTGGGGTTGGGTGTGCTTCAGACAAGGGCCTTGTGGGGACATCAGAATCCCCTGGTCATGGTCTTGGATGCCGATATCGGGGGAGTGGTTGGGGCCATCTTGAAGGAGGAGCTGGGGATGGAGCAAGAAGTAGTGGTGGTGGATGAAATCACAGTAGGAGACTTTGATTTCATCGACATCGGGGAGGAACTGGGCCATTCTCAGGCCGTACCAGTAGTGGTGAAATCCCTGGCGTTTACGTAGCGTGCGCAAGGAGGTAAGGCATGTCGTATACAGACCTGAGGCAATTCATTGAACAGGTGGGTAGAATAGGAGAATTGACCCGCCTCGACGGGGTGCACTGGGATGGAGAAGCGGGAGCCGTTTGCCATGAGTCGTCCAACGCAGTCCTCATGGACAATTTCCCCGGCTATCCCGCCGGATACAGACTGTTGGGCAACATGCTGGAGCAGTCCCTGAGTCGCTTCTTTTTGGGCGCTAACTGGTCTACGGAGAGCAGAGGCAACGAACTGACGAAAGCCTGGAAGGAGCATCTTGGTGAGTTCAAACCCGTGCCTCCCAGGTGGGTCGATGATGGCCCGATAATGGAGAATGTCCTTGTTGGAGAGGAT
>JACPPY010000095.1 GCA_016190755.1 Chloroflexota bacterium | reverse complement strand
GGTCCATGACAGGTCCACGCTGGGAATTCATATTTCAGAGGGCAAAGACGGATACATCATCAGGGAGAAGTATTTCAAGCAGGGGAAGCCCTGTCCTATTGTAGCGGTGTTTGGCATATACCCATCGCTCGCGTTGGCTGGCGCAAGCCACATTACCCACGTCGGTGATGCGAGCGAGTTTGATTTCGCCGGCTGGTTGAAGGGGATGCCGGAGGACGTGATCCGGGGGCGGTTTACTGAGTTACCAGTTCCAGCCAACGCCGAAATAGCCATCGAAGGGCAGATCTTCCCCGGGGATACAGCTATGGAGGGTCCCTTTGGCGAGGGGACTGGGTTCAGCGCGCCGAGAGTACTGCCGGTTGTACGGGTGAAAGGGCTTTACCACCGGAACGACCCTATACTCACGGGGAGGTTTAACCGCTACTATCCCCCGGGCAAGGGAAAGCTATCCAACAACTTTCAGAAGGCCGCGCTGGTCTGGGACCAGATGGAGAGAGCGGGTGTGAGAGAGATCAAGGGTGTGGCCTGCTACTTCAACAACCGGCTCATAGTGGTATCTATTCGCAACTCCTTCGCCGGCCATTCTCGCCAGGCAGGACTCATCGCCTCGCAAAGCCATTGCGGGAACTATAGCGGCAACTGGGTAATCGTAGTGGATGAGGACATCGATCCTACCGTGCTTAACGACGTGCTGTGGGTGACGATGACCAGGATCGATGCCAAGCGGGCCATACAGGTACTGGAGGATTGCTGGGGGAGCCAGATGTCCCTCATCGATCCCTCACGTCCCTTCATAAAGGCTGAGTATCCGCTCATTCCTTTGAAGGCGACCTACCGCTCCGGGGCCGTGATAGATGCCTGCCTGCCCGTAGAATGGGATCACAGGTGGCACCGGCAGGTGAAGCCCAGCCAGGAGCTGCGGGATAGCGTACTGAAGAAATGGGGCAAGGTTCTAAGCAGAAAGGGCGACTGAGTGGAGGGAGCCGCAGAAATGCAGCTAGATTCTCTAATGGAGGGCGGATGATTATCGATGCTCATGCCCATGGGTATCATGGCGGCTATCTTGAACAACTGGAAGATGCCGGAGGGAATTGGGCGAAGG
Source organism: Chloroflexota bacterium (assembly GCA_016190755.1). Classification (GTDB taxonomy): domain Bacteria; phylum Chloroflexota; class Dehalococcoidia; order JACPPY01; family JACPPY01; genus JACPPY01. The sequence continues at coordinate 2,953 of JACPPY010000095.1, read as the reverse complement.
AGCGTGTTGCTACCTTGCGAGAACGAGCGCTCCTGAAGCCGGCTTACATCCATGTGGGCGAGCGGATGAGACAGCTCGCTAGAAACAATATTGACCTGCAGGTAGTAATGCCGAGTCACTCCATGGATTCCAACCTCTTCCCCGGCGACACATCAGGCCAGCTGGCTTTGGCCAGGGCGATCAACGACAACATGGCCAGGCTCATGGAAGACTCGAAAGGGAGGCTGCTCCCAGGCGGCAGCGTTCCTTTGGGTAGCTACGAGAAGGGCGGCCGGCAGGAAATGGAACGCGCCATCAAGACGCTGGGCCTGAAAGCTGTCACCCTCCCCTCGAACATACGCGGCAGGCCGCTGGACTTGCCAGTGTTCGAACCGTTCTGGGCCCGTGCTGCTGAGTTGGGTGTCCCCGTTTACATCCATCCTGCGGGTCCAGCAGGTCAGAAAGACCGGAGTTATGAAGCACAGTATGATTTGATCCATAACTTCGGGTGGCCCTTTGAGACTACGCTTGCTTTGTCCCGGCTGGTGTTCTCTGGCGTCATGGAACGCTATCCCAGCTTGAGGATAGTTAGCCATCATCTAGGAGGGATGATCCCTTTCTTCTGGGGACGCACAAACGAGACCTATAATCCGGACGACCAACAGAGAATCATTGGCTGTGTCCTTGCTCGGCCGCTATTCGACTATTTTTCTCGCTTCTACTACGACACGGCTGTCGGGGGAAGTGCTCCTGCCATAAGATGCGCCTATGAGGTGTTCGGAGCGAGCCATCTCATCTTCGCCACAGACGCCCCGAATGGGCCGGGAACAGGCGACAGCCGGCTGGCAACATATCCCGGTGTGATAAGGTCTTTGGGCCTGTCTCGGGATGAAAATGAGATGATCTTCGAACGTAACGCCAGGAGAGTCCTTAACCTATAGGGTGTCTCCGTACAAGCTATTTCTGCGGTCAACTGCTGCGGCGCAGATCAGCAACCGAGCGGACAGCTTCACCCTGACGATTGGTGATGCACTTGAGGGCAACGCGAGAGTAAGCGAAGCAGGCGAAGAAGCTCGAATGACGTGACTCGCCACCGATGACAATCAAGTGGAGTCTATCAGGATGATCGACGACCGGTATCCAGGTGCTGTCTCCACCCCCTTTTTCAAAAAGGTGCGGTCGGCGTTTTCGAACGATTTGCCGGTAATACGGCATTAGATTGGATAGCGGAACTCCAGTGTGCTTCCACAGGAATTCCCTGGCCTGCTGCTTCGAGAAGCCCCCACTTGCCACGACTTGAGCCTGTTCAGGGCATAGAGCAATGAGACATTCGCCGCCATTGCAAAGCTTGGACATCATCGCCTGGCTCTGGTGAGCGGCCGTCGTCAGTATATCGGTGGCGTTTTCCCCCTCGTATATATCCAGGGACGCACCCACCGCAAAGACAGCCACGGTACTTTTTTCTCGAGTCATCCCGTGCTCTACGTGGAACGGTTCCCAGGGACTGCGAGCCTCGTTTTCGGCAGCACAGAAGGTGAACATGCCTGGCTGCCCCTGCGTTCTCTGGTTGGTCTCGCCCGGCCTCGCCCCACCAATGTTCACCAGTATGAGACGTACCGCTCGACCGATGGTAGCATTGCTACGCCACCCTGGGCCAAAGGCGTTGGTCCCGGCGTTGATGCCCAACTCCCGGGCGATGGGCCCATTGACGATGGCCAGGGTTGTCACCGGTCCGGTAGTCGTTTGCACGGCATCCAGGTTAAACCCCTTGTCTAACAGGGCTTCCACCGCAGTGATAACTACCGGCAGGTATTCCGGCCGGCACCCTGCCATCACGGCGTTCGCGGCGATCCTTCGAATGCTGGCTTCACCGTTAAGCGGGGGGATGTAGCCCACTATTTCATCGGCATCTCTATCGGTCCAGGCGAGCATAGTATTCACTCGCTCAACTGTCGGTGGCACGATGGGAAGGCCGTCGCTCCATCCTTCCTTCAGGCTAAATTCGTAAATCGCATCGTAGGAGTCGAGCACTTCGACCTCGTCAGGCATAGGCATCACATCACCTCCGCGGCCTCCTTTTTGCCGGCAATCACCGCCAAAACCTCGGCACGCCCACGTTGCAGCACGTCCTTGACCGCCTCGTCTGGGAGGGAGCCAAATGGGTGTGGCAGGACTATCAGCCGGGGACGCTCCATCCCCAGCGCACGGGCCTGTGCACGTGCCAGTATACTGAACGCCTGACTGCAAAAGACCACCGTCGGAACTCCCCTTCGCTCTAGCTCGGCTGCATCGTGGACACTCCACGTTGTACAGCCGCCTCAGTCAGCCAGCGCCATGACTACCAGGTCGGTTTTGCCGGCCAGCTCGTGCAGAAACGGTGCGGGGACGCCAGGGCCAGGCTTTTGCCGACGGACGATTTGGACGCCGGAGAAACTCTCCTGTACGAACCCGCCCACCAGCTCCAGTATCAGGTCGGCCTTCGGCTTGGTGTTGTCGATGAGGGCTATAGTCTTACGGTTCAAGTCTATGGACCAGTCGAAATCACCCCTCGGCGCTTCTGAACGGGGGAGCCCGATCGGGCTCACTAAGGTCACCTTTGGCTTGTACACGGCTTGGGCTCCTCGATTCTTATTGCCATATCTATCACCATGCGGGCTAACGAGTACGTGGGCCGAGAGGATGCAAGTGCCTGCTACTCAAGTGACCCCTGCCACTTTTTCTTGACCTGTCCCATGAACTCCGGGCTTGTCTGGATAACCTTTGGAAATTTCGCAATCCAATGATAGGGCCTACAAGCATCGATGATGGCCGAGGACATGGTAAAGTCCCCACTGTCCTTTTTCTCAGGAGGCAACGCGGGCTCCAATCGATTGCTCCAGCATCCTCTGAGAATGTCGATATCGTCTTCCGGGTCACATCTGGTGCCCAGAGCCCAAATCACATCGGATGTGTTTGACGGGTCGATATCGTCGTC
>JACPPY010000092.1 GCA_016190755.1 Chloroflexota bacterium | reverse complement strand
TTCCCGACCGGCGGCATCATACGTGGCCTGGCTGGGATAAGGAACGCCTACACCATGGGCCAGGGTAGGATCACAATCGAAGCCAGAGCGGATGTCGAAGAGCTGGCGCGAGGGCGCAGCGCTATCATCGTGACTGAGTTGCCCTACCAGGTTAACAAGGCGGTGCTTGTTGAGCGCATTGCCGAGCTGGCGCGGGACAAAGTCGTGGACGGCATTTCCGAGGTCCGTGACGAATCAGACCGGCACGGTATGCGCGTAGTCGTCGAGCTTAGAAGGGATGCGCAACCCCAGATTGTATTGCGGAACCTGTACAAGCACACCCAGATGAGGTCCGCTTTCCACGTGAATATGCTGGCGCTTGTGGATGGCCAACCGCTCACACTTTCACTGCGCAAGGCGCTAGAGTGCTATGTCGATTTCCGTCAGAAGGTTATCACCCGGCGTTCACGCTTCGACCTGGCGAAAGCCAGGGAGAGGGCCCACATATTGGAAGGCCTGCGTGCCGCACTGGATAACCTCGACCTGACCATTGCGATAATTCGTGGTTCGGCCACTCCTGAAGAGGCGCGTACTGCCCTGATGCAAAAGTTGAACATAAGCGAGATACAGGCGCAGGCGATACTTGACATGCAGCTACGCCGCCTGGCTTCGCTGGAAAGACAAAAAATAGCTGAGGAATATGCTGGCCTGCTCAAGACAATGGCCTACCTGGAGGATCTGCTGGCCAACCCGCGCAAGGTGTTGCACCTTGTGAAACAGGAGGTGCACGACCTTAAGACGAAGTACGGCGATGACAGACGTACGGAGATACGGGCCGATGAGGTGGGAGAGGAGAACATTGAGGACCTGATTCCCCACCAGCAGGTGGTGCTGACACTGTCGTACCGTGGATACGTGAAGAGGGTCTCCTGCGATGCCTACCGCTCACAACGACGCGGTGGGCGTGGTGCAACCGGCATGGCGGTGCGTGAAGCAGATGCTGTGCATATGCTACAGGTGGCCGACACGCATGCAAAGCTGCTTTTCTTCACCAATAAGGGGAAGGTCTACTCTTTGAAGTGCTATGAGATCTCACAGGACTCCTCCCGTGCTACGAAGGGTACCCCCCTGGTGGCTCTTATCCCCATAGACGAAAAAGAACACATCACGGCGATGCTGGCCGTGAATAATTTCCTGGCCGACAGTTTCCTGGTTATGGTCACCGCGGCAGGAGAAGTGAAGAAGACGTCCCTGAGCGCGTTTGCTGCAGTGCGCAGCAGCGGCATAATCGCGACCAACCTGGAGAAGGGCGATGAGCTCGTGTCCGCGGTGTTGGTGGAGGAAGGAGACGACATAATAATTGTGAGCCAAAAAGGGCAGGCCGTGAGGTTCTGCGCCGACAGACTCCGGCTGGCCTCGCGGACCAGCGGAGGCGTTCGCGGCATGAGGTTGGCCCCCGGCAACCTGGTTGCGGGAATGGACAGGGTGTTCCCCGGATCGTACTTGCTAACAGTTACGTCCCACGGGTACGGTAAATTGACCCAGGCTTCGCGGTTCCCCTGCCACTCCAGGGGTGGCGTGGGTATTAAGGCTCACCAGATCACAGCGAAGACAGGCGATGTCACAGCAGCGCGCTTGGTATCGCCGGAACAGGAAGTCATTATTATGTCCGCAACAGGGATGGTACTACGCACGAATGTCGAGGGCATACGCATCGTCGGGCGTAGCGCGCAAGGCGTATCTCTGATGAAGCCGGAGCAGGGTGACAAGGTGATATCGATCACCACGTTTGAGTCTGACAACGCTCCTGCGGCCAAACCCTGAAGCGGCGCGCGTGCAGCCTTACAAGGAGCCCGGAGTGGCCCGGTTCCCAGACGAGACTGACCTGGAGTGGCTGAAGCGTAGTGTAGGCGAGGTGCTGGCCCGGAACAGAACCTCGCGGAGGGATGCAGCAGGCCGCGAGTGGGTATACCATGCGCCGTCGCTGGTGCGTGATCCGGGCTTGCTTTTCAGACCACGATATCCGCACCAGTGGTTCTGGGACTCCTGCGCGCACGCTGTTGCGCTGTCGCACATCGACGCCAACCTGTCGCGGATGGAAATCCGGAGTCTGCTGGCCGCTCAGGACAGCGTCGGCTTCATTCCCCACCAGATATTCAACCCTGCTAGGGCCAGCCTGCTGGATAGGGTTGCGGTGCGCTCCTTCCCATCCGGTGCGGCCACACCCTATCTGCAACCGCCTGTATTGGCCGAGGCAGTGCAGGCAGCCTGTCTGGCGGGAGAGGACAAAGGGTTCCTTCAAGAGGTACTACCGGCAGTCAAGTCCTATTACAAGTACATTGAATGCACGAGGTCTAAAAGCGACGGCTGCCTGGTCGAGATCATACACTCCTACGAGTCCGGCAAAGATCGGAGCAGGGAGTACGACGAGATCTACGGGAGTCCCACCGGTTTCGGACTGAAACTGCTTCCAATAGCCCGGCTGATCAGGCAGCACAAGGCTCTGGATTGGCAAATAGACCGGATTGTTCAGACCAATATGTTCCGTGTCAAGGACCTGCTATTCAATTGTGTTTATGCGAGCAACCTTGGCGTCCTGGCCGAGCTATGCCGGGCGGCCGATGAACAAAATGAGGGAGATGCCTTTGCATCCCTGGCCATCAGGGTCGAGGCGCTGATACTGGACAAGATGTATGATCCTGAGACGGGTCTGTTCTATAGTCTGGACGCCAGGTGGAATGGTGATAAGCAGATAAAGGTGAACACCTTCTCGACCTTCCTTCCCCTATTGCTCAATACGATATCCGAGGGCCAAGTGCAAAGGTTGGTTGAGGAACATATGGCGAACACCTTGCGGTACTGGCTACCATACCCGATCCCCGCGGAGCCTCTGGGTTCTCCGGAGGCTGGTTGGAGGAACACGGCCATATGGCGCGGACTCCAGACGTGGGTATATCTCAACTGGTTTATCATGAAGGGGCTGATCAAGCAGTCCCATCGGTTCCCTCACAGGGGTCGCCGGTACTCGGAACTGGCATGCGAGCTGGCGGAGAAGACATGTCTGATGGTGCGCCGCTCAGGGTTTCGCGAGTACTATGACTCACGTACGGGACGCGGCAAAAGGGCGCGTTCCTTCGGTATGGCGACACTGGTGCTGGATATGGCATATCGTGCCGCTGAGGCTTCAATCTGAACTGCGCATCCCAGGCTCGTGGGGCGCCCTGGATGTGAAGAACAAAATGGGGCAGCCGAGTGGCGGCTGCCCCATTTTAACTACTGGAGTTTGTCCTAGTACTCGGGTGGCATCTGAGGCATCGGAGGCATCTTTTCCTTCTCCGGTATGTCGGAGACAAGCGCCTCGGTTGTCAACACCATCTCTGCCACGCTGGCAGAGTTCTGCAGCGCCGTCCGGGTTACCTTTAGCGGATCGATTATGCCTCGCTCAACCATGTCAACGAACTCGTCCTTGGCGGCATCATAGCCGGTGCCCTTCTTGGATTTCTTGACCTGGTCTACGATTACTGAGCCGTCCTTGCCGGCGTTGGTCGCTATCCAGCGTACTGGCTCTTCTACAGCCTTCTTCACAATGAGGGCTCCGGTCATCTCGTCACCGCCAAGCTTCAGCTTTTCCAGCGTCGCGCTGGCGTTGACCAGGGACACGCCGCCGCCCGGCAATATGCCTTCCTCGACCGCGGCGCGAGTGGCTGAGAGGGCGTCCTCCACACGGAGCTTCTTCTCTTTCAATTCTACCTCGCTGGCAGCGCCGACCTTGATAACAGCTACGCCGCCGGCCAGCTTGGCCAGCCTTTCCTGCAGCTTCTCGCGGTCGAAATCGGAGGTAGTCTCCTCTATCTGGGCCTTTATCTGCTTGATGCGGGCCTGTATGGCTGCCTCGGCACCCTTGCCCTCTACCACAGTGGTATTGTCCTTGTCGGCTACCACTTTGCGGGCACGTCCAAGGTCGCTTACCTGCACCGAGTCCAGTTTGCGGCCGATCTCCTCGGAGATCACCTTGCCACCGGTCAATATGGAGATATCCTCCAACATGGCTTTGCGCCTGTCGCCAAAGCCCGGTGCCTTTACGCCAAGACAGTTGATCGTGCCGCGCAGCTTGTTCACCACCAGCGTGGCCAGGGCCTCGCCCTCAATGTCTTCGGCTATGATGACCAGATTCTTGGATACCTGGAGTATCCTCTCCAGTGCCGGAAGGATATCCGACACGGCGGATATCTTCTTGTCCGTTATGAGGATGTACGGGTCTTCGATGACCGCCTCCATCCTCTCGGCGTTGGTCACGAAGTATGGGCTGATGTAGCCGCGGTCGAATTGCATACCTTCCACGTACTCAGTCTCAAACTTGATGCCCTTCGACTCTTCCACCGTTATCACGCCGTCTTTGCCGACCTTCTCCATGACCTCAGCAATGAGGTTGCCGATCTCGGAATCGTGGGCGGAGATGGTGGCCACCTGAGCTACCTGTTCCTTGCCGGAAATGGGTATGGCCATCTTCTTGAGCTCTCCGATGAGCGTATCTACGGCCGTCTGTATGCCGACCTTCAGGGAAACGACATCAGCCCCAGCCGCGATATTCTTGAAGCCCTCGCTGATCATGGCCTGAGCCAGAACGGTGGCGGTAGTCGTGCCATCGCCGCACTTGTCGTTGGTCTTGGTCGCAGCCTCTTTGACCAACTGGGCGCCCATATTCTCAAAGGGGTCTTTAAGCTCAATTTCCTTGGCTATGCTCACACCATCGTTGACCACGGCGGGGGGGCCGAATTTCTTGTCTAATGCCACGGGCCGTCCCTTGGGCCCGAGGGTGACTCTGACGGCACTGGTCAGGGTGTCCACACCCTTCTTCAGTGCCCGCCTGGCATCTTCGCCGAATAAAATCTGTTTTGCCATGCCTCCTCCTTAGTTAATGTATGGCTTGTGTGGTTGTTACTTGCCCCTTACGGCAAGTATATCGCTTTCGCGCAGGATGATGTAATCGTCGCCGTCGACCTTGATCTCAGTCCCGGCGTACTTGGCGTATATGATCTTATCGCCTTTCTTGATTTCCATCGGAATGCGGTTACCCTTTTCGTCCACTCTGCCCGGGCCAATTGCCACGACATCACCTTCCTGGGGCTTTTCCTTGGCCGTATCTGGCAGGACAATGCCACTCTTGGTAACCTCCTCCCTCGGGGCCGGCTTCACCAGTACTCTGTCGGCCAGAGGTTGGACCTTAATAGCCATGCTTTATCCTCCTTTCCTGGATAATATGGTTTCGGGTTAAATCATTAGCACTCTCGCAGCGAGAGTGCCAGCCAATAATAGCGCACCGTATCGCTCCATGCAAGGGCAAGGACTGGCAACTACAGTAAATAACATCAAACTACAGCCAGAAACATGGCTGATGAAACTATTGATATGCCCTGTTATAAGCCTTATTACCCTTTCGCCTGTTCATTGACGCCGCTACACTGTACCGTGTAAGCTAAAGGCATATAGCCGTTCGAGCCGTTTGAACATATGAAAAAGCGAAAACAGCCACGCCAAAAGTGGGATGGGAAGCGTGTCCGGGCCCTGAGATACCACCTCAAGGCTACCCAGGAGGAAATGGCCCGGCAATTGGGCGTCCGGCAGCAGACGATTAGCGAGTGGGAGGTCGGACTGTACCAGCCCCGCGGGGCATCGCACACACTGCTCAACATTGTTGCTGAGCAATCCGGCTTCCAATACGGCGTTGAAGAGGCAAGCAACGATGCAGTCGGTGGAAAGCCATGAAATGACAGTCGATGGGCCTATCTTGCGCGATATCGGTTAAGCGGGCACGTGGGACATCCCGAAGCTCCTTCCATTCTCGGCTTTGGTACACTGTCCTGCCAGCAGGAGGACTGCCGCACCGTAGACCCTGGCGTGAAAAAGGAGGCATGTTGGAACAGGTGGTCATGGCTGAAGCCCGGATGCAGGCCTTGTGGGGTCGTGGTGGCCTGTGCGGCAGGCTCCTTACCACCGCTGATGGACGGGCCTTTCGCGTGCTGAACCCGGGTGCGCCCGGTGATGGCCGTGGCCCCGATTTCCTTGGCGCTACCATTGTGTGGCACGGCGGGGGGCTCACGCACGGCGATGTCGAACTGCACGTGAGGTCCGAAGACTGGCACCAGCACGGGCACGACCATGACCCACGATACGACGGCGTGGTGCTGCACGTTGTTCTTCGCGATAACCCGGGATACATTGCCAGGCTTGCCACGGGAGCCTCCGTGCCTGCCGTATCCCTGGAGAACCACCTGGACAGCGCGATGCTCTGTCCCCAGCCGTTTGGTACTGAACCACGGATTGACCTTCGCCCATGTTATGCCCTCTCGGAGAGGCAGGGTGCGCGAACACTTTCCCGGAGGCTCACCTGGCTGGGCAAACGCAGGTTCTATATGAAGTGCGAGGCTGCACTTCAAGCAATCAAGCGCGATGGTTACTCTGAGGCGCTTTACGCCTGGACCATGGGTGCTCTTGGTTATGCGCGTAACAAGGAGCCCTTTTTTACCCTGTCGCGGCATGTCCATCTCAGCGACTTGCAGTCCCTGACGGACCGGGCGGAAAGGCAGGCTTTGCTCCTGGGCCGGGCCGGGCTGCTACCCTCGCAACGTGTGCCTGCCTTAGAGGCCCAGGTGTGGGTGATGGAGTTGGAAACGGCCTGGCGCACTCTGGGGTTGAGCCCGGCAATGAATGAACGGGACTGGGACCTGTTCCATGTCAGGCCAGCGAACTTCCCCATGCGGCGGCTGGCGGCCATGGAATCGCTGGCGCGGCCGCCTCGCCAGTTCGACCGGTGGGTACTGAACCTGGTGCGCGAGGCACCTGTTGACAATGCTGCCGGCCAGCTTGAGCCGGCCGTTCTGGTCCCGGCCGATGGCTACTGGGCCGACCACGCCGATTTTGGCGTGGAGATTGAAAACCCCACGGCATTACTGGGTCGTGCCAGGGCAAGGGAGATGGTCATAAACGTCTTTCTTCCGTTCACCGTCTCCTGGGCGGGGTTGCAGCATAACAGACAGCTACAAAGGCATGCCCTTGGGATGTATTCTTCCTATCCGCCACTGGCGGAGAACCGCATTACGGCGCGGCTGGGCAGGTACATCTGGAATGGAGAAGCTCCTGTGCTTTCCGCCTGTCAGCAGCAGGGGTTACAGTACCTCAATGCGCTGTTTTGCCAGTCCGAAAGGTGCGGCTCCTGTCCGATTGTCAGGTAAGGCTGAGGCTGGCGGATACATCGAGGTTCGGGCCGGCGGCATAGCAGAAGCGGTAGTGCCCACAGCTAGCAACCATGGCGGCGTTGTCGGTGCAAAGTGCCGGCTCCGGTATGACGACGGGTACTGGCGAGGCTTTCAGCATGCGGCTGCGCAGCAGTTGATTTGATGCCACACCACCGGCGAGGAGTATTCGGGATACACCGTTTCTAATTGCTGCCTCGACTGTCTTGCTGACCAGCACGTCCACCACAGCCTCCTGGAAAGCGGCAGCAACGTCCTGTGTTGCAAAACCGGAGTCGTGTTTTGTTTTTCGTATTAGATGGAATAGTGCGGTCTTCAATCCGCTGAACGAAAAGTCATTTGTTCCTTTCAACCACGCCCGTGGCAGCACAACAGCGGGATTGCCTTCGCTTGCGGCTTGCTGTATGGCCGGTCCTCCAGGGTAGCCCAAGCCGAGTATTCTAGCCGCCTTGTCGAACGCTTCCCCGGCTGCGTCGTCCCTGGTCCTGCCCAGTAGTCTATAGTGGCCGTGGCCCGCCATCAGCACAAGATCCGTGTGTCCGCCTGAAACGATCAGGCAAAGCGCAGGGAACTCAGGAGAGACTTCCCTCTCCAGCCAGTTGGCGTAAATGTGAGCTTCAAGATGGTTGACGCCGATGAGTCGCAATCCCCAGGATGCGGCGAGTCCTTTGGCGAAATTGGCTCCCACGAGCAAGGAACCAATAAGCCCTGGGCCGACGGTGACCGCCACTGCCGAGAGGTCCCTATGTGTCACGCCGGCCTGGTCCATGGCCTGGCGCACAATCGGCACAATCGACAGTAGATGCTGGCGCGAGGCCACCTCAGGCACTATTCCGCCGTACCTGGAGTGTATGTCGACCTGAGACGCAACGACGTTGGACAGGATACAGTCGCCATCCTCCACCACGGAGGCGGCCGTTTCATCGCAAGAGGTTTCTATGCCGAGGACCTTCATGTCCAGTATTGTACTACAATCTACGTTTGGGCCTTGGCGGAGACTGGCGCGTGCGTTGTATTGATCCATTGGGTCAGGCTTCGGCCGCTGTCCTTCCTGTCCTTAGCTTTGCGCCGCGTTCCTAGCTTTGCTATCATATCCTTGTTAGGTGGAAGGGAGTGCCGGGTAACAAAACACGGTGTATGTCGTACTTTTCATGTGCGTGCAGTTCTAAACCGGTAGCACAGCGGGAGACGAAATGAGGAATCCGGAACAGGTTACGCCGCAGCGCGTTCGGGCGAGGTTTGGCCGGGGCGAAGCGCTGGCCCATATCTCGCATCTGGACCTGATGCGTTCCTGGGAGCGGGCCTTACGGCGGGCCGGACTGCCGCTGGCTTATTCCCAGGGGTTCACTCCACACCCTCGCATCTCTATGGCTGCGCCGCTGGCGGTCAGCGTGACCAGTGAGGCTGAGATCATGGATGTGTATCTCAGTCGATGGGTGGCGCCGCAGACCTTTCTGCAGGCCTTGCGCAGGCAGATGCCGCCGGGGATCGAGGTTTACGACGCCTCTGTCGTGCCGTTAGATATGCCTTCGCTTCAGTCCCAGGTGCGCTTCGCAGAGTACCGTGTGATAGCTGGTAAGCTGGAAGGCCCGGCGGACGTTAGCGGCGCCATAAGCAAGCTTGTCGCTGAGCGTAATATTGCCTGGCACCACACCAGGGATAATAGTGTGCGCACATATGACTTGCGGCCGTTGATTAGCGGCCTCTGGCTAATCGGCCAGAACGGGGATGATGTTGTCATCGGCATGAAGCTGCGCAGCGATCCGTCCGGCGCCGGGAGGCCCGAACAGGTTTTGGCTGCTCTTGGCTTCACACACCCTCCGAAGGTCATACACCGTACCAGGCTGTTTCTTGAGACGCCACGCGGACAGAGGAGATGAAGAGAAACTGGGGCGAGCAGAAATGCCGCATTCTCCTCGACCCGGAGCACCAGAAGAAGGCCGCTCAATACGCCAGGCGAAGCAGGATACTCTTCTCCATTGATCTTTTGGTTGTTGCCGCTGCCTTTGCAGCGCTGGTCGTGAGCAGTGTCCCACGCGCCGCCGGTAACATCCTGGCGCCGCGGTTTTCAGCCCCTGTCGCAGCCGTGATATTCTTCCTGGTTGTTGCCGTGGGCCATAGTTTGATTACCATGCCCGTCTCGTACTGCCGCACCTTTGTGCTGCCCGGCCATAGCAGAATTTCCCGCCGCAAGGTCGGCGATTGGCTCGCCGGCAGGGTGAAGCACGGCGTGCTGTTTCTCATTCCGGGAAGCGTAGTGGTGGCTTTTGTGTACTGGGCACTTTGGAAGTTCCCGTCCGTCTGGTGGTTGCTCGGCGGCATGCTGGTGCTGACCGTAACGGCGATGCTGAACCTGGTCGGGCCCATACTCGTAACCCGGTTGTTCTTCAAGTGCGAGCCGCTGCGAGACAAGGATATGCGCGACAGAGTGCAGAAGCTGGCGGAGCGGGCCGGAGCACATATTCAGGGCGTATTTACCGCCAGCCACCGGGGCAGGGGCAATGCAGCGAATGCGATGTTTATGGGATTGGGCAAGTCTCGACGGGTAATCATCAGCGATAGGTTGCTGGAAGGCTACACGCCGGAAGAAATCGAGGTTATACTGGCACATGAGCTGGGGCATCATGTGCAACACGATGTCTTTCGCATGATGATAGTACAGTCGGCCTTGGGACTGGCAGGACTCTATGCAGTGGACCTTGTGCTCCGGGCCTTCTCCGGGCCGTTCGGCCTTCAGGGGGTGTGGGACGTTTCAGGATTGCCACTGCTCCTGGGTACTCTGGGTGCTTTCATACTGGTGGCAGGACCTCTTACCAACGCCTACACTCGACATATCGAAAAAGTGGCCGATGGCTGGGCGCTCCGTCTCACCGACAATCCTGAGTGCTTTGTGAACGTGATGGCGAAACTGGCTAACCAGAACCTCTCGGAGGTTGATCCCGGCTGGTGGGTGGAAGCCTTGTTCTACGATCACCCGCCATACAGGAAGCGGCTTGATTTCGGCCGCCAGTATGTCATCAGAAAGCAGAGATCGGAGGCCGGGTATTGAAGCTGATACTGGTGAGACACTGCGAGACATACTGGAATGAGGCGCGCCGGATACAGGGATCGGGAAGCGACATAGATTTGAGTGAAACCGGACGCAGACAGGCAGCTTGTCTGGGGCCGGCACTCCGGGAAGAGGACATCACAGCCGTATACAGCAGCCCCATGCGCCGCGCCATGAAAACGGCAACAGCAATCGCAATGCCCCATGGCCTGAGCGTCATACAGGACCCCGACCTGAGAGAGTTAAATGTTGGAGAGTTCGAGAGCAAGAGAGGAGAGGAGCTTGGTGCCACGTTGGGCCACTTCCTCATGCGTGGGAGCGATGGGAAACTGCATCGAATGCCCGGAGGCGAAGGATTGGATGAGCTTCAGTCGAGATCGTCGGGAGCGGTGAAGCGGGTGCTCCATGATAACCCTTCCGGAGCAGTCGTGGTGGTCAGTCATTATTTTGCTCTCCTGACAGCGCTCTGCAGCATCATGGGGTTTCCCATCCAAACCATGCGGCGCCTCAGGCTGGCTACCGGCAGCATCAGCGTGATCATGTTCGCATCTGCGAAGCCGGTACTGGTGACATTGAACGATAAATGCCATTCAAGTTGAGATACGACGGAACTGCTGTGGGGCATAAGACACAGACCGTGGACACACTTCGGATGCGCCTGCTTCGCAACATAAAAGACAGCGGCGCCGTTTCGCCCGGCAGTCTGGTGGTGGGTGTTTCCGGAGGTGCTGATTCCGTTTGCCTCCTGCACTTGCTAGCAAGCTCAGCAGACGACCTGCACGTGAGACTGCATGCCGCCCACCTGGACCACGGGATGCGGGGTCTGGAGTCTGATGCCGATCGGCAATATGTGATCGGCCTGTGCGGTGAGCTTGGTGTGCCTCTCACGGCTGAGAAAACGGACGTCCTGCTAGGGAAACGCCAGCACAGCCCGGCGGAGGAAGCAGCTCGTGAGGCCCGGTACTCGTTCTTTGCCAGGGTCTGCCAGGATGTGGGCGCCAGCGCCGTGGCTGTGGGGCATACTCTTGACGACCACCTGGAAACAGTCCTCTTGCACCTGCTCCGCGGAAGCGGAATGCAGGGCTTGGGGGGGCTGGAGCCCAGGACCACGTGGCAACGAGGCACGCAGCATGTGGAGGTCGTCAGGCCGTTGCTAGCTGTGCGCCGCGCGGAGACGGAGGAATACTGTCGCTTGTTCGTCTTAAAGCCACGGCAGGATAGCAGCAACCTCTCGAAAGGCCCTCTGCGGAACCGCATCCGGCTGGAGCTACTCCCGCTCTTGAGACAGTATGCCCCCGGGTTTGATGCTGTGCTTGAGAGGATGTCCCGGCTGGCGCATGATGAATACCTGGCAATAGAGAACTGGGTGCAACAGGCCTGGCCCGGGGCAGTTCACATATCTGAGGAGGGGCTGCGGCTGGACAAGGCGAAGCTCACGAGCTATCCCGCGGGCCTTCGACGAGCTGTTTTGCGGCGGTCGCTGGAGACAGTGCTGGGTGGGATGCGCGACATAGAAGCGGTACACGTTGAAGCCATGATGCAGGCGCTTTCTATGCCTGCTGGCAACCGGATCGACCTGCTCAAAGGTGCGGTGTTAACGGTGGGATATGGAAGCATAGAGTTGGGGATGCGCGACCGTGCCAATTCGCCACCTGCATTTCAAGGGGTGCATACTCTTAACATACCTGGTGAGACAGCGATAGGGGGTTGGCAGGTTTCAGCGGAGGTGTTGGATGCACTGGCCTTGGAGGAAAGAGACACCGAACAGGGAGGCCTTGTCGCTTTCATCGATCAGGACAGTTTGCGAGGACCGTTGACGGTCAGGAGTCGTCGCCCGGGGGACAAGTTCCAACCGATGGGCATGTCCGGCATGAAGAAACTCCAGGATTTCATGGTCGACGAGCGCATACCACGGCATATGCGGGACACTGTGCCGCTTGTATGTTCACAAGAGGGCGTCATATGGGTTGTAGGCTATCGTTTGGACGAACGCGCCAGGGTCACTCGTGAGACGCAAAAGGTACTCAAGCTGGCCTTCCGTATCGCCGTTTCTGACTAGCTGGGCCAACGAACTTTGGCGGCTCAACGCCCGACGCCTTGGATGAAGTTTGTCCGAAGGCTGCCTGTTGCTCCCGTGACATGTCAAAACTGTGACATACGTATATCGCCTTGTATTTGGCAGACCTTGACACATGGTGGTAGAATTATGACAAAAGTGTTACAGAGCCTTGGTTCAGCCAACCTCCTGTTAATCCCCGGTAAGGGCCACAAGCTGCTGCGGATTCCAGAGGTCCGGAGACATCACTTGGTTCTAAACCTAAATCGTGAGGCACGTAACTTATGCTACTGAAGGAATACGCTGGTAAAACGCTCGCGTTCAGCACCAACGGAGACAAGAAGGAAGTCTCGTATATCACCAGAGTAGACCCTCTGTCAGGGACGGTGGCCAAGATATCCGAAGAGAGAGCTAAAAGAGGCTTCGGCATCGTCGCCAATCTCGACTTGCACCCTATCAAGGATTGTCCGTTCTGTAACTATGAGCAATACACTCCCAAGGAAAGGATATATCATTCGAACGGTGCCGTATCGGTGCCAAACAAGTTCCCCTGGGAGAAGCTAGACTGGATAACTATCTACCCGCCCTTCGGTGAGCACAAGTTGCTGTTGTCGGACCTCTACTTCGAAGATATGGAACGCATGATCGAATCGTCGTACGATCTGGCGCTCATGTGCTCCAAAGACCCCGAGGTCATAGCTTTCATGGACTTCACCAACTGGGGCACCTTTGCCGGGGCGTCGCAACAACATCCCCACTCTCAAAGAAGGAGCATAACCTTCGTTCCGGACCCAAGGCAGGAACAGGAGTGGCGCACCTGCCGGGAATTGTACCAGAAGTACGGCCGCAACCCCTTTGATTTACTGTCGGAAGAAGAAAGGCTGGATGGAAGGCGCGTCATCCACGACGGAAGCGTCCTCATTGCCTCTGCTTTCGCTCCTACGTGCACTCATGAAATCATCGTATATCCGCACGAGCCGATATCACATATACTGCAGACACACAACGGGAGCAGGGCCGCAATGATGAGGCCGGTGCTGGGAATATTCCCGGCGCTATTCTTCTACCGGGGAATAACAGACCTCAACATAGCGGTACACATGGCGCCGTTCCGGCAGATGGAAGAGGCCAGGAAATACTACCGCTGGCACATGCATATTTATCCACGCAAGTCACGGCTGCCGATGGATAGGGCAGGGGCTGAAATAGGGTTTGAGACCAATGTCATAGAAGCCTTGCCCGAGAGCACAGCATCGGCTCTGAGACAGTGGTACATTGAACGTCCGAGGCCTGACCTTGTGGCCAAGCGTGAAGATGGCAGTCCGAACCCCAAGTTAATGGATGAGTTCAACAAGATAATGGCCGTCTGTCGATGATGTCCCCGGCGCCGTGCCTTGGAAATCAGCTAGATACTCAATGCCTGTGCCGCAGCCTGTACTCCACGCATAGGCAGGTCGCCGGCAGCCTTCTTAATCCTTGTTGTATATGGTCAGCCGACTGCGACACCCGATTGACAGGCAGCAGTCTTCCTGATATGCTCCAATCAACAGTGCAAGCACTAGCGTGAAAGGGGAAAGACATGGAAATCCCATATGGGCGCGAACTGCTGAAGGGTAGCACTGACTCACTACTACTGTATTTGATCAGCGAAGGGCCGACATACGGCTACCGCATAATCAAGGAGCTGGAAAAGAGAAGTAATGGCTACTTCTGTTTCAGGGAGGGAACTCTCTATCCAGCCCTCCACAGACTGGAGAAGGCGGGTCTGATCGAAGGAACGTGGGAACGGCTTCCCAACGGACAAGAACGACGGTACTATCACATAACTGAGCAGGGATCAAAGATCCTTGCAGAAAAGCTGGTAGAATGGCGTGGGTTCTCCACGGCAATCAACCTCGTGATACAGCCGATGTAGCCGGAACAAACTATCAGACGAAACTCATTGCCTACATATCCGCACTCAAGTCCGGCCTGAGGCTCGAGGACAATGTCGAGCGTGACGTACTACGCGAAATATGTACGCACGTGGATGACCGTGCCAAGGAGCTGGAAGAAAACGGCCTTTCGCCGGACGAGGCGAAAGCGGAAGCTACTCATCTCCTGGGGCCACCTCGTATTCTGGCGCGACAACTGTACGAGGCCCATAGCCAGGGAAGCTGGGGACAGACCCTGATGGCCGCTTCCCCGCATATTATCTTCGCACTGCTGTTTGCCCTGAGCTGGTGGCGCAGCATGACAGGACTGCTGATGGTCCTCGGGATTGTGATACTCTTTAGTGCCTATGGCTGGTGGCGGGGGAAACCGCGCTGGCTGTTTCCCTGGCTTGGCTATCTGCTTGTCCCGGTGATAATAGCCGGAGTGCTGTTGGTCTACCTGCCGCGACAATGGTCCTGGTTGGCGGTATTTATCTATTTGCCGCTGGCGGTATGGCTGGTGAGCCGGATCGGAAGACAGAGCCTGCGCACGGATTGGATCTACTGCTCCGTGATGATGTTTCCCGCTCCGGTGCTGGCTTCGTGGGCCCTGGCCGTTGGCTGGCGGGACATACCATTGGACTCGTTGGACTCACCGCTGGGCAGACTCGCACCCTGGATAGCAGCTAGCTTCCTGGCGCTGGGAGCGGCAGTTGCCGTCTTCGTCAGGGTCAGACAGCGCTGGCTTAAGGTCGGTGCCCTGTTGATGTCAGAGTTGGCCGTCTTAATTCTTGTCGCTATATCCAGCAAGGGTATTTCCCTTCTGGGATTGTCGTTCTTGGCACTCGCTGCGGTAACCTGCTTGCTGGGCCCGGCTTTCTTGGAGCATATGCCTTTCGCTCACAGAACATCGACCTCTGAGAAGGGTGTTCCGTCAACAGGATACCGGTGACGCCCGGCTTCCGGCTTCATCGCTTATCGATGCGAACCAAGCGATCGTTTCCTCCTGAGTTTTCCTATCCTCCGCTCTGCATGCCCATTGTTTGACTCTACTATCAGGCAGATATAAAATGACCTTTTGGAGGTTTACCGGGAATGCAAGCGGGACCTGTGTCTGATATGCTGCAAGGCCGCCAATTGTCTCTAGCACGCCTGATAACATTGGTCGAGCAGGATCATCCAGAGGTGCCGGAGGTGATGCGGCTCATCCAGCCGCATCTGGGCAAGGCCTATCGCGTAGGCATTACCGGCCCGCCGGGGGCTGGAAAGAGCAGCCTGGTAGACCGGATTACCACTGTACTGCGTTCGGAACGCCTCACTGTGGCGATAGTGGCCGCCGACCCTACCAGCCCTTTTAGCGGTGGGGCTGTACTTGGTGATCGGATAAGGATGCAGCAACACTGTCTCGATGAAGGCGTTTTCATTCGAAGCATGGCTACCAGGGGCAGTCTGGGTGGGCTGCCTCGTACGGCGCGCAACGTGATCAAGCTTCTCGATGCCTTTGGTAAAGATTATGTGCTGGTCGAGACGGTCGGCGTTGGCCAGAACGAGATGGATGTCATGGAGCACGTGGACACGGTTGTGGTCGTGCTCGTGCCGGAGGCCGGGGACACCATACAGACGATGAAAGCCGGGCTGCTCGAAATAGCTGATATTCTTGTGGTCAACAAGGCCGACCGGCCCGGCGCAGACGGTATGGTGGCCGAACTTGAGGCAATGTTGCAGATGTATCCGCGTCAGAGTTGGTGGAAGGTGCCGGTGATATCTACTCAGGCATTGAACAACGTGGGCGTCGACCTGCTCTATGAGAAGGTTGTAGCACATCGCAGGGCTATGGAAGAGACGGGACGGTTGACCGAGAAAAGGCGGGAGCAGCGGAAAAAGGAATTTCTCGAGACAGTTGAGCAGAACATTACGCGGAAGCTGCTGGGTCTGATCGGGAGTAACGGTGAGCTGTCATCTTATCTGTCGAGAGTCGCAGATGGTGAGATCGACCCCTACTCGGCTGCGAAAGAGGTGCTTGGTTCCCAGACAATAATCGCGCAGTGGTCCCATGAGCTGTCGGACGGGACGAATGAGTGAACTTGTTGATATGTTGGGACATGAAGGGCGAGACACAAAGTGACAAAACGGTACGATGTGATCATAGTTGGCGGCGGCCCCGCAGGTATTTTTGCTGCCCTGGAGTTACGCAAGCAAGGCGAATTCAAGGTTCTGCTCCTGGAAAAAGGCAGGGACATCGATGCACGGCACTGCCCGGTGCAAGAGCGAGGCAACTCGTGTATTTCCTGTGATCCTTGCCATATGGTCAGCGGCTGGGGTGGTGCCGGCGCTTTCAGCGACGGCAAGCTAAGCGTATCGGCGGATATCGGCGGCCATCTCAAGGACATCGTCGGACCCGAACGCGCAAGAGATCTAGTCTCCTACGTGGATGAATTATATCTCCGGTTCGGGGCACCTAAAAAGTTGTACGGCGTCGGTGCTGAAGAACAACTTGAGCGGCTCAGGCAGCGTGCAGCCCTGGCAGAACTGCGCCTCGTACCGGTGCCGTTCCGGCACCTGGGGACTGAGTATGCCAGGAAGATACTCAAGGAAATACAGGACTACCTTTCCCCGTGGTTAGATATCAGGCTGCGCACCAGCGTGGCCTCGATCCTGACTAACGATGGTATGGTCACGGGCGTGGAGACGTCTGATGGAGATCGTATCGGGTGCCAGTACCTGGTGCTGGCTCCGGGAAGGGAAGGGGCTGATTGGCTGGTGAAAGAAGCTGGCCGTTTGCATCTGAAGCTGGACTGCAACCCCATCGATGTAGGAGTGCGGGTGGAAGTCCCGGCACCTGTCCTGTCCGAGTTGACGTCAGTGCTGTACGAGTCCAAGCTTGAGTACTCCTCTCGCAGTTTCGACGACCACTTGCGTACGTTCTGCATGTGTCCTTCCGGTGAGGTCACGATGGAGTCTACTGGTGGGGAGAACCCTGTAATTACGGTCAACGGTCACAGCTATGCCGAACGGAAGACGCAGAACACTAACTTCGCCATACTGGTCAGCACGACGTTTACGGAACCCTTCAAGGACCCGATAGCCTACGGTAAGTGTATTGCCCGTCTGGCGAACCTGCTCAGTGGTGGTGTATTGGTGCAACGGCTGGGTGATTTGCGTGAAGGCCACCGGTCTACACGGGAAAGGCTGCAGCGCAGCCTAGTGGAAGCCACGCTCAAGAGCGCAGTGCCCGGTGATCTGTCCTTCGTATTGCCCTACCGTCACCTGAAGGGGATCATCGAGATGTTGGATGCGATGGACCGGCTTGCGCCGGGAGTTGCCTCCCGCCACACTCTCCTTTACGGCGTAGAGGTCAAGTTCTATTCCCCGAGGCTTGATCTTACTTCCAGCCTCGAGACGGAGTTGACCAACATGTTCGCTATCGGCGATGCGGCTGGAGTCAGCCGCGGCCTGGTCCAAGCATCAGCCTCCGGCGTGCTCGCCGCTAGAGAGATTTTGAGGAAGGCAACAGCGGAATCACGCTCGGCACCGGGCGGGTAAAGCCAATGGCCATGCGTGGCGCAAGCAGGGGAGGGCTTCAGAGGTCTGCTGATAAGCCGGGCCTGGTTGGTGTTGTCCGCTAACTTACGGCTCAGCCGGCCAGCAGTGTCCTCACAGCAGAGTAAGCATACGGGTTTGAATTGGCCAGCCAGGCAGCGGCACCAAGAGTCGCCAGCAGAATAAGCAGGACCACGAATCCGGCAATCCAGGGGTGGGCCCTGAGGAATATGTTTACCCCCAGGATGAGTAGCACCACAGGCCAAAACTTGACCAGTGCTCTCCATACCCCACTGGGCAGTATGTCGAAATTATAGAGTAATAACAACGCGCCCACGGTTATCAAGAGCGCCGCGAAGATGGGGAAACCTGCTCCACCACGTTGGTCGCTACTTTTCTGGCTCATACTATTTCCAATGTCCAGTCAGCTCGACATCCGTCGATCAGATGGCATTCTACACTCAGGGATTCTCCAGGTCAACGGTATTACCACCCAGCGCTTATGCTAACATAGCCATTGAGGGGCACTACCTCTCTGGATATCCGAATATACTGGACAGACTCAATGGAAATGGAAAGGAGTTAGAGATGCTGCGAAAGACAATCGAAGGTGCCGGTAGCTTCAGGCTCGACTACCCCAGGCTTGTGGCCGTGGTGACCTGCCACGCCAGGGATATGGACAATGCCCTGACCCTGGCGTGGCACTCGCCCGTTTCACAGAGGCCACCGCTCATCGGCATCGCTCTCTCGCCCAAAAGGCTATCACATGAACTGATAATGGAAGCCGGGGAGTTTGCCATCAACTTCTTGCCCATCGAGAAAGCGGAGCTGTTTGCGGCGCTTGGCGGTTCCACGGGCAGACAAGGCAATAAGTTCGACAGGCTTCACATGGCGCGAGAGCGCGGGGTCAAAACCTCTTGTCCTCTTTTGCATGAGGCCTATGCTGCCTACGAATGCAAAGTGCGCGAGCACCATACCTACGGGGACCACGAATGGTTTGTCGCCGAAGTTGTGGCCGCGCACTTCGACCAGGACGTGATTGGCGAGGATGGCACAGTTGACATAACTAAGGTGAGGCCAGCACTGTACCTATCTGGCCATCGCTATGCGACTTCCGAAGGCACGTCAGTGAGATACCTGCCTCCTGGCGATACGGCCCGGCGCTTGATGGCGTAGGATTGATCTCCAACTTTCTGTCTTTCACCGTGACCTAGCATAGATAATATTTGAGGTAAGTGGCGAGATGTTGAAGATCAAGAGGGCATACGAGAAACAAGAGCCACAGGATGGCAAGCGAATACTGATTGACCGGTTATGGCCCAGAGGTTTGAGTCGTGAAAGGGCTGGAATAGATGAGTGGATGAAAGACCTAGCGCCCAGCACTGAATTGCGCACGTGGTATGGCCATGACGCGGCGAAATGGCCGGAGTTTAGAAGGAGAAATATAGAGGAACTGTCTTCTCCTGAGAGAACCAGTATTTTGGAAGACATTGCCAGAACGGCCCGTCAGGAAAACATCACCTTAGTCTACAGCGCCAGGGATACTGAACACAGCGATGCCAGAGTACTCGAGGAACTGATAGGCGAATTGATGGCAAAAGTCAATATATGATGCTAGCTACGCGCAATGTCCTGTGAGATCATCTGTAACCGACTAATTTATGCAGCCTCGTCAGGCCAGCCTCTTTGAAGCGATGAGTTGGTCCTGCGAGTGGAGCACGGTCGCATGTCGCTGGTATAATATTTTGTTATGCTACAGGTAAAAGATACACATAGCGCTAGCGGAACTACTGAAGTCAGGAGGCTTCGTGTCCTCGTTGTTGATGACGAGCCACGTATTGTTAACTTCTTGAGGCTCAAGCTCGAAGCTTGTGGTTATGAGGTCGTGACTGCGTCCAATGGGGCTCAGGCTCTGGAGCAAGTGCAGGCCCAGGAACCCGACATCGTGGTCCTGGACCTTGTCATGCCAAAGAAGGATGGCTTGAACGCCCTCAAGGAACTCAGGACTTTCTCCGCCATGCCGGTCATAATCCTCAGCGCCAAGGGTGCCGACGAGGACAGGATCAAGGGCTTGGAGTTGGGTGCTGACGATTACCTGTGCAAGCCGTTTAATCCTGACGAATTGGTCGCCAGAATCAGGGCCATGATGCGCCGGGCGAATGTTTCTCACCTCCGAGGCGATGCCAGCCCGGTGCAGTTCGATGATGTTGCCATAGACCCGTCCAAGAGGGAAGTTGTCGTTGGAGGCAGGGAAAAACACCTGACTAGGATCGAATGGTTGCTCCTCAGCGAGTTAGCTCGGAACGCGGGCCGGTTGATGCTGTACGAGGACCTGTTGGCAAGGGTCTGGGGACCGGAATACCGAGAGGACATCCAACTACTTCGCACGTGGATGAGCCGCCTTCGGCGGAAGCTGGAGGACGAACGGCGGGAAAAACCGCTGATACGCACTATGGCCAAAGCCGGCTATATGATGGAGCCGGCGACAAATGACACAGGCTCGCCTGCCCAGGACTAGCTGCAATATTGGCCCTACTTCTTTTCCACAATTAGGCAGATGCCGAGCCCTCCTCCGCCGCAGATGGTCAGAAGGCCGTACTTGGAGTTGCGCCTGCGCATTTCGTGGATGAGCGTAACCAGTCTCATGGCGCCGGTAGCCCCGATGGGATGTCCAAGAGAAATCCCTGAGCCGTTCACGTTCACCTTTCTGTCCAGGTCTTCCTGGCGGATACCTATCAGTTTCGCGTCTGCCAACGTCTGTGTCGCAAAGGCCTCCTGTATTTCAATGAGGTCAATCTGGTCCATAGTAAGGCCGGCTTTCTTCAACGCCTTGGTTGTTGCCACGGGCACTGCGGGATAGGTCAGCGTTGGGTCCGCACCGGCAGTGGCGAACGATCTAATATATGCCAATGGCAGGACACCATGCTCTTCAGCCTTCTGCGGCGTGGTCAGTACCAGAGCGGCTGCGCCGTCATTCTCGCTCGAGGAATTTCCGGCTGTGCATGTGCCATCGCGATATACCGGGCGTAGCTTGCTGAGTTGCTCGAATGAGGTGTCGCGGCGAGGCGTTTCGTCAGTGTCTATAGACTTTTCACCTTCTTTGGACGGGACCCTTACTGGGACAATTTCCTCCTTGAACTTGCCGGAATCCATAGCGGCAATAGCCTTTTGGTGGGAGCGTAGCGCCCATCTGTCGGCAGCCTCACGGGATATGCCCTCCTTCTTTGCGGCGGTGTCTGCCCACGTCATCATCGAGTTTAGCTCTCCGAATCGGTCCATAGGCTGATGCATTGGCCTGCCGCGCTGTATCCTATCGTAAAAGGGTATGCCCCAGAGCGACTGGCTGCCATGATGCTTGGGGAAGAATCCCCACTTGGGATCACTCTTTCCGCCCACTCCCCATTTCAGGTATTCACCCGGCACGTAAAACTCTGCGCGGCTCATGCTTTCCGCACCGGCCGCTACGACCGTCTCAGCGTTGTCAGTCTGTATCAGCATGGAACCTGACCACACGGACTGCACGCCGGAACAGCAACGCCTATCAACCAGGAACCCCGGGACCTCCACAGGCCAGCCGGCGACCAGGAGAGCCAGACGGGCCAGATTGGGAGATTCACCGTTCGCATAGGACTGCGATAGTACTACTTCGTCCACCTCCTCCGGCCTGACGTTGGCCCGATTTACAGCCTCGTTTAGCACCGTAGCTGCGAGTTTTTCCACTGGAACGTCTCTCATGGCACCGCAATAGGCACCAATAGGCGTTCGGACTCCGCTAGCGATGACGACCTGTCTCACTTCGATTCTCCTTAAACTTTTGTCTGATATCCGACGTTCATACGTCGATAGTTTGGACCTCGTCGGATTTAGTGCACGATTCCGGCGCAAGAGGAACACCCGTGTCGCCATTATAGTTTATGAGGCGACTTAGAGAAAAGGCGAATGCGCTGGCAACTGGTGCATTCTTGGGGCCAATAGTGCTACACTCTGGAATCCACAGCATATGCGGGTTGCTCAGTGCGCAAGAATGAGCGCCTGGCAGGACCTTGTCGAGCAGAGTCCGGCAGAAGGCGTGTGCTGGAATCTCGGATGGTCAAGGAGAGGCGTCTTGGACGATATTAGGCCGTTGGTTCGTGTTGCTTTGGGCAAGGAAAAGGCCGACGTGGTTATCAAAGGCGGAGACTTAGTAAACGTCTACACCGGAGAGATACTGAAGAACCATTCGGTTTCCATAAAAGGGGGAAAGATCGCCTTTGTGGGTAAGGACGCTGACCATACAATCGGACCAAACACCAGGACTATCGACTCCTCAGGTAAGGTGATCGTTCCCGGGTTTATCGATGGGCATTTCCATGCGAGCATCTCATTGGACGAGTTATTAAAGTATTCGCTGCCTTCCGGGACGACCACCATATTCGTTGAGCTTGTCGATCTGGCGACGATTGTCGGATACAGTGGGGCGGTGACCTTGCTGGACAATGCTAGAGGACAACCAGGCAAGTTCTTCGGCCTGGCGCCTTCATACTATACGGTGCCTCCGTTCCTGCAGGCAGGAGAACCTGTCATTTCGGGAGAGGATGTCGGCAGGCTACTTCAAAGGGAGGATGTGGCGGGCCTGGGGGAAACGCTGTGGACCTCTGTTGTTAACGAAGAGGATGAGACCATACAAAACATGGTCATGGCCACAAAGATGAAGAAAACGCTTGAGGGACACGCGTCAGGCGTCAAGGGTAACAACCTGGTGGCATATGTTGCCTCGGGCATATCTTCCTGCCACGAATCTATCCGTGCCGAGGAAGCTCTGGAGAGACTGAGGTTGGGATTGCATGTCATGATACGCGAGGGATCGATAAGGCGGGACCTGGCAGCCGTTGCCAAGATACTGGATGAGGCGATCGACTTCCGCCGTTTGGTCCTGGTCACCGACGGCCTAAATGCCGAGGACCTGTTCCATAATGGTCATATGGCCCATGTAGTACAAAAGGCCATGGACCTGGGTTTTCCTCCGGTAGAAGCTATTCGAATGGCCACACTCAATGTGGCTGAACACTTTGGCATGGATAATGTTATTGGAGGCATTGCTCCCGGGCGATATGCCGACATCCTGGTGCTGCCCAGTCTGGATAGGATCGACTGTGAGTACGTAATCAGCAATGGTCGAGTTGTCGTGGACAATAAAAAGTCTTTGGTCCAACCCAAGGAGTGTGTGTACCCGGAGTCGGTGACAATGTCGGTGCGTGTTCCTCGCAACCTCGTTCCTGAAGATTTCCGCATCCCGGCGAATGGGAGAACAGGCGAGGTTGTTGTACGAGCCTTGAAACTAGTGAGCGAAGTGATAACCGAGCAGCACCATGCCAGGCTGCCGGTCAGGGGCAATTCGATTATGGGGGACTTGCAAAAAGATGTCTTGAAAGTATCGATCATTGAGAGAAGAAACAACACCGGCAAGGTCGTCTCCGGCTTCATCCAGGGCATCGGACTCAAGTCCGGCGCCTGCGCATGCAGCTACAGTTGGGAGATCGGGAGCCCCATGGTGGTCACCGGCGTTAACGAGTCGGACATGGCGTTTGCGGTCAATCGCCTGGTCGAACTGCAAGGCGGACTGGTGGTGTGCAAGGACCAGCAGATAACTGCCGAGGTGTCGCTACCTATAGGCGGGTACATCACCAAGGGTCCACTGAGCGAAGCCGCGGAGGGACTTGAAAGAGTGAGGCAGGCGATGAAAGACCAAGGTTCGCCCTTGACTAATCCTTTCCTGAGCTTGCAGACAATACCTGGCACATTCCTGCCCTTCTTCCGGATTACCAATCAGGGCTTGGTCGACATGAAGCGCCGCAGGCTCCTGGATATCATCGTGGAATAGACGGTATCACCCCAGCAAGACGGTCCTGAGACCCTAAGCTTCTTTGAGGGATTCCGTAGCCTGGCAAGACAGGGGCTGGTGGGGGTGAATCACGCGTAAGTACCAAGACCTATTGGACTAACTAAATGAGTATGCTTTCATGTATAATAGGCGCAACGCCGAACACTATTGTGCCTCACGGCTTTTGAGTGAATAACGATAGGCGGTGCAAAGTATGGCGCGCTGGGGAATGATAATCGACCTGCAGAGATGCATTGGGTGTTATAGCTGTCAGGTAGCCTGCAAGCAGGAGCATTTCCTTCCCCCGGGCGTGTTTTGGAACCGTGTACTTGTCAGCGAGTCCGGCAAGTATCCTTCCGTTACCAAGATCATACTGCCGGTACTGTGCAACCATTGTTCCGAGCCCGCCTGTGTCAAAGCGTGTCCCACTGGAGCCTCCGAGATAAGGACGGATGGTATTGTCAGGGTCAAAAGTGATGAATGTGTGGGATGCCGCTACTGCGTCATTGCCTGCCCGTACCAGCAGCGTACCTTCCACGCCGACGGGAACAAAGAGTACTTCCCCGGCCAGGGCCTGACAGAGCTGGAGAAGATTGGCCGGGAATTGTACCCTCTTCAGCCATGCACCGTCATCAAGTGCAATTTCTGTCTGGAAAGGATCGATGGAGGGTTGGCAAAGGGCCTCAAGCCTGGCGTTGACCGGGAGGCCACTCCTGCTTGCGTCATCGCCTGTCCCACAAAAGCCAGATATTTCGGCGATTTCGATGACCCGACCAGTGAGGTATCGCTTCTAAGGCGCGAGAAGAAGGCAGCCCCCCTGCACCCCGAGTACGGTACAGAGCCCAACGTATACTACATCAACCGGTAGCAATCGCCTTTGTTCGAAGGAGGAATCCGGTGAAACCCTTTGAATGGATGGTAAAGCGTACCCCTCAAACCGAGTGGATAAAGGGCCGGGGCATAATGCTGTGGCTGGCGTTCTTTTTTATAGAACTGGGTGCTGGGACTTTTCTAGTAGCCTCTTTGTACAGTAATACAACCGCGATGGTTGCTGGTTGGATAATGTGCGGTTTCATCGGAGGTGGCCTGCACCTTGCGTACCTTGGCAAGCCGTTGAGATTCTTCCGCATTTTCCTTCATCCGCAGACCTCGTGGGTTTCACGCGGGCTGCTGTTCGTCAGCCTGTTCCTCCTTCTTGGGCTCGTCGGCCTACTGACCGAGGCCGCAGGTGTCATCGTGCTGGCAGACATCTTTGCTTTCCTGGCGGTCATTTACGGCGGTTTTGCCATGGCCTATGTTAACGGCATACCGCTCTGGAATACGGCTTTGCTGCCTGTGCTTTACACCGTTAGCGGCCTTTTGGGGGGAGCGGAAGTCACGCTGGGGTTCACGATAGCTTCAGGAAATATTGCCCGGGGCGAAAGCATAGACCAGTGGACCAGGGCATTGCTGGCCGGATTCCTTTTGCTGGTGATAGTGTACCTGATAACCGTGAGGTACACCTCGGTCACCGGGCAGGCTTCGGTAAGATTGATCATGATCAAGCTGTCAGCGGCATTCTGGATTGGGACGGTGGGGTTGGGGATGATAGTGCCCACACTGGTGGTGTCCGCCAGCCTTATCGGTGGTATCGGCTCGGTGCAGGCATGGGTGTTATATGCCGGAGTAGTGTGCGGCTCGATCGGAGACCTGACCATGAGGTACCTGATACTGCGCGGCGGCCTGTACAATCCACTGGTACCTACTTATGGGCGCCCCCAAGAATCTTTGTAAGTTTACAGATTAGGAAGCGGTGGAATCGGGGGCCGTTTCTACGTCTTGATCCTGGCGGACCATTACCCTCGCGAGTATCCCTCTGCCGGAAACGATACGTTTGGCCCGTTACAGCGAGGTGGACTTCCTGTCATGGCAGGGCACATCAGCACGAAGGCTTTTCAGGCCCTGGAGCAAGTCATGTTTTCTCAGAGTAAAAAGTGATAGTATATTTAGCTATTGTCAACAAGCTAGGACCACGCTCTCTCGTCCTGGCGAGCACGAGAGTAATTGGAGCAGCAACATATGGGGATTCGCTTAACTGACACCACTTTGCGGGACGCACACCAGTCCCTCATAGCTACACGGATGCGCACTCGCGATATGCTGGACGTCGTTGCCGAGCTGGACAAGGTAGGCTTCTTCTCTCTTGAAGTCTGGGGCGGTGCAACCTTTGATGCCTCCATCCGGTTTTTGAATGAAGACCCATGGGAGAGGTTGAGGGCCTTACGTGAGAGGGTCAAACACACCCCTTTGCAGATGTTGCTTCGGGGGCAGAATCTCGTGGGATACCGGCATTATGCTGATGATGTGGTGCGCGAGTTCGTCCGGCTGTCCGTAAAAAACGGCATAAGTATCTTCCGCGTATTCGACGCCCTGAACGACGTGCGCAATATGGAGCTCGCTATGAAGGTGGCGAAGGAGTATGGCGCGCATGTCCAAGGGACGATATGCTACACAATTTCCCCGGTGCATACTATAGAAGGCTTCGTCGGGATGGCAATGGAGTTGGAGCGTCTCGGATGCGATTCGATTTGTATAAAAGACATGGCCGGGTTGATCTCTCCGGAGGCAACTACAAGATTGGTCAGGGCCATCAAGCGCAGGGTCAGCATTCCACTGGACCTGCACTCCCATTGCTCGAGCGGCATGGCTCCCCTGAGCTACCATGCGGCAACTCTAGCTGGTGCAGACATACTTGATACGGCGTTCTCCGCCTTCAGCTGGGGAACATCGCAGCCGCCGACTGAAAGCATCGCTGCGGCATTCAAAGGGACCAAATACGATTCTGGATTGGATCTGGAAGCACTCTACGAGATCGGGGAATACTTCACCGCTCTGTATTCGAAATACCGTGGGTTGTTCACAGCGGAGGCGACTCGTCCCAACATCAACGTGCTGCTGCATCAAGTTCCTGGTGGCATGTTAACCAACCTGGTTAGCCAGTTGAAGGAACAGAACGCCCTTGATAAGCTAGGTGAGGTGCTGCGAGAGGTGCCTAGGGTGCGGGCCGATCTCGGTTACCCGCCGCTGGTGACACCCACCAGCCAGGTGGTGGGAATCCAGGCGGTGCTCAATGTACTATCCGGCAGCCGGTACAAGAGGGTTACCAACGAGGTGAAAGACTATTTCCTCGGCCGGTATGGCCGCCCGCCCGGTAGAGTAGATGAGGAGGTAAAGAAACTGGTGGTTGGCGATGAGCCAATCATCAATGGCCGGCCAGCAGACTCCATTGACCCGGAGTTGGAGAAGCTGAGGGAAAGCGGGCGGAAGTTAGGCATACTTCGCAAGGAGGAAGACCTCATAACCTATGCTCTCTATCCCCAGGTGGCGATGAAGTTCCTCCGTGGTGAGGCAAAAGAGGAGGTGATCCCATCTCTGACCATGAACCCTCTATCGCCGGCGGAAGTTCCGGAGCTTCCCATGGAATTCGCTGTCGATGTGGACGGTGAGGTGTTCAACGTTAAGGTGTCAACGGTGGCCAGCAAAACCATAGAGATCGGCAAGCCGGAGAAGAGAGAGAAACCGTCCAGAGGCGCGGTCATAGCCCATATTCAGGGAATGGTGGTAGCTATGAAGGCCAGGGTTGGACAGAAGGTCAAGGAAGGCGATGTACTCGCCATAATCGAGGCAATGAAGATGCAGTCCGAAGTGCGGTCGCCCTTATCGGGGACGGTAAGGAAGATACTGGCATATGAGGGAGAGATCGTCAATTCCGGTGATGCCGTGGCCATGGTAGAGCCAGAGGAAGGCATGTAGCGACTGATGAATAAGGTCCTGGTAGCAAACCGTGGTGAGATAGCAATCCGCATTATGCGGGCCTGTCGTGAACTGGGAATACTCTCAGTGGCCGTATATTCGGAGGCGGATCGAGAGGCCTTGTTCGCCAAATATGCCGATGAAGCCTACTTTCTTGGACCTTCTCCTGCCGCCGAGAGTTACCTCAACATTCGACGCATAGTTGAGATAGCTAAGCAGTGTCGGGCAGATGCTATACATCCCGGGTATGGCTTCCTGGCTGAGAATCCGTCCTTCGCCTATGCCTGCGAACGGGAAGGGATCAAATTCATAGGTCCCTCGAGCAAGGTGATCGAGTTGATGGGCAACAAAGTGATGGCCAGGCGAGAGATGATGAAGGCCGGGATACCGATAGTGCCCGGGACTAATGGCAGCGTATGTGACTTCTCACAGGCTAGAGACCTGGTTGATCGGGACGGATATCCAGTAATAGTCAAGCCAGCCGGTGGTGGTGGCGGTATAGGAATGGCTGTGGCCAACAATGACGAAGAGCTGCACAGAGCCCTGGAATCTTGCCATGCGGCTGCTGTGAAGTCTTTTACTGTGGCGGACATCTATGTTGAGAAGTATATCCACCATCCGCGACACATTGAATTCCAGATACTGGCTGACTCGTATGGCAACGTGGTCCACCTGGGTGAGAGGGAATGCTCCATTCAGCGCAGACATCAGAAGCTCATGGAGGAGTCTCCCTCCACCGCGCTTACTCCTGGGCTTCGCAAAGAGATGGGTGAGGTAGCAGTGAAGGCGGTGAAGTCGGTGGGGTACGAGGGTGCCGGGACAGTAGAGTTTCTGTTTTCTAACGGGAAGTACTACTTCTTGGAGACCAACACCCGCATACAAGTCGAGCATCCGGTCACCGAAATGGTGACCGGGGTGGATATCGCCAAAGAGCAGCTACGGTCGGCCGCGGGTCAGCCTCTCAGCATGAGGCAGGAGGACATATCCATTAAGGGGTGGGCGATCGAATGCCGCATCAATGCGGAGGATCCATTCACCGATTTCTCCCCCTGCCCGGGTAAGCTCCGGGGATACCGCTCTCCCGGCGGCATAGGCATAAGAGTAGACAGCGGAGTGCATAATCGTTACACCGTACCACATATGTACGATCCTATGATATCGAAGCTCATTGCGTGGGGTAGGGACAGGACGGAGGCTATCGCCAGGATGCGAAGGGCGTTGTACGAATACATTATCGTGGGTCTCAAGACCAATATTCCCTTCCACAAGGCAGTGATGGAGAACCCGCGCTTTGTTGCTGGGGAGTTAGGCACTCATTTCATAGATAGCGAGACAACTCTGCTGGAGGATATGAGACGCATTAACGAGCGAGAGAAACCTCTGGAAGAGAAGCTATCACAGATATTCGATGACAAGAAGAGAGTAGCGGCCATCGCCGCCGTCACCGCAGTCAACCAAATCGGTTATAAGTGACTGCGTCCCCGTAGACAAGTGGTCGGCTGTTGCATGCTTTGATTCTGGCAGCAATAGTGTTTTCCCAAAAGGCCACCGCTGAGGCAAAAGAATGTGGGGCTGGGACGCTGGTTCCGCCAAGCAAGGCTAAGCAGTACTTCTGGGCACGACGCCTTTGTATTTTTCTACCAACTGTCGCCAGCCAGTCGGCAGGATCGCCTTCCTGGTTACCCAATCGGCGCCACCAATGTTTCCTCCGGCGGCCACTCCCAGCAAGCTACCCACGCCGCCAACCACGATTATTCTTATCCAACCAGGGTCAGGTATTATTGGCACCGAGTCCATAGGGCTCAATGGCTGCGGAATCTCCACCGGCAGTCCCTCAAAAGCCCGCCAGTACCGAGGATGGTGATAGGCCGGAACGCGGGCGTATTCCGAGATAAACTCGCTGAGCCGCCTCTTCGTCCATCCCTTGTCCGCCAGGGTTTTAGCATGTGCCGGTGGCAGCAGCAGTCCCAGTAGTCCAATACGGACGGGGAGAAGATTATGAATCAAGGTGCTCAATATTCCCTTCTCATCCGTATTGTAGAGCACGAGCTGTGAGAAACAGTTGGGGAAATAGACCGTAACCGTGCTGTCTTCCCGATCAAATCCCTGCTCCATGTGGAGCGGCTCCCAAGGGTTTTTCTCCTCATTCTCGGCGATAACCATGGTGTATTTGCCCGGGTTGCCCAGAGTCCCCATGTCTTCGATTCCCTTTCGAGCTCCGCCGATATTCTTGATAATCAGCTGCATGGCGCGTCCGATGGCGGCGTTAGCCATGTCTCCCGGGCTCAAAGCCCCAGAACTACTGTTGATGTTAAGGTCAATACGTACCGGGCCATTTATGATCCAGAAAGGAGACCACGAACCAGTGCTCACCTGGAATGCGCTGAAGGACGATTTTGGCTCCAGCAGGGCTTCGACGCCGGCAATCAGGATCGGCATATAGGTAGGCAAAGCTCCGGCCATGACTGCATTGATGGCGATCTTCTCTACCGTCGCCTTTCCCTGCCGGGTTGGCAGCTTGCCAACCACGTGGTCAGGGGGCAAGCCCGTGCCGGTTAGCATCTCCCGAACGGCGTCTTCGGTGGGGGGCATTACGGGCAGGCCGTCTGTCCATCCCTGCTGGTAGAAAAAGCGGTTTACTTCCACGATGTTGCCCTCAAAGGCTACCCTTGAAGGCTTCTCTGTCGCCTTTGATTCCGGCGATTTCTCTTCAGCATTCAGTGGGCGGGTCAAAGCGGCAATGACCGCTTCTATTGGAATCCCCTTTTCAATTTGTTCTTCGTAGACACAATCGAGTGGAGCCATCGCCGCCAAGATGCGCAGGCCGGGCATCCCCCTGGTGGCGGCCGCTGAGCGAGCTTCGACCGCAAAGTCCTGGTTGACCACTGCCGCCGCTGGTTTATTTCGTTCTTCTGTCAGGATTGTGTTGTACACAAGGTACTTGGTGCACGACCCTCAGTCACCGACCGCGGCAACCACACCGTCCACGCCGCTGAGCCATTCCTCAAACCTCTTCCTATCATTGCCGTCAGCAAGATTATCGAGCAAATTGTATTTGAGCCAGCTAAACTTCAAATTAGGCACCTTTTCCCGGAGCCTGCTTTCCACGGCTTTTAGTATTGGACCTGCCGCCAGCTTCGAGTTGTCCAGCAGGCCAAGTGTTTTGCCCTCCAGGCCATTGAGACGGGGCGAAATGCCTTTCATAGGAATCGGGTCTACCTCGGCCCATGGGCTAAGGACTTCAAGGGAGTAATTGCCTTTCATTTGACCCACCCTCGCGCATGGAATTTTGGACTGGTCCTGACGCACCAATTGTATCATTATGACATACCGCTCAGGGCATAGCAACGGGAAGCTCACCCTGGGACGCTCACAGCCCGTACACGCAAGCCAGTTCAGTTATCCTTGATGTCATAGTCAGAATCAGTCGTCACTACAGCACTATAATTCCTCCCTTCATCGCTGGGTGTATCTGGCATAAATAGTCGTACGTGCCTGTGGTGTCGAACCTTTTGGAGTACTTCTGTCCGTTGCTCAGATTGCCACTATTCCACCCATCCCCCGTTGCGGTGTGGCTCACTGAGTCACCGTTCGTCCATGTAACTGTATCTCCAACCCTCACGGTCAACTGCGCTGGAGAGAAGGCAAACTCTTTGATGATGACCTGGCCCTGGCCGAGCACTGCCGTCGTCGTATCCTGGGATGTTTGGCCTTGGCCGGAGGTGGAACATCCCCAGAAAAGTAGAATGACACCGTTCAACAGAAGCGCCGCTATTAGCCCGAGCTTGTTCACATGTCACCTCCTGAGTTCATTACGGAAACTGGAGCGAACCAAGTAATTACTTACAGCAGAATCCGATTACCATTCTGCTGGCTTATCGAGACGCGAACAACTGTTGGGCTACCAGCCCTTCCCTCGTAGGCCTAGCAGGTCGGTGGCGCACTGTAAGGACAGACATGACCGCCAATCTGAATAGTACCACATCTGATAGATCTCATGAGGACCGCCCTGAAGATAGAAGTCGACGGATTAAGGCGAGGGGCCACAAAGTGTTGCTGGGGACCTCGTCCAGCTTGATGCCTATGGTTACACCCCTTTGATGTTCCTGAACGAGATATGTTAACGGTGAGCACCTGGGTAGTGGTCGCGGATGGTGGTACTTGGGTTAAAGCCAGCGACATAGGACATCAATGCATACGAGCAAATTCGTTAAGAGTAGTGATCTGCAGGATGAAAGCACCGGCCATTGACGGCGGATTACCCGAGCGCTGCTGGCTGAGTCAAAGCAACCATACAAGGACCTGGACGCGAAGTCCTCGTTGGACGTAGTTCGTGGATGTGAAGGAGATGCTGCCAAGACCTACTTCTCGGTCTTCGATCACCTGATCACAGCCCAGAAAGAAGACTTCTTCTTCCACGAACGCAACCGGCGGCCGCCGGTCGACAACATGAATGCCTTACTTTCGTTCCTGTACACCTTGCTCGCTCATGATGTGGCCTCGGCGCTGGAGACCGTTGGACTCGATCCGTCCGTGGGATACCTGCATCGAGACCGGCCTGGCAGGCCAGGATTGGCGCTGGACCTGATGGAGGAATTCCGTCCTTATTTTGCAGACAGTCTGGCCCTATCGCTGGTCAACTGGCAGCAGATTAAGGGAGCCGACTTTCGGAAGACGGAAACGGGCGCCGTCCTCATGGGCGACGACACGCGCAAAGAGGTGTTGGTGGCGTATCAGAAGCGAAAGCAAGAGGATATCCAGCATCCGTTTCTGGGCGAGACTGTAGCCGTGGGCCTGTTACCATACGTCCAGAGCCTGCTTATGGCCCGTTATCTGAGAGGCGACCTCGACGGATATCCGCCTTTCATCTGGAAGTGAGTGTGCTAGACCTGGAAGGGTGCATATTAACAACCGAATAGCTGGGAGGAAAGACGCAATGATGGTTCTGGTGACGTATGATGTTTGCACCGAGCAGATTGAAGGCCAGAAAAGGCTGCGACGCGTGGCCAAGATATGTGAAAATCGTGGCCAGCGAGTGCAGGACTCGGTATTCGAATGCCTGGTGGATCCTGCCCAGTGGGCCGTACTGCGTCAGAAGCTCATTGACGCCATCGAGAAAGAGAAAGACAGCCTGCGCTTCTACTTCCTGGGAGCCAACTGGAGGGGGCGAGTGGAACACATCGGGGCCAAGAAGACCTTCGACCCTGAAGGCCCTCTTATCGCCTGAGGTTCGTTGCGCGGACACGAAGTCCTCATGGTGTGAGGAACGAGGTCGGCGAGCTTTGGCTGAGAACGGTTTGAAGCTGGAGCCACGGATCCGGACTCTCGCTCGGCAAGGAGGAAATCAGCAAATTCGTGCCTATGGACCTGTCGCCCCTCGCGCAGGGGCGTGGATTGAAACCTGTCGAACAGGCGCTAGGCGGATGTGATAACATGTAGTCGCGTAACATTCGGTCAATTGAGGGCATGGCACATGGCAAGGACTTACACCGCGAAGTACACGAAGATAGGCGTTGGTTACATGGGGCAACTTGTGGAATGGCCTGAAGTGGTCACTGAAGGCAAGAGCATAGAGGAATGCAGAGAAATTCTCAGGGACGCCCTGAGGGAGATGATAGCAGCTTACAAACAACAGGGCTGCGAGATCCCCCTTGGTGATGGTTTGCTGGAGCAGATGCCTGTCGAGGCATAGATTGTCTGTAAAGCGTCGGGACTTGGTGGCGTATCTGGAAGCCAATGGGTTCCACTTGCTGCGGGAGGGCGGCAAACACCCTATCTATACGAATGGCAATAAGACGGTGCCGATAAAACGTCACCGCACGCTTGATCGAATAACGCGAACGAACTGTGTAAGCAGGTCGGGCTTGTTCAGAAGTTCTAGCCAGCAGCCAGACAAAAAGAGGACCAAGTGCGTGTTTGCGAGGGAGTTCGACTCAACCTGTCTGCCCGTCCGGCCTGCAACAAGTGGACTCAAACTAAAACCCGCCTTTCCACACCAACGAAGCCGCATTTCATGACCCGAAAAAAGCCCTGTCCGGCAGCGTGCTCGCGCCCCGGCTGGAGCAAGCACTTTCTCAGAATGTGAAATACAAATGCAAAAGTAGAATCAGCCAATTTCTGCAACCCTTGGTGGGGAAGGGGGGATTTGAACCCCCACGCCTTTCGGCACATGATCCTAAGTCATGCCCGTCTGCCAGTTCCGGCACTCCCCCGTGAAGCTGGACTAGATATGGCCCATCAGCAGATATTTTAGCAGGTTGCGCGGCGGTTTGCTTTGCGCTCTCGATGCAGCTACGGCCAGAAGCTACGACCTGATTTTTCACACAACGATGTTGGTGCTATAATCTAACTTCGTGACCCCTTTGGCGTCTCCGATGCCTAATGGCGGCGCGAAAGTGCAATAATTGCCAGGAGGTTGAAATGGCTTACAAGATTACTGAAGAGTGCATTAGCTGTGGCGCGTGCGAGCCGGAATGCCCCAACCAGAGTATCAGTGAGGGTGATTCTACATACGTGATAAACCCGGACAAGTGTGCCGAGTGCGTTGGTTCGTACCAGAGTTCCAAATGCTCCGAGGTTTGCCCTGTGGACGCCTGCGTCCCTGACCCTGCTCACAAGGAAACTAAAGAACAGCTTCTCGCAAAGTGGCGCAAGGCGAATCCTGGGAAAGAACCTGCCTCCGGAACGTACTAGCCAGGCTAAACTAGAAGGCCAGCACCAAATACGTAGCGTGGAATTCGCTTCCTGCCGCGTATTTGGTGCTTTTGAATCTTCAGCAATGTCTCCTTGCTTCTGCTTCGTTCCGTGCGGTAACGTTTGAATTG
This sequence comes from Chloroflexota bacterium, assembly GCA_016190755.1. Lineage (GTDB taxonomy): Bacteria > Chloroflexota > Dehalococcoidia > JACPPY01 > JACPPY01 > JACPPY01. The sequence goes on along the minus strand of JACPPY010000092.1, from coordinate 1,392 downwards.
GGAAAGAACACTGCATGCGCATCCTTGCCTTGGACATCGGCACCGGAACCCAGGATATTCTTGCTTTCGATAGCTCCATCGTAGTTACTAACTGTCCCAAGATGGTCATGCCTTCTCCTACGGCTATTCTGCGCGAAAGGATTCAGAACGCCACTGCCCGACGTCAGGCTTTGTTGTTCACTGGAGTGACGATGGGCGGCGGGCCGGCCAAGGGAGCGCTGAGGCGTCATCTACAGTCAGGAGCCCAGGCATATGCTACCCCTGAGGCTGCAAAGACGTTCGATGACGATTTGGACGAGATGAGGAGAATGGGCGCCATTATCGTTTCTGAGGATGAAGCAAGGCGTCTTCAGGGGGTTGAGGCCTACGAGATGAAGGACGTAGATCTCCCTGCAATCAGGCAGGCACTGGAAACCCTCGGCGTTAGCTTCAAGTTCGACGTGCTCGCCGTAGCTGTGCTGGACCATGGCGAGGCGCCCCCGCATATGAGCGACCGTCTGTTCCGCTTCCAGCATATGCAGCAGACACTGGAGTCACGCAACAGGCTTTCCTCTTTCGTCTACCTTTCCAGCGAAGTGCCCCACTATTTGACGAGAATGAAAGCAGTACTCAAGACCGTCGGCCCCGATTGGCGGACACTGCTCATGGATACCGGAGGCGCTGCGGTGCTTGGCGCACAGGAGGATCCGGTAGTCAGAAGCCATGTAGACAAAGTTGTGTTGAATGCCGGTAACTCTCATGTCATTGCCTTTCACCTGCACAGAGATGACATACAGGGCATGTTCGAACACCATACGCATGCTCTGAGCGGACACGAGATAGAATCGCTGGTAGTCAAGTTGACCTCTGGCAAACTGACCAACAAAGAGGTTTTCGAGAGCAGAGGTCACGGTGCAGTGGTCCTGGGGCATGACCGTCGCAAGCACTTTTTGACCGTGGTCGGGCCACAACGTCATAAGCTTTCTAGCTCAGTGCTCAAACCATATTTTGCGGTACCACACGGGGATATGATGATTACCGGCTGCTTCGGTCTCGTTAAGGCCTGCGCCTTACGCATGGACGACTGGCGTGACGAGATTCAGCACGCACTCTCCAGGACAGAAGAAGCCGGTGAGTGCTAAGGCGCCTCATGGAAGCATCTTGCTGCTTTCCCTCCGTGTTCTTGGCCCGGACCGCCCGTTACTTCAGCAGACAAATCCTGTCACACGCTGATAACCGAAGTTTCGCGGTTGGAGACACAAAGGATTTTTCTTGAGATTCTTTCAGGTGGAAGATGCTGTTGGACCCCCCAAGCTACGCGGACTGAAGGTTCTCTAGAGCTTGTTATGAACTAAGGGCAAGGTATTGATAGACTAATGTATGACACCGAGAAAACCTTACCCTACAGATGTG
>JACPPY010000094.1 GCA_016190755.1 Chloroflexota bacterium | reverse complement strand
GTCTATCTGCTGATCGGTGAGCTTTTCGAATATCAGACGTGAGAGGTACCCCATGCGTACCTCGCGGGAGAGGGCTTTCTTCCACCGTTTCTCGTACTCGGCGAGGTGTCTTTCTGAGAAATCATTGTTGGCGAACGCTTCCGACAGCACGTCGACAGCGATATCGCCGCACAGAAGTCCGTAATATATTCCACCGCCTGTAGTAGGCTTTACCTGCCCGGCTGCGTCACCCACCGCCAGTATTCTCCTAGCGTATGTGCGCCGCAGCGGCCGGAGGGGTATCCGGCCATAGCGTATCTCGCTGCTAGGTTCGACTATCCTGGCCCTGGCGCGCAGTTCCTGCAAGAACTTGAGGAGGTTCTCTCCCGGGGCATGCCGGGATATGACCCCGGCCAGCGCCATATTGGCGGTGGTAGGCACCAGCCACGCGAAGAAGCCAGGTGCGACTGCGCGAGACAGGTAAACTTCAACTTCCGCGATGCCTGTCGTTTCCACTTCTACCTGTGCTCCAGCAGCAAAGTCGCCGACGGAGCCCAATCCAAGCCTATCGGTCAGACCTGGGTTGAATCCTGAGGCAAGCACGAGAGCTTTGGCTTCAAACAGGCAGCGTCTTCCTGAGTATATGGTATCTATCTGGACGTGACTGTTTACGCAGGCTGCGCTGTGGACGTTGCATCCGAAGAGGTATTGTGCGCCGTTGTGTTGCGCCCGTTCTGCCAGTGAAAGGTCGACGAGCGGGCGGGAGAGGATATAGGCTTGAGGCGTGTCTTTCTCCAGCCTGACGACCTTTCCGGCTGGCGAGAAGAACGAAGCTGATCTGGCGGACCGGAGAACTGTTGGCTCGGCCTGACGCAGACGCAGATGCCGGAAGCATTCCGTCCCCACGATTCCAGTGCAGCAGTGCGCCTGCCCCGGTGCGGCATGCTTTTCCAGAACACTAACCTTATGTCCAAGGGCAGCAAGACGGGAAGCTACATAGCTGCCAGCCGGCCCACCGCCAACTACGATAACATCATCCAAGGCATTCCTCCGATAGAAGAGCGACATGTAAACCGATGTGTTCCCTGATCATCAACTGAGCTCCTCCGGTGTTAGCAACCTGAACTGAGAGACATCAACAAGCCCTTTGTCAGTAAGCTTCAACTCAGGTATGACCGGAAGGGCCAAGAACGACAGTGTCGCGAATGGGGCCGGCAGTGCCGCTCCGATTTCTCGTGCAGCCTGAGCCACATGGCGGAATTCACTTGCCGCCGCAGCCAACGGCTTATCAGACAGGAGGCCGGCGACCGGCAGGGCCATGGCGGCAATGACGCGTCCGCCGTCGATCACCGCCAGCCCGCCGTGCATCTTTTCCATCTCTTTGGCGGCTACCAGCATATCATCATCCGAACAACCGACTACGACAAGGTTGTGTGAGTCATGTGCAACGGTCGAGGCAAGCGCTCCCCTCTTTAGTCCAAAGCCCTTGACCAGACCAAGGCCGACGTTGCCGGTCGCGTGGTGTCTTTCGATCACGGCGAGCTTGAGTATGTCCCTCACCGTATCCGACACGACAGCACCGTCTTTCTTGCGGACCGGTAGAGTTGTCTTTTGAGTGATGATTTGTCCGGGTATGACCTCTATCACAGGGTAGGTATCCTTGCCTGTCCGCAGGACCAGTTGTTCTTTTGAGAGTGGCTTGATAAGCACTGTGTCATCCATGCCGCCTGTGCGTAGACGGGGGAGTTGGTCTGTCAACTCTCCATCCCGGGCAATCTGCCGGCCTCGATAGATGACCAGGTCCGGTTTCATCGTTCTGAGATCAGAGGTGGCAATCAGGTTCGCGACACGGCCCGGCGCGATGGCGCCGAACCTGTAGAGGCGGAAGCACTCGGCTGTGTTAATGGTGGCCATCTGAATCGCCCTCAAGGGATCGAGCCCTTTGGCGATGGCGCGGCGGACTACTGCGTCCACGTCGCCGTCTTCAAGCAGGTCTACGCAACTCCTGTCATCTACTACGAAGAGAAGCCGACTATGGCCGGGGCCTTCAGCCAATGGAAGCAATGCATCCAGGTTCTTTTCCGAAGAGCCTTCCCTGACCATAATGTACATGCCACGGGCGAGCTTTTCTTCAGCTTCGCGGAGAGAGGTACATTCATGGTCGGAGCGAGGGCCTGCTGCGATATAGGCATTCAACTGTTGTCCTGTCAAGTGTGGCGCATGGCCATCTATTAGCCCGTCCTGGAACAGGTCTACTTTGGAGAGCATCCCACCATCGCCCATGACAACTCCTGGGAAATTCATCGCTTCTCCCAGGCCTGTTGTGCCCTTCCAGCGTCTCATTCGTTTTATATCTTCCACACTTACGACGGCCCCCGAGGTCTCAAATGGACTCGCCGGCACGCAGGATGGCAGCATGAAAAAGAAATCGAAGGGCAACGCCTGGCACCATTTCATCATCAATCGTATGCCATCCACGCCGGCGACATTGGCTATCTCGTGCAGGTCCGTGACAGCTCCAAGCACGCCCCGTGGCGCCACAGCACGCACGTATTCGACCGGATGCAGCATGGTGCTCTCGATGTGAATGTGGCCGTCTATCAGACTTGGTGTCAGGTAGCGTTCCTTCAGGTCGAGCACCTGTGCGGCATCAGTGTAATTCCCTATGCCCGCTATCATGCCTTCGGCGATGGCGACGTGCGCTTTTTCAACCTTACGGGTATATGTGTTTACTACCTGTGTATTGGATAATATCAAGTCGGCAGGCGCACGGCCGGACGCTGTTGCTACCAGGCGAGCAAGATTCACGTGATAGCCTCTGGGGACAAGGCGTATATGCCCGGCAGACATCGAAAGTTCTCGTTCCAGTCAAGGCCGTAGCCTACCAGGAACGCTTCGGGCGCTGATAACCCACGGTAATCGATTGGCACGGTCACCTTACGCCGTGCGGCCTTGTCCAGAAGTGCGCAGACCTTGATTGAGGCAGGCTTCCGCCGTAGCAAGTACTTCACGAAGAATTCCAGCGTGAGACCGCTGTCGACTATGTCCTCCACGATGACAACGTGGCGTCCTCTCACCGGCACCTGTAAACACCTGATGATCTTCACACGGCCTGTTGTCTCTGTCGCTTTCCCGTAGCTGGACAGGGTGACGAACTCAATCTCCGCCGGGATCTCCAGACGGCGGACAAGATCTGCCATAAAGACAAAGGCGCCCTTCAGCACGCCGATGAGGATGGGTTGTTGCCCGCGGTAGTCGCGACTGATCTCACGGGCCAGCCTTCCGACAGTCGAAGCGATCTCGTCGGCGCTATAGATAGGTTTGAGCTTCTGCGATTCCAAGCCCTGTCTCCAAGCTAGATTCGAGGGTTATTATAATCGGCGCGAGGGGTGTGGTCTAGGGCCTGTTTGTTATTGCCGGCAGTGCTCCGCCTTTATTCAGGCATAACTTGAGCATAAGCAGAAAAAGGATGTAGAATTGACCACCTTCTAGCTAGGAGATTCATGAGTAAAGGACAGCAATCCAGCGGCAAGTGTCGTGGCACTCGGGACATGCTTCCGGCCGACATGGCGCGTTTTCGCCATATAGAGGATATCTTCAGGGAACGTTGTACGAAGTGGGGATACGAGGAAGTCCGCACACCCACCTTGGAGTATATGCACCTGTTCACCTCCACCGGCACGTTGACCCCCGCGATGCTGGGCAAGGTGTACTCCTTCCTGGACTGGGATGGCTGGAGCGGCGAGCGCGTTGTACTGCGTCCCGATTGCACTATACCCGTGGCACGTGTCTGCGTAGAAACTGCGCAGGCCAAGCCTTCACCATTGAAGCTCTTTTACGTCACCAATGTGTTCGCATTCGAGGAGACCGGACTGGAGTCTCGGGAGAAATGGCAATGTGGCGCCGAGCTTGTTGGCGCCTCGGGACCTGTAGCGGATGCAGAATTAGTGAAGCTCGCCTCAGAAACCCTGCGGTTGCTGGGCCTCCAGCGAGTCGACCTCAAGCTTTCCCACATCGGCGTCTTGCGCGCGTTGGTCGAAACCCTTTCTGTTGACGAAGAGCAGAAACATCAGATGTTGGACCGAATACTCGAGGGGAATATTAAGCCATTGCTCGAAGCGGCATCAGAGAGTGCGGCAACAGAAAAATTCGCGTCGCTCCTCATGGAGCTCAAGAGTGAGTCAAAGGGCTTCTTGGAAAATGTTCGAGCCATGTGCGGCCCGCATATGGGTGCGGTGCAGTCACAGCTGGACGATTTCATAAAATTTATCGAACTTCTTGAAGCTCTGTATTGCACCTACCAGGTGGATATGAGCTCCGCCAGGGGCTTCGAGTACTATACGGGACCGACGTTTCAATTCGCGTCTGGCGGAACACTGTTGGGCTCTGGTGGTCGCTATGATGCTCTTATCCCCCTTATGGGCGGTGAGAAAGTAACGGCCTCCGGCTTCGCCCTTTATGTCGAACCGTTATCCAACTGCCTGAAGAACGGTGCTGGCACTATCCCGCCGTGGAAAGGCGTGTCCATAACGACAGAGCCCAATCCGGCATCTGTCAAGGCTGCCTTTGAAGTTGCCAGCACATTGCGAGAAGCTGGATTCATTGCCGATATCCAGTTCTCCGATGAAACGTCTGAAAAATGGAATTGGCGCCTGTCCGTAGGGACTTCGAAGTTCACTCTTATCGATCAGCAGGGCAAAGCGAACACCGCCACCTCGGTGCCTGAGGTGCTCAAACTACTGGAGAGCAAATGGAACGGCTGAAGTTTGCGCTGCCCAAAGGCAGACTCCTCAAGCCGACAAGGTCCGTGCTTGAAAGCGCAGGACTGGGCTTTGACGGCTATGCCGAGGGTAGTCGGCACTACTGCCTCGTGTCCTCTTGTTTCCCTCACGTTACCGGCAAGATATTCCAGGAGAAAGACGTGCCCATTCAGGTTGCCATTGGCAACTACGATCTAGGGGTATGCGGGCGCCAGTGGGTTGAGGAATTCCTGGTCAGGTATCCACTTGGTGGACTGGTTCGGGTTCGTGACTTCGAATACGGCAGGGGAAGTATCTTTGCAGCCGCCGACGCGCGCTCCAGCCCTGGAGAGACTTCTGCCATCAGGCATGACAACGGCGTTGTCCGTATCGTCAGCGAGTATCCGAACCTAGCTGAGTCTTTTGCGCTTGCGCTCAGGCTCAGGCGTTTTAAGGTGTTCCCCGTTTGGGGAGCCGCCGAGGCCTACTTGCCCGAGAACTCAGACGTTGCCGTAATATGGCGTGAGTCGGAGGACGAACTAGCAGCCCAGGGGTTAAGGCCTCTCAGAACACTGGCCGGCGGAGGCGCATGCCTGATCGCCAACGCAAGTAGCTGGGCCAGGAAAGACATGGGGAAACTACTCGAAGGTCTGTGCCGGGTGCCATCTCCCAGGGATGAGGCGAAGACGCCAGGGGGAACTGTATCACCCGAACCGGTAGCTCTCCGAAGCGAAAACGACAAAGACCTTTGGATGGCCCTGCCCGATGGACATCAACAGTCACATGTGGCCAGCTTTTTAGCTAGAGCGGGCATTGCGACGGAAGAATACGGAATCAAGTTGGGGAACAATCGTCCGCACATAGGCGTGCCGGGTGTCAAAGTGAAGGTCGTGAGGCCTCAGGACATGCCGCAGCAGGTGGCAAACCGTAACTTCGACGTGGCTATCACGGGGCGAGACTGGCTCACAGACCATCTGTATCGCTTTCCTTCCAGTCCGGTCCAGGAGGCATTGGACCTTGGATTTGGCAAGGTAAGAATCGTGGCCGCCATAAGTGGAGAGACGCCCGTTCAAACGGTAGCCGAAGTAAGAGAATGGATGCGAGGTGAGCAGCGACCCTACCTGCGAGTTGCTTCCGAATATGTCAATATCGCCGACAATTTTGCCCGGGAGCACCACCTGTCGCCATATAAGATCGTACCCACGTGGGGTGCAACCGAGGCTTTCATACCCGAGGACGCCGATATTGTAATAGAGAATACTGAGACTGGCAGGACACTGGCGGAGCACAACCTCCGGATTATCGATACCCTGGCCACTTCCTCAGGATGCCTGATAGTTAACCGGAACATCATGTCCTCACCGGATCTCAAAGATAAGGTGCTTTTCCTTGTGCAATCGCTCGCCAAGGGGTTGTCGGCGTGAAGCTTGTGGTAGGGTTCGATCCGGCCAGTGCCATCCTTGCCCGACGTCTCGACAAGCTTACGCCCGAGGCATCGCCAGGACTCAAAAAGAGCATATTCGCCACGTTCGGGCAAGACCTTACGGTGGAACAAGTAGTCCAGCGCGTTATCGAAGATGTGAAAAATCGAGGTGATGTCGCGGTACGCGACTATGCCGGGCGATTTGACGGAGTGCAACTGACGTCGCTTGAAGTCAACAAGACTGCAATTGAGGCTGCCATGAGGTCCGCGCCCGCAGGGTTGGTCTCAGCGTTGGAATATGCAGCGAGGCGCATCCGCGACTTCCACGAGGCTCTGGCAATAAAGACCGGGCTTCATCTCCGGCCAGACGGCAGCGGCGTCATGGTGCAACCTCTGCAAAGAGTTGGCATGTATGTGCCTGGCGGGCGGGCCTGCTATCCTTCCACAGTGCTCATGACTGTTCTACCGGCGAAGGCTGCGGGTGTGAAGGAAGTCATCCTCTCCACCCCTCCCTCCGCGGACGGGTCGGTCCCAGCACCCACATTGGTTGCGGCGAGTGTTGCCGGAGTTGACCGGGTATTCATGATAGGCGGCGCGCAGGCCATTGCGGCCATGGCCTTCGGCACGGATTCAGTGCCGAGGGTGGATAAGATCTGCGGCCCGGGCAATATATTCGTTATGATGGCCAAAAAAGCTGTGTATGGTATAGTGGATATCGACGGACTTCAGGGGCCGAGCGAACTGGCTGTCGTGGCCGACGAATCGGCGAACGTGGCCTTCTGCGCTGCCGATCTGTTGGCGCAGGGTGAGCATGACCCGCTCGCGAGCGTCGTCCTAATAGCCACATCTGAAGAGAAGGCGCGCCAGGTCGAAAGGGAAGTAGAACGGCAGATGACCTTCATCTCTCGTTCGAACATCGCCCAAGAATCGGTGTTGAAAAACGGTGTCCTGGCCGTGGTTATGAGCATCGAGCAGGCCGTTCAGCTAGTCAACTTGTACGCACCGGAGCACGTTTCCCTGATGGTGGAGGACGCGACCAGATATGTGCCGTTGATACGCAACGCAGGCTGTATTTTCGTTGGCAAGCATACGGCTCCGGCCCTGGGGGATTTCGTGGCCGGCCCCAGCCATGTCTTACCTACGGGCGGTACCGCGCGCTTCGGGTCGCCTTTGGGTGTTGCCGATTTCCTCAAGGTCACCAGCGTCGTCAACATATTTCCCAAAGCGCTGTCGGAAATGGCCGGGGCGGCATGTACTGTTGCCCGAGTAGAGGGCTTTGATGCCCACTGCAAATCGATTGAGTTGAGGATCCAAGGTGGCAAATAGGCAGTATATCGACAGACTTATTCGACCGGCACTTGCCGCCGCCGGAGCGTACGAGCCCATACGCCCGTTGGAAATCCTCAGCGAGCGTGCCGCCATCCCAGAGAGCGAGATAATCAAGCTCGATGGAAACGAGAACCCGTATGGCTGCTCGCCGCGCGTTCAACGAGCCCTGAAGGACTATGTCCGGTACCATATATACCCTGATCCCGAACAACGTGACCTGAGGCTTGCGCTGGCGAAATACGTCGGACTGAGCGCGGAGCATATCATTGCAGGTGCAGGATCCGACGAACTCATCGACCTTGTACTCAGGCTGTTATTGGAACCCGGAGACGAGGTGATAAACTGTCCGCCGACCTTCGGCATGTACCCGTTCAGCACGGGTGTGTGCGCCGGCAGGGTGGTGAATGTTCCGAGGACGGCAACATTCGACCTCGACATAGGTGCCATAAAAAAGGCTGTGACTCCACGTACCAAGGTCATCTTTCTGGCGTCCCCCAACAATCCAAGTGGAAATGTGGCGCCGGAGAAAGATGTCCTCTCTCTGCTGGAACTCGGGCTCGCCGTGGTCGTGGACGAGGCCTACTGCGAGTTCAGCAACACCACGGTCGTCGGCCTCGTCCCGCAGAAAGACAACCTGATAGTCTTGCGTACCCTCAGCAAGTGGGCTGGCCTGGCCGGGCTGCGCATCGGGTATGGCATATTTCCACAGAAGCTCGTCGGCTACCTCATGAAGATAAAACAGCCTTACAACATTAACGTCGCCGCCCAGGTGGCTGCACTGGAGTCACTGTCTGACCTTGCACGTCTGCGCAGCACAGTCAGAGCCCTGGTGGTCGAAAGAGACAGGATGTTTGAGGCATTGAAATCGCTCGGATTCCTTCAGCCATATCCTTCCCAGGGCAATTTCATCCTGTGCCGTGTCAGCTCAGGCAAAGCCAAGAAGGTGCACGAGGCCTTGCAGCAGCGAGGCATCTTCGTGCGCTACTTTGGCGGTCAGTTGCTGGGCGACTGTGTACGCATAAGCGCCGGCAAGCCGGAACAGACTGATGCCGTGTTGCGGGCACTTAAAGAAATCGGTGATACCGAATTCGCCGGACAAAGCCAGAACGACAGGCTGTCCAAACGCGACCAATGACATTGAGGAGGTGACTCCCGTGACTGAACGTATAGCCACAGTGAGAAGGGAAACAAAGGAGACCGTGGTCAAGGCGGAGTGGAAAGTGGACGGCACAGGCCAATACGATATCAGCACCGGCATCAGGATGCTCGACCACATGCTGGCGCAGCTCGCACAGCATGGCATATTTGACATAAAGGTTTCGGCCACCGGCAATGACGTTCATCACGTGGTTGAGGATGTTGGCATCTGCCTGGGCAAAGCATTCCAGCGGGCGCTTGGCGAGAAGCTTGGCATAACTCGTTTCGGCCACGCCATTGTGCCTATGGACGATTCTCTGGCACTCGTAGCTGTTGATATCGGCGGTAGACCGTATGCAGCGATCCAGGCAACATTCACGGGCCGGGATATCGGCGGCCTTCCGGTGGAGCTTGTTCAGCATTTTATGGTCTCGCTGGCCACTGAGGCCAGAATAAACCTGCACATAAGAATACTAGAAGGCACGGACGATCATCATAAGGCTGAGGCTATATTCAAGGCTTTGGGACGGGCCTTGGACATAGCAACGCGGATCGATTCCCGGCTTGACGGACGTGTGCCCAGCACAAAGGAAGTTATCGAACGATAAATATACGTTGATGCTAATAACCTTAGCCGGAGAAGGCACCGCATACCATTGATAACTTCCAATCTATGCTATAATTTGCGTAGATTTAGTTTGTGAGGTGAGAGTACTGGAGTCGGCGGAGATAGCACGGAAAGCGGTTGAGGCAGCATCAGATAAGCAGGCTGCCGATGTGCTGATGCTGGATACCCGGCAGGTATGCGATTTCGCCGACTACTTCGTTGTGTGCTCTGGTGAATCTGAACCTCAGATACAGGCCATAGTCGAAGAGGTCTCCAAGGCCTTGCGGGAAAGCGGCGTCAGGCCGCGGGGTCGCGAAGGCACGGCCGATTCGGGATGGGTACTGCTCGACTACGGCGATGTGGTGGTCCACATATTCTCATCTGAGAAGCGCGCCCTGTACCGCCTGGAGGACCTGTGGTCCCGTGCTTCACCAGTGTTGCGGCTGGCCTGAGGCCTATTCTCCTTCAACCCACTTATCTATGTCGCGCTTGTAGTCCACGATTTCACCGTTGGAAAAGAACAATGCGATTTCCTTGGCGGCGTTCTCCACTGAGTCCGAGCCATGTATCAGGTTGTGCTGGACCTCAATACCCAGGTCACCCCGTATTGAGCCCGCCGGAGACTTGGCGGGGTCTGTTTCGCCCATTGTACGGCGCACTACCTGCACGGCGTTCTTGCCCTGGAAGACCACTGCGACAACCGGGCACGAGGTGATGAATTCCACCAGGCTATCGTAGAACGGCTTGCCCTTATGGACGGCGTAGTGCTGGCCGGCCAGGCCTTGGTCCATCTGGAGCAGCTTCATCGCCACTATTTTGAGACCCCGCCTTTCTAGGCGACTTATTATTTCACCTGCAAGACCTCTTTGCATGGCATCAGGTTTGACCAGTACTAGTGTGCGCTCCAATCAGATGACCTCCATTCAGGCTTTCTTTTCTTTGTTTTGAGGCATGATGTACACCACGCCGGTTGCTTCAGCCAATACTGTTCCATCCGGCAGTGAGATCTTCGATGCAGCCTCAACCAGCTTGCGGGACATACCGGTGATTGTCGCCGATATATGGACCGTTTGGCCAACAGATACAGGGCGTTTCAGACGTGTGACCAATTTGCCCGTGACTCCCAGTATGCCACGGAAGTACACCGCCCAGCCAATAGCCTCATCCAGAATGGCGCACGTCAGGCCGCCGTGCATCGTGCCGGGCCAGCCCTGGTGACTTTCCTGGACCACGAACGTAGTGGTCGCCGTCTCGCCGTCCCATTTGAAGGCCAGCTTCAAGCCCAGGGGATTGCTGCGTCCGCACCCGAAGCAATAGTCATAATGTCGCAGGTCGGTATCTATATGTGCCAGCGGCTTCTCCCATGGCAGCACGCATGTCTCCTTTCAACGCACAGTTAGGATTTAGGACATACTGGCAACTAACGAATGCCTGTAGAGTTCAGGCCGCAACTAAAGGCGGCACCATTATATCGCGGGCTTCATGCTTTTGGAATTGTGATATGCGGCCGGCGCAGGTATAGCGGCTGAAGAGTGCTGATGTCGTCGCTTTCGCCTCGTGCCAAACGCCGCCAACCTATTGTTGCCAGGTGCCCGGCACGCCTCATTCGTAGCGAGACATCCGGAATGACGGCTGCCTCGCCTAGTCTTTCTCGAAGCTGTTCAATCAGATCAGGCCCCATCTCACCACAGACAACCGTGCCAGTTGTGGTCTGCCTGCAGAGCTCATCAATTGTGGTTATATGTTCTTCTACCACTCGTTGCAGTTCTCCAGATGCTTGGCGAAAGCAAGCCCATGCGACCTCTTCGCGTCCCGCTCTATGCACCGGACAGACCACTGACCCGCCCAGCAAGAAGGGGTATGCCTCCACTTCCATAGTGCTGACACCGACCAGCGGGACTTGCCGGGCAAATGCTATCCCTTTTGCGGTGCTCAACGCCACGCGCAGGCCGTTGAAAGTCCCCGGCCCAATAGCCACAAAGACCGCCCGCACGTCGTTCATGCTGGCTTTGGCCTGCCGCAACAGCGACTCAAGCGACGGCAGCAGTTGCGACGTCTGCTCCTGGCCCGCATGCCACGATAGCTCCGCGACCGGCACCCCAGCCTCAGAAACGGCCAGTCCGGCCTGTTCAGTCGACGTGTCTATCGAGAGTTCCACCTTAGACGTATCCTAGTTCAGATCTGAGGCAGCCCAGCATTTCCATATACCTCTTGCCGCAGGCCGTAATGGTGATACCCCTCTCAGTCTCTGATGCGTAGCCGATTTCTACCTTCAGGTAATCAGGAGGCAAGGCCTGTGGCGCCCGGTCCGCCCACTCGACAACGGATATCCCCTTTCCGTATAGATAATCATCCAGGCCCAGGTCAGCGACTTCTTCAACGCTGTGTAACCGGTAAAGGTCGACGTGATAAAGAGGCAGTCTGCCGTGGTACACCCTGACCAGGACGAAGGAAGGACTCGGTGTATAGTCCTCGATTCCCAATCCACGAGCGATACCCTGCGTCAGACAGGTTTTCCCCGCACCTAGGTCGCCGATCAGCAAGGCTACATCTCCCGGTTCCGCGACCTGCCCGATAGCCGTCCCCATGCGTTTTGTTTCCTCTGGGCTGTGGCTGGTGGTGTGAATCATTTCCTGAAGTGGTTCCATCCGGTACTGTCCAACAATAGCTCTTGTCCGCTGTCATCGTAGACCGCCACTCTCCCTTCATGCTCCGGCACAATTCTGCCGATCACTGTAACAGGAGTGGATAGCCGGGACTTGGCCTGTCCGATGGCGTCTGCGTCGCCACAGAAAAGCAACTCGTAGTCTTCTCCACCCACAAGTGCGAACCTCAATGCTTCCCGTTCTCCGAACGCATCGCGCGCCGCAGGGTGCACCGGAACGTCAGATGCGCCTATAAATGCACCCACCTGGCTGGCCTGGCAGATATGGGTCAGGTCGCCGACAAGCCCATCACTGATATCCGTGGCACACCTCACGCCGCACTGTACTATCGCCTGCCCTTCGGCGACCCGGGGCTCGGGATGGAAGTGCGCCACGTGTAGCGCTTTCTGGAGCTCGGATGGAAGTGCCAGACGACGCTTGATCATTTCTACCGCCGCGCTGGATGCCCCCAAACGTCCGGTAACAGCCACGAGGTCTCCCGGCTTGGCTGTTGACCGCAGCAACAGTTTCCCGTATTCCGCACGGCCCATCAGGGCAACGGTGACGACCAATACCGGCGCAGAGGTCATGTTCCCTCCCACCACTGCAATCCCTTCCCGTGACGCCAGGTCAAGCATTCCCTCTACGAGGTCAAGTATATCCTTTACCTCGCTTGCGCCGGGCATTGAGAGTGACAGAAATGCGTATGTAGGTATTCCGCCCATGGCGGCGATGTCACTCAGATTAATGGACAGCGCCTTCCATCCCAACTCGCGCCATCGAAAGCTCCCTGGAACAAAATGGACACCCTCGACCATGGTATCAGTGGTGGCCAGCTCCAATGCAGAGTCTACAATCCATGCGGCGGCGTCATCGCCGTTCTCCACGACTAACTTCTGCCATGAAGTGCGACTTGGGTCGCGGGAACGGGATATCGCTTCCAGCACCCGATATATGACGCCAAATTCGCCGAGTTCAGAGACTTTCATGAAGCAGTACTATTTCAGTATCGCTGCGATGAAGTAGCCCAGGGCAACCAGCCCCTGAGTCAGCAGCACAACCATGACATTAGCGGCCATACCGGGCACTAACTTTCCTCTGTCCTTGTATCCCCATGCTCCTTTAACTGCCTTTATGCCCTGGGGTATGGTCAGTAATCCTAGAAGTGCCGGCACCGGCATGATCCTTGTGGCAACCGCCCCAACTATCCAGAGGTAGACCAGCAGTGTGGTCAGCGTATACAAGTAGGCGGCCCGTCGTTTCCCCAGGCGGATGACCATATGCCGTCGTCCACCGGTAAGATCCGCTTCTGCATCTGGAAACTCGTTGAGGAATAGCAGATTGTGGGTCAGTATTCCAGAAGGAACAGACGCCACTATTCCTTCCAACGTATATTCTCCAGTCTGAACATAGTACATCCCAAGCACAGGCAACATGCCAAGGCCTAGCCCCGCAAAGAACTCTCCGATGCCCCATCTTGTCATATGTTGCGTATAAAACAGCACTGACATTGCGCCAACGACCAGCAGCGGCAGCAACTGCCAGCCTCGCGATATTGAGAAGTAGATACCTATTGGCACCGCAAGTAGGAAACATACAATCGAGAAACGGTATACCATCTCTGGCCGGAGAACTTGATCGGGCAACAGGCCACTGCCTCCGCTGAACGGCGTGCGCTGTGTCCTTAGGTCGATACCGCTCTTGTGGTCGTAGTAGTCGTTTAAGGTATTTACGCTTATATGGAGAAGGATCAAGCCCGTAGCACCAAGCCAGAAATACAGGACATCAAAATGGCCTTCGAACCAAGCGGTGGCTGTACCTAACATGATCAAAGCGACAGATAGGAGGAGGAAATGCGGTCGGGTTTCGATAAACCATACCTTCACACCAGCCCGGGGTATATCCCGCTGAGCAGGTTGTCTCATGTCCTCTGGCTCCTTCTTGGCGTTCTCGGATATTGGTCAACTTGCCGGCAAAGAGTCCTTAGTGATTGCTCGAAGGCGACCGGTTCATATCAGGCATCTATTTGATGCAGCGCGAGACTTATCCTCCCTTCTGTCCACCGAAGGCCGTCTTCCCGTTTCCGGGCTCAACTGGGATGGACCTGACTTTGACCTCGTCGCCTATCTTTGCGTTGATGAAATCCCGGGCGCTTCCGCTGCGGTAGGCAATTTCCAGATTGCCCTCGCTGCCCAACGCGGCAAGTAGTCCGTCACCCTGAGAGTACGTCGGGCTCAAGCCGCTCACCGTGTGTTTGCCGATCTGCACTGCGATATCACCCTTCGGCAATTCACCAGCCATAATGTTGGTCACGACATTCCCGAAGCGATCAATATGGATGATCGTGCCGGTGACAGTGCCGTCGGGCAAGGACTGGGAGCCAGAGATCGGAAGTATGCACAGGCTCTTGATAGCTTCACCAAAATCACTCATTGGTGTGCCAAGCGAGAGATAAGCGCTAACAGGGCCGAAGATATCCCGGCCATGGAAAGTGCTGCTGATATGCTGGCGCCAGAATTTCTTGTTTGTAAGGGTGACCGCCTCTACAGGTTCTCCTATATCCAGGGAGGTCGCTGTGGCTGTTGTAATACCACGAATCACAAAGTGTGCTTCTTCCATGGCCTTCTTGACGACGTATGTGAGGACGCCGTTATCGGGCGCCACAAAATAAGAGCCCTGGGCCTTGACGAGCACTGCCTGCCTGCTCGTTCCGACGCCGGGGTCCACGACCACTATGTGTATGGTGCCCGGAGGGAAGTATTGCCATGCCGAGCCGACGACGAATGCCGCTTCGCCTATATTCTGAGGTTCAATGTCGTGTGAGATATCCACCAGGGATACATCGCGGTTAACGCTTAGAATGGCGCCCTTCATGCTTCCGACGTATGCGTCCCGGATGCCGAAGTCGGTTGTGAGCGTGATGATAGGACTCACGTTACTCCTCCAGCCGAGATATGCGGGGTGTTAGCTGCGTGGATGGCTGCGCCTTACTAGGAAACCCTGATGCTGACTATAGAGATGACAACGAAAACGACCACGAGAGCAACAGTGAGCTGCAGCAATGCCTTTTCCATACCGCGCCTGGTGCGGTATACGGTATCCGGTTGACCGAATATGCCGCCAAGGCCGCCGCCTTTCACCTGGGCCAGCACCGCCACTATCAAGGCTAGAGCCACTATTATTTGCGCTACGGCGATGTAAGTCGGCATTATACTCTTACGAGACCTCCGTACTTTGCGATCAACCTGTAAGTATACAGCATTCAGTCTCCCTTCCCCAACTTTTCCAGCAGGGCCTTCCGCACCTCTTGGGGATTAGCCCTTCCCTTCGTTAGCTTCATTGTCTGGCCAACAAGGAAGGTCAAGGCTTGTTCTTTACCAGCGCGAAAGTCGGATACAGCCGAGGAGTTGCTCGCCACGACCTTATCCACAGCCTGCTCGATAGCACCCTTGTCCGTTATCTGGCTGAGTCCCTTTTCAGCTATTATGGCAGTGGGCTCCTTGCCCGTTTCGAACATACTTTTGAACACGGCCTTTGCCGCCGGCCCGCTTACCATGCCCTTGTTCAGAAGCCGGATAAACTCGGCCATTCGGACCGGTGTTATCCTGGTGTTTTTGATTTCCACGACTTGGGCATTGAGCAGACGCGTGAAATCGCCCAGGAGCCAGTTGCTCACCGTTTTGGCCTGCTTCTGCCTCTCTAGTCCCGACTGGGCCAGAAGCGCCACGGAGGCTTCAAATAGGTCCGCCATCTCCTTCGACGAAATCAGCAGACTCGCATCGTATTCGGGAAGGCCATACTCCTGCATCAGACGGTTGCGCCTGGCGTCCGGCAGCTCCGGTATACTGGCTGCTAGTTGCGCTACCCACTGCCGGTTGATCGAAAGAGGCGGCAGATCAGGTTCGGGGAAATAGCGGTAGTCGTGAGCATGCTCTTTTGAGCGCTGGACAACCGTAATGCCTTGTTCTTCAGACCAACCCCTGGTCTCCTGCGTCGCCATCCCGCCGCTCTCGACCAGAGTCATCTGACGCTCGGACTCGTACTTCAGTGCCTGGTACAGCGCCTTGAAGCTATTCAAGTTCTTGATTTCTACCTTGGGCAGAAACTTCTGCGTTCCCTCCTGGCGAATGCTTATGTTCGCATCGCAACGCAGGCTTCCCTCTTCCATGTTGCCCGTACTTACCTCCATGCAGCACAGTATGGCGCGCAGTTTCATCATGTACTGCCGCGCTTCCTCTGGCGAGCGGATATCAGGTTCGCTAACGACTTCCATGAGAGGCACGCCGGACCGGTTGACATCGACAAGGCTGTATTTTTGACCCCACGGGCTGGTAGCGTGCGTCAGCTTGGCAACATCTTCTTCCAGATGCACCCTGGTAATCCCTATGCGCCGTGTTGTCCCATCCGTATCAACATCCAACCAGCCTCGCACCCCAACCGGAGAATCATATTGGGATATTTGGTAGCCCTTCATCAGGTCAGGGTAGTGGTAGTTCTTCCTGTCGAAGTGTGTGTGCTCAGACACCTGGCAGTTGAGCGCCAATGCGGTCATCATCGTAAACTCTACAGCACGCTTGTTGATTACCGGCAGAACGCCGGGCATACCCAGACATATCGGGCATACATGCGTGTTGGGCGGATCATCGGCGTATCGCGCATCGCAGGCGCAAAACATCTTGCTGCGCGTCAGCAGTTGGGCATGTACCTCCAGCCCTATGATCGTTTCATACTTCAATGAAGTCCTCGCAGTCGAGAGTATACCAGCACGCAACTGAGGCCAACAACAGAAGCTATTGTCGAGGGCAGACTTCATCTGCCCTGTTCCCGCAATCAGGCGTTACGCCTTCGGCTGCTCACCACGCCGCACAGCGTTGATTCGATCTCTAAGCTCTGTCGCCACCTTACGGGCTGCACTTGCGAAATCAGTGTTCCTGGAAGCGTACAATATCTGTCGCGATGACACTATGATGGCCCGCTCTCCACTGGCATCAATGCCATAGCGGACGGAAGAAGCCAGGTCTCCGCCCTGCGTCCCGACCCCTGGAATGAGCAGCATCATGTCCGGGCACAGTACGCGCACACGTCTCAGTTCCTCCGGGCTCGTGGCTCCAACGACCAGCCCCACGTTGTCGCGCGTATTCCATGTTTTTGCTTTTCTGGCCACCGCCAGGTAAAGCTCCCCATCATCGCTGCCACACCGGAGCGATTGAAAATCAACGGAGCCTGGGTTAGACGTCCGACAGAGAATAAAGACGCCTCTGTCTTCGTACTCAAGAAAAGGTTGAACTGAATCGTGTCCCATGTATGGACTTACGGTGGCCGCATCGAACCCCAGCACGGAGAATATGGCCCGGGCATACATGCGGCCTGTGTTGCCGATATCACCTCTCTTGCCATCCGCAATTATCGGTATACCAGCAGGAATACATTCCACGGTCTTCAACAGCGTGTTCATACCGTCTATACCCAACGCTTCGTAGAACGCCAGGTTCGGCTTATAGGCGCATACCAGGTCAGCGGTCGCCTCGATTATGGCACGGTTGAAGTCGAGGACGCTCACAGGCGGCATCGTTTCAGGGTCAGGGTCCAAGCCAACGCACAGCAGGCTGCGGTTGCGGCGCGACGCTTCTGCCAGTTTCTCAATGAATTTCATTCTTCACCAGCCTCGTATGAGGCCCCATTATATCGTGTTCCACATGACCATGCATGGCGGCGGGGCCGTTGGCCGCACAGTTGCGCACTGCTATAATATCGCGGCCGCAAATAGCCGCAGAATTCAGGTAACATAGCAATGAATTACCCGGAAGCCGAGCAGTATATACTGGGCCTCACCGACTACGAGAAGAGCCCTGGGGTCGTATATACCTCAAGCACTCACGACCTGCATCGCGTTCATTTGCTTCTCGAAAAATTAGGAAACCCTCACCTCCAGGCAAGGTCTGCTCATGTAGCAGGCACCAAGGGCAAAGGAAGCACCACCGCGATGATAGCCTCCGCCCTTACCGCTTGCGGCTATAAGACCGGGCTGTATACCTCACCTCACTTCTGGACAATGCGGGAACGCATACGTGTAGACGGCACGATGATAAGCGAAGCAGATTTTGCATCCGCCGTAGCAGCAGTCAAGCCCAAGGCCGACGCCATCAACAGGGACGGCTCTGACGGCCAATTGACCACTTTCGAGATTATGACGGCCGCGGCATTCTTGTATTTTGCCCGGCAAGGTGTCCAATACCAGGTGCTTGAGGTCGGCCTCGGCGGCCGCCTGGATGCCACAAATGTCGTCCATCCGGACGTGTGCGTTATAACGTCCATCAGCCTTGACCATACTGAGGTGCTCGGTCGCACGCTTGCCGAGATAGCCGCCGAGAAAGCCGGCATAGTTAAGCCCGGCTGCACCGTAGTGAGCGCTGATCAGGCCGATGAAGTTGAAAAAGTCATAACCGACGTGTGTGCGGCCAGGGGAGCCAGACTCTTGAAGGTTGGGAAAGATATCACGTGGCTAACGGTCAGGTCCAGCGCGGACAGGCAGAGTTGTCGCGTGCAAACCAGGAATGGTGAGTTTCATCTGACCATACCCTTGCTGGGAGAGCACCAACTGGAGAATGCGGCCTGTGCTGTAGCGGCTCTGGAGGTACTCGCAAGCAAGGGTGCCACGCTACCCAAAGTTGATGTACAACGCGGCTTCGCCGCAGTGAATTGGCCGGGGCGGCTCCAGGTACTCCGGAAGGACCCCTGGCTCATATGCGACGGCGCACACAACGTCGATTCGGCGGCCAAGCTGGTCTCCGCGATCCGGAGACATTTCATTTTTGATCGTGGAATCCTGGTCATAGGGATCTCGGTAGACAAAGACGTTGATGGCATGGTACAGCAACTTGCCCCTGGCTTCCAGGAAGTCATCGTGGCCAGGTCGAAGCACCCTCGCTCTGCGCCGCCGGAAATGATAGCCGGAAAATTCGAGTCTCACGGGTTTCGACCTAAGATTTGTTCCTCTGTTCTTGAAGCCATAGAGGTATCGTTGTCCGAGGCCAAGCGAGAAGATTTGATATGTATTACGGGATCATTGTTCGTGGTGGGCGAGGCATTGACGTGGAGGGATAAAGCTAAAGTTTAGGTCGTCGGGCCCGGAAAAGTCACCGTCCATCCATGCAATCCATGTCCTGCACGGAAGGATCTGACAATAACTGTTGCAACTAAGCTACTTCGGCAGGGATCTGCTCCGGAAGCATGCCGTCAAGCATCTTCTGCAGTGCCATAGTGTGGCTGCATAGGCCGTTCAGGCCGAAAAAACGGCATGTGCAGTGCCATCTGCCTTCATTGTATTCCAGGGTATATAGGTTGTGCTCTCCCTGGAAGGTCGCTTTGAAGGAGGAGAAGGCTACACGGTTCTTTTCCTGGGCATATCTATTCGCCTTTTCCACCTTCCCAATCAGGCTTGAAGCCATCATCCTTCGCACCTCCCTGTTCCTGTCATTTCCGGAAGAAACAAAAAGGGCGCCGACATGCTCGGTGCCCTCGACTGATTCCGATGAGTAGCCTACTACATTCATACCAGTAGCTAATTTTAGCGCTAAGCACAGCACGAGGTCAAACTGTATCTGCGTTGAATGTAAGCCCGCTCACCGATGGCGCCGATGGCAAACAACGACGGCCAGGCATCGCCAGGAATGACTTCCCTGTCAGGCAACTGATATAATCTATATAACCCCGTGTGCAAGTAAATGAGTGGGGTTGAAAAAGCCAGGCCCAAGGGTTTCTACTGAGAAGTAGTCACTCTTTTCAGGAGGCACCCAATGGACC
>JACPPY010000091.1 GCA_016190755.1 Chloroflexota bacterium | reverse complement strand
CTGGCAAATTTCCTGATGTTTGCTGGCTTCCGTACGTGAAAACAAAGGTGGCGGACCGGCGCCGGTCCGCCACCTTTGTTTTCACGTACGGAAGCCAGCAAACATCAGGAAATTTGCCAGCAGATGTAACCCTTCCTTACCGCTCTTCTCCGGGTGGAATTGAGTTGCCACCAGGTTGTCGCGGATCAACAGGCTGCAAAAATCCAGGCCGTAATTAGTTTCCCCGACGATGAGGTTCCGGTCTGTGGGTGATACATAGTAGCTGTGAACGAAGTAAAAGAAGGAGTTGTCCGGGATTCCGTCCAGGACAGGGTGCCGGCGTTTCTGGCTGACCTGGTTCCATCCGATGTGCGGGACCTTAATTCCAGGCGGTAAACGAAGCACGGAGCCGGATATAATATCCAGGCACTTCCGGCCCCCACTCTCGCGTGATTCCGTCAGAAGCACCTGAAGGCCAAGGCATATTCCAAGAAACGGCACCCCCTTGTCAATTGACCTCGTAATGGCGGTCTTGAGGCCGGCAGACTCCAAGCGGCTCATGGCGTCTCCGGCAGCGCCGACACCGGGCAGTATGATGGCCTGGGCTTCTTCAACTGCGTTGGGGTCAGAGGTAACCACAGGGTTGTACCCGATCTTGGCTACTGCCTTGGCGACGCTCGATAGGTTACTGGCTCCGTAATCGACTATGGTGACCATGCGCGACAGCACTCACGCTCCACCCTTGCCCGCCCTGACGGTGCCCGTGAGCGATATCTCAATGGCCTTACCACAACTGGGGCACGTAACATGGAGGGTCAATGGCTGTCGCATGACTCTCTCGACCAGGGTGGTAATAACGGAATCCATATTGTCCAGACGTTGATCCAGCATTTCCAGGCGTTCCGTGAGTCGCCTTTGGTCCAGCCGCTCGCTGCTCTCAGTAGCCAAGTGCATCCTCCTTGTTTCGCGGTCTCATTATTCGGTTTTGTCGATGGAAGACGCGCCAATAAAAAAGGAGAGGCACCCACCCTTGGAGATGGTCGTGACCTCTCCTTTCTCGACAACTGTTGCACGAGGGACGGTTTTCAGCTTAAATGGATTTCTCCTGAACGCCAAGGGCTTCCATCTCTGCCTTATCCGACCTGAGCATGTCTTCGACCATCTGGGCGACAATCTTCTCCATGTGCTCTCGTGCCGCCTCTCTGGCCGCCGGGGAATTTCGTACCGCTTCCTTGGCCGCCTTCCACTCCTGGGCGGTAAGATCGGCCAGCTTCTGCTGGTCAAACGGAGCGCCCTCTTCCAGCGCTTTCTCGGCCGCATCTACGACGCGGCCCATGACTGCCCGTTTCATCCTGTCGAAGGAAAGTAGTTCTTCCACCGCATACGGGCGACTGGCCATCGTTTGTCCTCCTGATGAATGTTTGAACTATAATAAGTCGCTCCTCTAACGGTGTCAAGCTCTTGTACTCGTGCCACGCAGCAATGGAATTCTCCGCACGGTTTGGATATAATGATCAATAGCCCGTATCCAGTTGTTTATGATACTGGCTCATCGTAAAGCTGCGCCTTTAAGGCTTCGTCTCGACTCTCATTGAGGTACCCGAGTACGCATGATTGGCCAAGATACCCAGGACGTAAAACGAAAAGTCATTTCCATACTCAGAGTCCTTGACAACACAGCCGATGCTGCTGGGGCAAGGATTATCTCAAGAGAACTGAAAGGTCATGGGATTGACCTGACCGAGAGAGCGGTGCGGTATCACCTGAAGTTGATGGATGAGAGGGGTCTCACAGAGCCCGCTGGCAAGGACGGCAGGCGAATTACAGGCCGGGGCAAGGAAGAACTTCGAAATGCCCTGGTCCTCGACAAAGTCGGTTTCGTCATCAATAAAATAGAGGTGCTGGCCTACCGCACAACGTTCGATCCGGAAACTTGTACCGGTGACATAGTCATAAACACCACCTTCTTTCCCAAAGCCAAGTTCAAGGAAGCACTGAAGGCGATGCGCCCTGCTTTCAAGGCTGGACTCTGCGTGAGCGAGTTTGTCGCGGTTGCGCAGGAAGGTGAAAGGATAGGCCAAGCCATTGTGCCACCAGGGATGGTCGGTTTCGCCACGGTGTGCAGTATCACGATAAACGGAGTTCTGCTGAAATCCGGGATACCCATGGGTTCCCGCTTCGGCGGGATATTGGAGATGAAGGACTCACGCCCACACCGGTTCGCCGAGCTCATCAACTATGAAGGCTCGACACTGGACCCTTCCGAGATATTCATCAGCGGGAAGATGACCTCGGTTGGAAGTGCGGCTACGGTAGGAGAAGGCAAGGTACTGGCTAACTTTCGGGAGATTCCGGCGCAGTGTTGTGGTACGACGACTTCCATTGTCACCTCTCTGGAGAAGGCCGGAATCAGGGGTCCGATTGCCGTTGGTAGGACGAGTGAGCCTGTTTGCGAGATACCTGTTGGACTGAACCGGATCGGCATAGTTCTATTGGGTGGGCTGAACCCGGTGGCTGTGGCTGAGGAAAGTGGAATAAGCGCCGGTAGCACAGCCATGAGTGGCGTCATCGATTACAAGAAGCTCGTCAAGTTCTGGGACCTGTTGCCGTAACGAGGCATGTCAGGGCATATGGGCAGGTAGTAACGCCCGGACGCATGGCACGTTGGATGAGTCCGGGGAAATGTTAAGGAGGTGAGTTATGCCTGAGGTTGATATCGGGAGCGTCAGCGACTTCTTCTCTAGGGCCATGGCAGCGGGAATCGAGCTGACCGGTAACCTCCATGTGGGTGACAAGATCCACATCAAAGGACACACTACAGATATGGAGTTTGTGGTCCCATCAATGCAGGTGGACAACAAGCCGGTGGAGGATGGCAAGCCCGGAGATGCCGTGGGCGTAAGGGTACCCGAGCGTGTCAGGAGAGGCGATAAAGTATACCGCGTCAGTTGACCGGCCCCGTCAAGGGAACGTCAGGCGGCAACGGGCTCATCAGTACCAAGATGGGCTGTTATTAGACTGCCTTCAGTAGGTTCGCCATTTCTATGGCTGCAGTCGCTGCGGCAAAACCCCTGTTCCCTTCTTTTGTACCAGCTCGCTCTATAGCTTGATCGAGGCTGTCGGCTGTTATTATTCCGTATATGACTGGCAAGCCGGCATCGAGACTAACCTTGGCAATCCCTTTGCTGACCTCCGACGCGACATATTCAAAGTGTGGTGTCGCGCCGCGTATCACTGCGCCGAGGCATATCACTGCGTCGTATTTTTTCGACTGAACCATCTTCTTGGCAACCAGAGGTATCTCGAAACACCCAGGCGTCCATGCGATATCGAACCCATCCGGTGCAACACCGTGTCGCGCCAGGGAGTCCTTAGCTCCTTCAAGGAGCCTGCCGGTTATGAACTCGTTAAAGCGGGATACGACTATGCCGAATTTCAGTCCGGCACCGAGCAGAGACCCTTCGAGCTGTTTGCCCATGATCTAATCCTCTCCTTTACCAGGCAGTGATGCAACACCATTGAGCATGTGTCCCAGCTTCTTTTCTTTCACTTCCAGGTAGCGGCGATTGTGCGGATTGGGCGTCGGCAGGATGGACACGGTCTCAAGCACCTCGATGCCATATCCTTGCAAGCCAACCACTTTCCTGGGATTGTTAGTAAGCAGTCGTATCCGCTTGAGCCCTAGGTCAACCAGTATCTGGGCGCCTATCCCGTAATCCCTTAGGTCAGGCGCAAACCCGAGGCATACATTTGCCTCTACCGTGTCCAAACCCTTGTCTTGAAGCGCATACGCACGAAGTTTGTTGTGGAAGCCGATACCACGACCTTCCTGGCTCATATTCAGGAATACGCCGAGGCGGTCTGTTTTGATGGCCTTCATGCGCAAGTCAACCTGTTCACCGCAATCACATCGCATGCTGCCGAAGACATCTCCAGTGAGACATTCGCTGTGGACGCGTACGAGTACCGGCTTGTCTCCGGAGATGTCTCCTATGACAAGCGCGACATGCTCACCGGAATCTATCGTGCTGCGGTAAGCGAAAGCTGTGAACTCACCGTATCTGGTGGGGAGCTTAGCCTCCGTAACGCGCTGCACGAGCTTCTCGTGGCGGCGGCGGTAGGCAATCAAATCGGCAACGCTGGTTATCTTCAGACCAAACCTGTTGGCCATGTCCTCCAGTTCTGGAAGCCTGGCCATGGAACCGTCTTCATTGAGTATCTCGCATATGACCCCGGCTGGATAGGCGCCTGCCAGCCGTGCCAGGTCAACGATTGCCTCCGTATGCCCCGCACGCACGAGTACGCCGCCTTCCCGAGCTCTCAAGGGAAACATGTGGCCGGGACGAGAGATGTCCTCCGGCTTTGTGTTTTGGTCGAGCACCGCCTTAACGGTAGCGGCGCGATCGTGTGCAGATATGCCCGTGGTTACCTTGTTTTTAGCTTCGATGGATACTGTGAAGGCAGTACAGTAGGACGAAGTGTTTTCCTGCACCATGAGTGGTATCTTAAGCTCGTCGAGCCTCCGGCCACCAATGGGCATACAAATCAAGCCACGGCCGTGCGTAGCCATGAAGTTGATGGCCTCAGGCGTGACGTTCTCGGCCAGTATGGCGAGATCGCCTTCGTTCTCCCGGGACTCGTCATCCACTATGATAACGAACTTACCGGATTTAAGGTCCTCTATCACGCAATCAACGGTTGCTAGAGCCATTTTGATTAATACCTCTTGAGGTATATGAGCGCTGTGTCATCTTGAGGTCGAGAAGCCGTGTTCGGCCAGGAAGTCCATTGTGATTCCTCGGCTTTTGGCCAGCATAAAATGTTCCACGTATTTGGCCAGAATATCGACCTCAAGGTTAACCGGCTGGCCGGTCTTGTAACTACCTATTGTAGTGTTGTGCAATGTGTAACCTACTACGGACACCGTAAAACTCGTCGCGTCACATTGTGCCACAGTCAGGCTTGCGCCGTCCACGGCTATAAAAGCTTTTTCCACCAGGAACCGTATGATGGAGGCCGGAGCGGCTATTTTGAGTAGCACGGCATTATCCTCTGGCACCATAGACACCACTTTGCCCGTGCTGTCAACATGGCCCTGGACCAGATGGCCCCCCAGGTGTCCTCCAAGGGCCGATGCCCTCTCCAAGTTAACATGACCGCCGCGCCTCAACAGTCCCAGGTTCGAGCGGCGAAGGGTCTCTGGCATGACGTCGACAGAGAACGAAGAGGCATCAAGCGCAGTTACTGTCAGGCACACACCGTTCACTGCTACACTGTCGCCGTTCTTGGTGTCCGTCAACACTTTGCGCGCACATATTCTAAGGGATGTCGCCTGGACCGCTTGTACTTCGCCGACCTCTTCCACAATACCGGTAAACATGCTAACTCACCCGTCCTGATGGATAGCCACTCACCATTATGTCATCTCCGAACCGTTTAACCTCCATGCGCTGAAGAGCAAATGCCTGGGCTATTCTATCCACTCCGCGCCCTGCGACGGCAGGTTTGGCGTTGGAGCCCCCGATGATTATCGGAGCGATAAAGATAACGAGCTTGTCTATCAGGCCCGCGTCGAACAGTGAACCTATAAGAGTACCGCCACCTTCGACGAGCAGGTGCGTTACCTCACGTTTGCCCAGTTCTTTCAGCAAGGCACGGAGGTCAACCATATCCCCCTGTTCCTCTTGTGACGGTAGCTGTAACACCTCTCCACCATTCCTGGCATATGCTTCAATTTGAGCGGAGCCGACTGGCCGGCAGACGGCGAGCAGCGTCTTGCCGGGTTCATTGAAGACCCTGGCTGAGGCCGGTGTCCGTCCCTTCCCGTCGACTATTACGCGCAGGGGTTGAACCTTGGCTGTTCCTCCTTTGCCAGAGCTCAATCTGGCAGTCAGGCGTGGGTCATCATGGATAACAGTGTTGACGCCCACCATTATGGCATCTGCAGTATGTCGCATGCCATGCACGAACTTCCTGGCGTCATCGCCGCTGATCCATTTGGAGTCTCCTGTCTTAGTAGCGATTTTCCCGTCAAGGCTCATAGCGACCTTTGCCGTAACGAAAGGTACGCCAGTGGTTATGTGCTTGATGTACGCTTCGTTTACCTCAGTGGCCGGACCTGCCATCTCTCCGAGGACTACTTTGATGCCAGCGGCCTGTAAGGCAGATATGCCCTTGCCGTTGACTATAGGGTTCGGGTCGGCTATGGCGATATGCACTTCCTCGATGCCTGCGCTGATGATGGCTTCCGTGCAAGGCGGAGTGCGGCCATAGTGGCAGCATGGTTCCAGCGTCACGTACATAGTGCCTTTGTTTGCTTTGGAACCGGCCTGTTGTAGGGCCATGACCTCCGCGTGCCACGAACCTGGTGGTTGGGTGTGCCCCATGCCCACGACCATACCGTCCTTAACTATGACGGAGCCAACTGCGGGATTGGGGCTGGTATAACCCAACGCCAGCTTGGCCAGCGTCAGGGCGCCCTTCATATAGTTAGTAGTTTGTTCCAACATGGAGGCACCGTTCGCAAGGACTGCAGTATGCTGACAGAAGACGGGTCACCAGGCAATACGCTGCATGACCGGGATTACACCCATAAGCCGCTCTAGCCGCAAGATTCATGGCACATTCTATCACACGGGGAAAGCACGAACAAAACGACCACGGACGGAGTGTGAGCCATGGGCAGGGTGCGCGTCACTTTTTTGCGTACGCCTGCGCCGGCACATTGTTATTCCCGCCGCCGGTTCCCTTGATGTGTATCCTGCCGGGCAAGTAGTAGCCAGT
>JACPPY010000093.1 GCA_016190755.1 Chloroflexota bacterium | reverse complement strand
GGTCTTACAGTCGGAACCTGCCATGGTGGTAGAGTGGCCGAGAGCTTTGGCCCACAGGCACACCTATGGGAAACTATCCCCGTTTTTCAAGGCCTTGGGGGAAGGCAGATTGCTGGCTACGAAGTGTGTCAACCCGGAGTGCGAAGAGAACCGGCTATGGCTGCCGCCGCGGGCCGATTGCCCCGACTGCAACCAGCCCATGGCCTGGCAAGAGATGGCGCAGCCTGTTATCGGCAAGGTGCACACCTACGCCCGGGTGGAATACGCCGGGGCCGGCATAGAGCTCACCACGCCCTATTACCAGGTCGACGTCGAGCTGCCCGGGGTCTGCACCATCTTCAAGGGTTACCTGGAGCATGGCACCCCCGTAATAGGCATGATGGTCAAAGCCTGCTTTCGCACCAAGAATCCTACCAATACTATCCTGGATATATATTGGGTGCCCTCCAACGAATAGCAAGACGAGATAGCGCTTCTGACCGACACTGCATAGGGCGCGTCTCAATTCCGAACAGAACTGAACGAGACCCAACGTTAGAGATTCAGTATGGACTCCAAACAGTTGAGCTGTCACGCATAGGTGTTCAATGAAGAGACCATTATATACGCCTTCTGAACGAAGCAAGAGCGCGGCCAACATCACCCGCTTCATAGCCTTCGTAAACGATAGGCACGGGCTAACCATCAACTCCTATGCCGACCTGCACAGGTGGTCAGTGGAGAGAATTGAGGATTTCTGGGCGGCAGTTTGGGATTTCGTTCAGATAAAGGCTTCGCTCCCGTACGACGAGGTCGTCGACGACCTGGATCGTTTCCCCGGAGCCAAGTGGTTCGGAGGCGCCAGGCTGAACTTTGCCGAGAACCTGCTGCGCTATAGAGATGACCGCACAGCCTTCATCTTCCGGGGCGAAACGCAGAAATCGGCCAGGATGACCTATGCGGAGCTTTACGGAGCAGTGGCTCGATTGGCGAGGTCCCTGCGAGAGACAGGAGTGAGTCCCGGAGACAGGGTTGTCGCCTACATGCCCAATCTGATCGAGACGGCCGTTGCTATGCTGGC
The DNA here is from genome assembly GCA_016190755.1 of Chloroflexota bacterium. Classification (GTDB taxonomy): domain Bacteria; phylum Chloroflexota; class Dehalococcoidia; order JACPPY01; family JACPPY01; genus JACPPY01. The sequence continues at coordinate 1,224 of JACPPY010000093.1, read as the reverse complement.
AACCACCAGCATTGGCGGGGTGTGGTCTTCCTGCGCCACCGACATCGGGCCTCAGGCGGTCATAGACCGATTGGGGCAGGTGGAACCCAAGGTGCTCTTCACGGTGGGTGGCTATTTCTATAAGGGGAAGAGCTTCGATTCCCTGGAAAGCGTTTCTGAAATCGTCCGGGGAATCCCCACTCTGGAGAAAGTCGTGGTGGTCGACTATCTGGGAAACAGGCCAGATCTCGGCAACATCCCCCACGCCATCCACTATGAGGAGTTCAGCGATTACCCTGAGGAGCCTCTGCTAGAGTTCGAGCAGCTTCCTTTCGATCACCCGGCTTTGGTGATGTTCTCTTCAGGTACTACCGGCAAGCCGAAATGCCTGGTGCAAAGCGGCGGTGGAGTGCTCATCAATCACTTGAAGGAACTGGTCCTGCACACCGACCTGAGGCGAGAAGACACTATATTCTACATTACTACTTGCAGTTGGATGATGTGGAACTGGCTGCTGAGCTCGCTGGGGGTGGGAGCGACTATTGTGCTTTACGATGGCAACCCCAACTATCCAGAGCTTGGAGCAATGTGGAGACTGATACAGGACGAAAAGGTCACCATCTTCGGCACTAGCGCCAGCTACATCAACTTCATTAAGAGCCAGGGCCTTTCTCCAGGGAGAGATTACGATCTATCTTCCCTACGGCAGATTTCCCAAACTGGTTCAGCTCTCTCTGCAGGCGGATTCGAGTACGTTTACCAGGCGATCAAGCGTGACCTGCACTTCAATTCGATTGCCGGTGGCACCGATATCAACGGCTGCTTTGCCATCGGCAGTCCCATCCTCCCCGTCTACGCCGGGGAAGCCCAAGCGCCCGGCTTGGGGATGAAAGTCAATTGCTATGACCAAGCTGGTAAACCGTTGCTCGACCAGATGGGGGAGTTGGTGTGCGAGGCGCCGGCGCCTTCGATGCCCCTCTATTTCTGGAACGACCCCGATGGCCAGAGGTATCACAATGCTTACTTCAACGTCTACCCCGGAGTATGGCGGCACGGAGATTACATCGTGCTTCACTCTGATACGGGAGGGATAACTTTCTTCGGCCGTTCCGACGCCGTGCTGAAGCCTTCAGGAGTTCGCATCGGCACAGCAGAGATTTACAACCAGATCGAGACGCTGCCGGAGGTCGCCGATAGCCTGGCCATCGGACAGGACTGGCAAGGGGACCAGCGCATCCTCCTTTT
>JACPPY010000090.1 GCA_016190755.1 Chloroflexota bacterium | reverse complement strand
TCTGCCCCAGAGAATGAAGATTCAAGAATTGTAGTGTCAACTTTGAATCTGTCCGGTCACCCTCTCAGATACGAAACTGCGGAAGTTCGGTTAGTGGTTCGGGCGTTTCTTCTGAAGAACCGGGCAACGGCCGCCTTATCGGTCCTTCCTTCTGCTACCGAGACGACTATCTTTTCGAAGTCATCCTCATCAGCACCAAGTTCAATTCCGTTCATCAGGAGAAAAACGTATGACGATACCGCCCCGGTCCGCTTGTTGCCGTCGATGGACGGACGATTGCGAACGATGTGGAAGAGATAGGCGGCGGCCATATCGTAAACATCCGTATGAAGGAATATTGACCGTGGTCCAAAAATGGAAAGCGTTCCGATGCCCAGTACCGGGTCATAGTCCAGGTGCCATCCTGCAGGAGTCTTTCCGGCGAGGAGGAATGTAGCAGGGGGTTACGCTGCCCCTGCCCTGAGATTCTTCCCCTTCACTGCGTTCAGGGTCCAGAATGGCAACCCCCGTCACCTGTCATACTGGAGGAGTCGCCAGCACAAGGCTCAGGGCAATCAAGGCATACCCCTCATACATGTCATCCTGGAGGAGGACCGATAGAATCGGGCCGACAAAGGATATCAGGGTGGGGGCAGTCCCGCTCCTCCCTGAGATTCTTCGTCCCGATGGGACTCCAGAATGACAGCCCAGTAGGGAGGGGCTCCGGAATGGCACTCCCCGTAGGGAAGGACTCTAAAATGACACCTGCCACTCGCCCCTTTGTCATACCCGCGAAGCAGGAGGCAAAGACCGTCAGGCCGATGCCCCGGAGTAGCGCCTGAGCCCGGCCCGCCAGAAAACGCGCGAGACCACGAGAAGTACCAAGGCCATGGCCACAGCACCCAGCATGGTCTCCCAGCCCAGACGGCCTGTCAAGGCCTCGGCAGGCACCGTCGTGGCAAAGGCGACGGGCACTATGAAGGTCAATCCGTAGCGGAGCCACCCCGGATAAAGGCTTACCGGCCAGCGGCCAGCCTCGTACATGCTCTGGAAGATGACGAGTATGTTTTCCACTCGCACGAACCAGAAAGAGAGCGTGGCCAGTATCAACCAGAAGCTGTAGATGATCACAGCACCGGCGAGCAACATGCCGACGAACTCCGCCGCCTGCAACACCCCAATCTCCTGGCCCAGCCGGACCAGCGCGGCGGCCAGAACGCCGAGACCCAGCACGATATCCATCAGCTTCCATATCTCTACCCGGCGAATGCTGACTATGAACTGCGCATCCTCGGGCTTGGTGAGCGTGAAATCGAGCGTCCCATTGCGCACCGACTCGATGAGCTGCTCCATGCCCGGCTGTATGACCAGGCCGATCACCCCGCCAACGAGGAAATACACGCCGACAAGCGCCAGCACCTCGTCAGGCCTCCAACCCCCGAGGGTGTCAGCATGGGAAAAGATCACTGCCAGGCCGGCCAGCGATATTCCCAGGCTCAGAAGCGACTCGAATAGCTGGATGAAGAAGTTGATCCGATAAGCGGCCTCGCCCACTATGCTGGCTCTCAGGAACGCGCCGAACAAACGCAAGTACTTCATGCGCCCACCGCCGTGTAGGTCCGCAGGCCCGCCCGCCATACGATTCGCATAAGCACGATGCTTACCACAAGCCAGGCGACCTGCGCTCCCAGGCCGACGAGCGTTTCGCCGGGTGAAAGACGCCCGAGCAAAAGCTCCACTGGAAAGCTTATCAACCAGCGGAACGGCAAGACCGCAGCCGCAGCCTGGAGAGGAGAGGGAAGAAGCGTCAAAGGGGCGATCTGCCCGGCGAGAAACAGCATCAGCACGAAGTAAAGCTGGTTGATAGCGCCGACGCGCGTGGTCCAGAACGCCGCCTGCGCCAGGGTCCATTCCAGCAGGAATCGGACCAGGAAAGCAAGCAGCAACACTGGTATGAACATGGCTACGGCCCATGGCGCCGGCGAGATGGAGGCGTGAAAAACCACCCCCAGCCCAGCGGCAATTAGTATCATCACAGGCAGCGTTATTACTTTTGAGGACACGTTGTCGGCGATATCCGAGTGTATCGGGTGCACGGGCTTGAGCAATGCAAAGGAAAAGCCTCCTTCCCGTATGCGATACTCGAACTCATACATTATCCAGGTATAGGTGACCTGGTTGACCACCATTAGTATGATGTAGTAGGCAGCGAAGTCCGCCGTGGTGTAGCTGCCGACGCTTCCGCCGCTGCTTGCCGAGACCACCGACCATACGATGAGATAGACCAGCGGCTCCAGCACCTGCCCGATCATCCATATGAGCAGCGAGGCACGGTACTGGAACATCATCGTCAGCGTGGTCTTGAACTGCTGTATGTACAACTCCACCATGGCTTTCATTGAGCCCCCTGCGCGAAGACACGCTCGATTACCTCCTCTATGGGAGGGTCTTCGACCAGCAGGTCGATGACCGGCAGGTCTGCCAGCAGCCGCTCGGTGACGTGGGCTGTTTCGGCCTTCGGCACCCGGAGCGTTGTGCGTCCGTCTTCACACGATACAACATCGCCGTATGAGCTCAGATCGGCCTGGCAGTCCCCTAATTGCACTACGATCGTCTTGTGCGACGTGAACTTCCGCACCAGTATGGAAAGGTCGCCGTCGAAAAGGAGCCTACCGTGGTGAATGACGACGACGCGCCGGGAAAGCGTCTCGACATCAGTCATATAGTGGCTGGTAAGCAAGATGGTGGCCTCGAAGCGGCGCTTGTAGTCTGCGATGAAGGAGCGAATGCGCCGTTGCATGGTCACATCAAGCCCGATGGTGGGCTCATCCAGGAAGACCACTTTCGGGCGGTGCAGCAGGGCTGCCGCGATCTCGCACTTCATACGTTCGCCGAGGGAGAGGTTGCGGACAGGCTTGTGCAGCAGCGGCCCCAGGTCAAGAAGGTCGGTCAACTCTGCGACCGTGCGCCGGTAGTCCTCGACCGGAATGCGGTAGATGACGCGGTTAAGCTCGAACGAGTTTATGGCGGGGATATCCCAGATAAGCTGGTTGCGCTGGCCCATCACCAGAGTCATTTGTCTCAGGAATGAACGCTCGCGTTTCCAGGGAGCATAGCCGAGTACAGTTGCCTCGCCGGATGTAGGGTGCAGCAGGCCCGATAGTATCTTGAGCGTCGTCGTCTTGCCGGCTCCGTTCGGGCCCAGGAAGCCGACTATCTCGCCGGCGGCCACATCAAACGAGATACCGTCGACAGCAGGTACCTCCACCTTGCGGCGGTGTATGAGGCCCTGCAGCGCGGCCCGCGCGCCGGCCTGCTGCTGGCTGACAACATAGACCTTTCGCAGGTCGCGGATATGGACTACAGGTGGCGTCATGATCGACCTGGCCGGGAGGAAGCGAAAGGCGCCGTCGTCTCTTCCGTCCTGCCCGGCCGGCTTATCTCCTCTATTCCGTATTGTATGGCTGTAATGAACTTTTTGCACTCGAATTTCGTTTATTATTATGGGACTGAGGAAGCAAGCATGAGCCCATTCAGGCGAGGAGAACCGGGAGACATAGAGGGTTTTGAGGCGCTCTACGAGCGCCATAAAGGCATGGTGTTCAGGACAGCCATGGGTATGGTGGGCGACGAGAATGAGGCGCAGGACATCCTCCAGGCGACGTTCATCAGGGTTTATGAATCGAGACACAGGTTGGATGGCGATGAGGAGGCTTTCAAGCGCTGGCTGTATCGGGTGACGGTTAACCTGTCTATCGATGTGTACCGCAAGAGGAAGCGCACCGCCACACTCTCTCTCGACCATGCAAAGAGCAAGGGGTTCGAGCCGGAAGCCGAGTCGACCCATTCAAAGCTGGAGGCCAGGGACCTGGTGTGGAAGGCATTGGACTGCCTGGACGGCAAACACCGCTCCGTTGTCGTTCTGAAGTACTTCCATGGGCTCGCGTACGACGAGATCGCCCGGACACTGAACATACCCCTGGGAACAGTGAGGTCGCGTCTCAATGCCGCTACCAGGGCCATGAGTAACAAGCTCTCGGACGAGAGAAGAGAGGAAGTCTCCGATGCGCTGTAAGAGAGTGGGTAAGAAACTCCTCTTTTACCTGGACAAAGAGCTTACGGCTAAAGAGCAACAGGCCATCCAGTCGCACTTATCGGCCTGCCCCTCCTGCAGAAAGGAACTGGAATCCCTATCCACCACTCAGGATGTACTTCGCCTGGGAGCTCAAGCGACAGCTACTAAGGTTGTACCGTGGGCCTGGTTCGAACTGCGTCAATGTCTTTCCGATCTCAAGGGACACAGGTCGGTGAGGTTCGATACCTGGCGGTCTCGGGCAAGGGAATTTGTTGTACGAAATGCCACGGTCCAATTGGTCCTGGGTGGTGCTCTGGCTGCGGCATTGATCATCGGGGCATTGCTGTCGATACGTGAGCTCCTCGGTCCATCGCCGGAGGCGCTCGCGGCCCGGATCGCCGCGGATGCTCCCGAAGTGAAAGCACTGCTGCAAGGCGAGCCGTCGACAAACGACACCGAAGTTGTTAATTCAACGGGGTACGTACTGAGCAAAGGGCCCACCAGTGAGTACACCTTGACTTACGTGGACCTGGTGAAAGAGACAACGACAAAGCAATTCCGGCTGATCAATCCGACGTTAAAGGGGGAAGATAAGGCCAAGGCGACCAGCATACTTGAATCGGACCTCCTCGCCCAGCGGCTTCTGCGCACGGGATGGGTGATGCGGAGCGCACATCTCATGCCCTCCAAGCTCGAACTCGATGTGTCCGACAATCAACCCAGGGTATGGAGCAACGGCAGTGAGGCGGGGGTGCTGCTGGTAGCAGATGAACAGCAATGGCTGGCCAGGATCGACCTGCTCGGGGGTGACGTTCTGGACATTTCACGAGTGCTAGCGCCAAAACGCTCATGGGTCAGCGTCGATGCGGGCCAGTCCTCCGATGAGATCATCAGGATAGCACGGTCCGATGCCCGCGTCGCCGAGTTAATAGACCGTGGTGCCAGAGTCACCAGCGTATCAACAGGAAGAGGACGGATGGAGGGCAAGGCTTCAGTGCTGCTGAGCCTTGGCGAAGAGCGGTGGATCGTGAAGATCGACATGTCAGATAGGACGGTGACCTCTATCTACGGTGTTCCGATGGCCACCTGGGACAAAGGTTACTTCTTCCAACCAAAGAGCGAATGATCAAGCTTGGGAAACTGGCTTAGAAGGAGAGAGCATGGTAATTGAACACATTAACTATCTTCAGGCGCTGCAGCCTGGGATAGCTGCCTTTGGCTTTCCATTATCCTCAACTACACAGGCCTATCTCGACCCCGGCACAGGAAGCCTGGCGGTCCAGATGGTCATAGGCGCCGCGGTTGGGGCGCTGTTTACGGCCAGGGTATTCTGGAGGCGAGTCACCTCCTTCTTCAAGAGAACCTGCTTCGATAGATCACGGGATGGAAAGACTGGCAACTAGCACCATCGTCCCCAGTTCGTTCCGCGATCCGAGCGGTTTCCTCTTTCGGCAGGACGGCACGCTGTACCGCCAGGTGAACTCCTCTTACAGGGACAATTACGAGCACCTGATGGCCTCCGGCCTTTATGTAAACCTGACCAACGCGGGACTGCTCATTCCACACGAAGAGGTTGATGTCGCTTCTCCGAGACCCGATATCGCCTACAAAGTAGTGAGGCCGGATCTTGTGCCATTCGTATCCTATCCCTACGAATGGTGCTTCAGCCAGTTGAAGGACGCAGCCATGGCTTTGCTGCGGATACAGAAAACATGCCTGGACTTCGGAATGTCCCTCAAAGACTGCAGCGCCTATAATGTGCAATTCCTATCCGGAAGGCCGGTGCTTATCGACACTCTGTCCTTTGAAAAGTACCGCGAAGGCTACCCGTGGGTAGCCTACCGGCAGTTCTGCCAGCACTTCCTGGCGCCGCTGTCCTTGATGAGTCACAAGGATGTCCGCCTAAGCCAATTGCTCCGCACCTATATCGATGGTGTGCCCTTAGACCTGGCAAGCGCTCTATTACCCTTTCACACCCGCCTGGACTTCTCTCTGCTCTCGCATATTCACCTCCATTCCCGGAGCCAGAAGCACTTCGCGGGCGGGAATGCAAACACGAGGAATTTCAAGATGGGACGCATGTCTTTTCTTGGACTCATCGATAGCCTGGAGTCCGCGACAAAGAAACTCAGGTGGCAGCCCATTGGTACCCAGTGGGCCGACTACTATGGCAATACAAACTACTCCCTGGAGGCGTTCGAGCACAAAAAACAGATCGTGGCGGACTTCCTGCACCGGATCAGGCCAGCGAATGTCTGGGACCTTGGAGCAAACACGGGGACATTCAGCCGGCTTGCCAGCGATATGGGAATACCAACCATTTCTTTCGACGTCGATCCTGCTGCGGTCGAGAAGAACTATCGCCAATGCGTCGAGCGGCGGGAAATGAACCACCTTCCCCTGTTGCTGGACCTGTCAAATCCAAGTCCGGGGACGGGATGGGGACACGAGGAGAGGATGTCCCTGGAGGAGCGGGCACCGGCGGATGCTGTAATGGCCATGGCACTCATACATCATCTGGCAATAGGCAACAACGTACCGTTGGAGAAGATCGCCGGGTTCATCAGCCGCATCTGCAACTGGCTCATCATCGAGTTCGTTCCCAAAAGCGATTCTCAGGTTCAAAGGCTACTGGCCGCCAGGGAGGATGTTTTCGCGGATTATGCTCAGCCAGATTTCGAGCGCAGCTTCGGGGAATACTTCACGATCCAGGATTCGGTGAGGATCATCGACTCTGAGCGCGTCCTATACCTCATGGTGCGACGGCAATGAAAAGACCAACTGTCATACACCCCCTCCTGTTCGCCCTATTGCCCGTCCTTTTTCTTTACGCACACAACAGGAACGAGGCGCCGTCAGGCCAGGTCCTCGTTTTACTGGGGGCATCCTTGTTTTTGGCCGGACTGTTATGGTTGCTTTTCAGCCTGTTGCTTAAAGACAGGTCGAAGGCGGGAATAGCGACCAGCGCCCTTGTCCTGCTGTTCTTCACCTATGGACGCTTCTACAGCCTGCTGGAAGACAAGGACCTCTTCGTTCCAGGGCATGGATACCTGCTCCCTGGAATACTGCTGGCATTGGGGTATGGCGTCTACTTCATCCACCGTGCCCGAAGGGACTTCAGCATTGCCACCCGCGTCCTCAACATAGCAGCCATAGTCCTTATTGTCCTAAACGCCTTTAATGTTGCCTCGAACGAGGTCTCGACAGTACAGGCATCGTTGGCCCAGTCGAGCATGACAAAACAGGCCCTTCCGGGGAGAGCAATCAACACGCCGGACATCTATTTCATTATCCTTGACGAGTATGCCCACCCGGACACGATTAAGGAGCAATACGGCTACGATAACAGCCGGTTCATCGATAGCCTGCGCAAGAAAGGGTTCTTCGTCGCCAATGGCAGCAGGATGCACAACGAAGAGACGATAAGGGCCGTCGCCTCGATCCTGAACATGGAGTACACGCCTGAAACAGAGCCGCCTGAGACCACCTACCAGAGGATAATCAACAATAAGGTGGCGGACTACTTTCGTTCCATAGGCTATCGATACGTATACTTCGGCCAGTGGTATGAGACCGACAGGTATAAAATCAACGCCGACACCTATTTCAACTTCTATGAAAATACAGGATACGGACCGCTGACCAGTGAGTTCACCGTTCTTTTGTGGAATACCACCATGCTCAGGCCATTTTACAACTACATCGCTGGAGGCCGTTACGAGGGGTATTATCGGGAGGGCCTGATACGCACTCTCGACCAGCTCAAGAAGGTGCCTGAAATGGAAGGCCCCAAATTCGTTTACGCCCATATCATGTCCCCGCATGCTCCTTTTGTTTTCGGCCCCAACGGGGAGCGCATCGCCCCGGCTGATTTCTACAATTTTTACGACCAGGACTACTATCTGGGACAGTATGTTTTCACCAGCCGGCAGATCGACAAGGTAATAGAGGATATTCTGAGCAAGTCCACTACTGATCCAATAATAGTCGTACAGTCCGACCACGGCGTACGATGGCATGTCGGGTGGGAAAAGATACTGAACGCCTACCACCTGCCAGGCGATGGCGGAGAGCTGCTGTATGAATCGATATCGCCGGTGAATACCTTCCGCCTCATCCTGAACCATTACTTCAACGCCGATTTTGAGCTATTGGAGGACAGGTGACGGTTATTTGTCGATCGACCACAGCCGCCTGGTTTACGTCCCACAGAAGAGGCTTAATGGCACACGGCCTTATCCTGGGCGGCTTTCTTTTATACCTGTTATTCCTGGCAGGGCCTCTTTTCGACAGGTTCCAGGCAGTGCCGGACGAGGCGCGGCTGGTAAGGCTACAACTGCCGGACGAAACGAGCAATATCCTTTACAGCCTGGACAAACTTGTCGTTTCCCCATCTGCACTGGAGATACAAGGGTGGGCTTTCATGGAGGGCCAGGACTATGAGGGCAGCAGAACGTACGTTGTCTTGAGATCCGACAAGGAAACCTACGTCTTCGATACGTCCTCCAAGTATACCCCTCACGTGACGAATGAATATGGAGAACAAAGCATTAACCTTGACTGGTCGGGATTCATCGCCACCATACCGGTCAGGACACTTGAGAGGGAAAACTATACCATCGGCTTCTACATCACGAGGGACGGATCCGAGGCCCTGCGATATTCGACCACTATCGTAGCCAAGTCCAGGAATAAGGATGTGGAGATAGTGGATGCCACATCGTCCAACCTCTAAGCGCAACTTCCGAGTCATCCGAAGCTGTTTAGCTTTGACGATGTAGACAGAAGGATGCTTGACAAGAGGCCCTCGTTATGTCTATAGTTGGGCATGTCAAAGCGAGCCTCCGGCGCCATGCACGTAGTCAGGGTGAGGAAG
>JACPPY010000088.1 GCA_016190755.1 Chloroflexota bacterium | reverse complement strand
GGCACCACATTTTCGACAGGGCGAATTGATGGTGGTGGCGCGACCCCTACCGCGTGAAGCACCTTGCCCGCCACACCCTGTAGGGGACTGCGCAGCAAGTACCACTGGTCCCCTTCTCGCACCTGTGCCTGTTCGAGGGCTTCAAGGTACTGCCGGACCATGTCCCACTCTATCTTGAGGCCCTGCTCACTAAGCCGTCGCTTCAGTTCATCCATCAGCACCAACGCCAAGAAGGAGCAGAAGACGTGGCCCCGGATGGTGGCGTCCCATTGGTGGAAGATTGGTCGCGTCTCCAGTAGCGACTTGGTCGTCCGGAAGAACTGCTCCACCAGGAGCAGCCTCTTGTACTGCACCGCCACCTCGCTGGCAGGAAGGCTGGTGTTGGTCCTGAGCACGAACTTGCCATCGTAACGGGCCTCGGCGGCTACCTTCTTCCGATCGATGCTCACGGCATCCTTATCCACCCTCAGGAAGCGCCGGAACCCCGGTTGCCTACCAGTTGGCGCACTCCGTCCTAGGGTTCGTCCTCCAGGGCCTTGCGGATTATGGCACACGATATACCGCCGCCCGTCTACCCACACTTCCTTCTCAGGTCGGGACGGTGGTCCTTGCTGTGGCCGTACTGTCCCAGGCCCTCGCCACCCCTGCCCTCGAAGTAGATGCTGGTGGTATCGAAAAACGCCAGGGAGAGTTCGGTGAACAGGTCTTGCCACAGGGCAAACAGGGCCTCCTCCACCCCGTCCTTTAACGCGGATAAACATGAGGCGACTCACCTTTGATCACCGCAAGTCTAAACCTCATATCATACCGAAGTCAATGAATTCCATATGAATAATTTGGCACCACATCGCCAGTTTCCCGGAGAAATCCCGATCTGAACCCCTGAAAACTCTTATCTGAACGGAAAACTTCACTGTAGAAGATGGGTTAGATGTCTGCTCAACGAAGTGCCTGGCCCCGGACGATACAGAAAAAATTGTTTTCGTCGGCATGGCAAACACGCTATGGCACGTGCCACGGAGGCGTCCATTTGCTCAGCGGTGAGCCAATGCGCGGTTAACCTCTTCCAGGTCAAAGGCTTCCGGGTCGAACCGTCCGCCCAGCCATGTCATCTTGTCATAGTGATCCTCGTGAGACGGATCATGGATCACTGAAAGCAGGTCTTCGTATCCCCAAGGCCCGCCGCAGTCTTCGGGCGGACAGTTGCGCTTGCCGCCGAGACACACCGGGTATGACCTGTCTTCTCCTGAGGGCAACACCTTTTCTACCAGCAACTCATGGCGCCAGTCATCGCCGAAGTCGTATGTGTAGGTGAACTTCGAGCCGACGGCGGGGAGTACTTTCCAGAGCTTTGTCCTCTTTGCGTTGACGATGTCTGATTCACCGAAGTCAACATCCGGGTCTGGTTCCCCGTATTCTTTCCCCGCGATCTCGAACTCATACAGATGGTAGTTGGACCACCCCATCACCTTTTGCAAAACAAGATGTAGTCCGTGGAGACTAATGTCCGCAGGAACCAGAAACCGTCTCCATATCGGGGGCCTAATTTCCTTCAGCGTCACCTTCAACTGAAATACTGTCCTCCTGGCCTGTTCCGGAGTCTGTATATCGGGTCTTCTGGATTGCGTGTCACGCTTCAATCGTTGTCACCGCTCCATGCCGAGTCGCGCTTTTGCTTCTGTCCAGGGTATTGTCTTGCCTTCTTTGACCTCTTTGATGCTGTTGCGGAGTTGCCCAACAGCCTCGCTGTCGCCAAGTATCGCCAATGTCTCCTGGATGGCCTCGTAGTCCACCCACGCCATTATCGCCAGGACGGGTTTTCCTCTTCGGGTCACGGCAACCGTGGCAGGATGGGCCTCCAATTGTTCCGGCAGCTTCGTCAGTTTACGCCGAGCGTCAACCGTCGAGATTTCTTCGGTTTCTCTGTGTATAGTCATGTCTGTCCTCCTATATTAGACCCCGCTGTACAAGTCGCTGGGCCAGAGAGTATATGTCCTTCTTGTCGCCTTCTCTGCGGATACCAACCAGGTACACCAGTACTAGTCTTTCCTCAGCCTCGACCCGGTACACTACACGGTACCGTTGCCCCACCGCCCTTATGCTCATGAATCCTGCCAGCCAACCCCGAAGAGGCTTTCCCAGCTTCCCTGGTTCTTCAGCCAGGGCGTCAATGCGCCGCACGATAGTGCTGCGTGTGCGCCGATTCGCAATGGCCTCCAGAGCTTCTAGGGCTGTCGGGGTTATTCTGATCTGGTACGCCATCCCAAATCCTTTCGAATCTCAATCACTAGTGTACATCTATCTGTACACATAATCAAGATACGTGCCGACAGGTATTCGATG
>JACPPY010000012.1 GCA_016190755.1 Chloroflexota bacterium | reverse complement strand
TGGCTGTTCATCTTTGCCCTCTCGAGCCATGACGATACCTCCTGTCGCGGACTACGTTGTATACCTTGATCCATCGCCAGACGAGAGGATAGCTCACACCTCGGAGATCGCAGCAACCTTGTGGTGGCCGTTGTTGCTCACTGTCAGGGGGTGGTTCTCCAGAATGCTTTGGGGGAGCTTTGTCCCTGACGGGAACTCAAGGCCGTACTTGGCTGCTGTCTCGAAGGAAGCCACAGCCGCCCTGATCTTGATTCCCAATAGCTCCACACCGACGACGCTCACCGTGATGTCGGCGTTTATTATCAGCCCCTTGTCGAGTATGCGATCGATGACGTCCACCAGTGTCGCGGTGTTGCTCTGCACAATAGGTGTCCCCATGTTGTTACCTCTCTTTCGCTCCCATCTCTGCGAGCCCTAAGTCCCCTCTAATCACTATGTTGACGAAGCTGTAAGGCGGGACAGGCCCGACGTACTTGAGTTCGATGGTCTTCGCGAGGCTGGCGCCTACCTGCGCGACGAGCGCGTCAAACTCCTTTTCTCTGCGCCGGTCTACCAGGAAGGCAGCGTTCATCACCATGTCGTCACCATAGGTCTTGTTCAACCTGAAGTCCACCGCAGCCGACTTCAAAGCCGCCAGGAGAAGCTGCCTCATCTGCGCCTTTTTCTCCTCCAGTCCTTGTCGCAGGCCAGCAGCGCCTGCCACTCCCAGCCGCCGCTCTTCCGGGACAGCTTCTGCGACTCGTTTGAAAACTTCGTTCATATCTCTCCAGATGGCCTTGAGCCCCAGCTCTACCTTCCCATCGAGCTGGCGTAATAGCTGCTTCAGCTCATTGTAGCGTGTCCTCAGGAGGCTGCGGACCTCTTCGGCATTTGGAGCTATTGTATAGAACCTCACCGGCAGCAGGGGGTACTCGGCCATCACCTTCTCCAGCACCTTCTCATGGGATAGCAGGGCGTCGCGGCCCACGACGTACTTGTCCATCGGTATGCTGCTCACAACGGCGCTCAGGTCGCGGTAGGATAGCGTGGTTACTATGTCGCCACGTCCGCCTATTCCAAACGGCCCGAAGTTACGGGCCTCGCCCGTGCCGATAACGCAATATACATATAGCCCCTCGGCCATAACAACGACCCCTTCGGGTTGCCGGCTACACCGATAGCTCCTTGGGAGCTTCCCCACGTAGCCTCATGCCCTTTCGGTCGAAGGTCTCGACCTCTCCCTGGGCATTGAGCAGTACATCATATAGCCCCAGGACATCTGTGGCGGCAGGAATCCGGGACATCTCCAGGAGCTCGATTGTGATTTTCCAGCCGTCCCCGTTCTTCTCGGCCCGGACCACCGAGGTGGGTTTCAATCCCGTAATGTCGCTGAGTTCCACCTTGACCTTTTTTAGCGCCTCACGCATTTCCATTTGCTTGCTCCCAATTTCTATTGTCCCTGGCACACACCTAGCCAGCACTGTTGCCGGCGGCCTTGAACTCCCTTATCTGGTCGATGCGCTCCAGCAGCGCTTTCTCCAGCCGGTCATATTCCTCATCGCCGATATCACCAGTATCGTAGCGTTGCTGCAGTTCCAGTAACTCGCCCCGAACCTTACCTTCGTCGAGGTACTCTGCCAGCGCCTGCTCGGATATCGTGCTGCCGAGCCAGCGCACCAACTGCGCCGGGCCCAGCACCGGCAACCCCAACAGCGTGAGAAGAAATCCCAAGGGCTAGGCCCCTTCCTCCTTGTTCCAGTTCACGATGATGTTCACGAAGTTGTAAGGCGGCACCGGACCGACGTATTTAAACTGGACCTTTGCTCCCATGTCGGCGTCGAGTCTGCTCACTGCAGAATCAAACTCCTTTTCTCTCTTTGTCTCAACGAGGAAGGCGGCGTTGGCTATCATCCTGTCCATCAAGATCTTGTTCTCCACCGTGGCCACGGAGATGGGACGAAGTCTGGCCATAATACTCTCAGCCTCGGCGGCGCGCTTCTGGTCGAGCGCCTCCTTGACCATTTCGCCGAGCTGTATCCTTTCGAAATGCGTCGCCGCCGGAGGCCGGCCTGCGATCGAGTCGCGAAGCCGCTTAATATCCTGCCGTTCGGACAGCATCTCCTGGAAGGCGATCTTCTCATCTTTCCACAAAGCCTTCAAGCCCAACTCCGACTTGCCTGCAATGTCGGCCAGCAGACCATGAAACTCCTGTTGCCTGTCACGCAGCAGACTGGTTATGGCATCAACCGATGATCCGGAGTTGGCCACCGTGCCGAATCTCACCGGGAGCAGGAAAAACTCCTGCATCACCCTTTCCTGAACCTTCTCATGGGCGAGCATGTTGACCCGCGTGCTTTCGTATTGGCTCAATGCACAGTCGCTGACCACAGCCGCCAGATCCCCGCAGCGCACGGTGTGGACCTCGCTGGTCCCTCCTCCGATAGGGGATACATCGTCGAAGCTGCGATCTTCGGTGCAGCGCACTATGCAATAGACATATTTGCCTGGCTCAGACATGTGCCTTTGGTCCCTGTCCTGCGCCGACACCGGCGTTGGCGCCAAAACGCTCGGCCTCGACCTCTTCCCCGCTAGCGCTTCGCACATCTATGGAGAAAACAAAATCGCCCCGAGAGCTTTCGATGCAGGTTTTATCAGCGGCCTCGCGTACACGGCAGTACCTCAGGAGTACGTCTGCTGCCTGTTTCAAGGCCGGCATACCGGGGCTCGACATCTTGCCCACGCTGCTATCCCCTATCTCAGCCGCAGCCATGCGTCTATAGGCCGCCCGCACGTCCGCAGCAGATGCATCATCACTTAGTTTGAGTGCACTCCTGGCGGAGTCCAATTCCCCCGGTTCCAGGCGCCTCACCTCTACGGTGCTGAAGCTGTACAGGGGCATACTGCCCACTAGTCGGAAGGAGAGTTTGCCATGAAACATGGCGTCGAGACTACGTATCCGGCGCTCGAACTCTCCCTGGACCTCTCGGCGCACCAGGAAAGCAATGTTCAACACCATGCTGTCGGATAGTAACGCATTGGATACCAAAGCCATTGAGATGGGCTTCAGAAGGTCTATGACCTGACTGCGGTATGATTCCCTTCGACGATCGAGGCAGGCTTTGACGGCCTGGCCGAGACGCACCTTCTGCTCCACAACTGGCAGCCCCTGTGACGCAATGGCTGCCCTGGCCCTGGCAATGTCATCCTCTGCAGACACTTCTTGCAAGGCCTGCTCTATATCCCATGTAGCGGCCAGCTCCAACTCGACTTTGCCCTGAGCAGACGAGAGGGCATTCGCGAACAGTGAGCTACCCTGTTGGAGCAGGGAGACTGCTTCTTCCTCGGCACCGAGAACGGTACCGAATTTCATGGGCAACACCGTGCAGTTTACCATCAGCCGCTCGATCACCTGCTGGTGTGCCAGCAGACATCTCACAAGCTGCTCCCGGGGCAGCGCACTGAACTCGGGGCCGTCCCAATCGGACGTCAGGCAGCACAATCCATTGTGCGAGACAGCGCGAACCGGACTACAGCCACCAAGCCCTTTGATGCCGTCCGGCGCAGTAATCGGCCACGCGGCTATACCGTAGATGTATTTCCCCTTCACGTTATGTTCCTCGGTGTTGCTCAGGGCTTCTGTGCTTGCCTAAGTCTCAGAATTTCTTGTGTTTTAGACACGACATCATATCGCGAGGCCTGCTGCGACGGGCCCTTGTACGCTCGATCGCCATGAGCCGCCGCGCGAAGGTTGCCACTGCTGCCCCCCGCCTTTTGCGCCCGTTAGGCTTCTCCTGCGGCTTCCAGGACATGGTGTCCCATTCCATCGCTGTTGTAACCTCCGGAAGAGGCACGCCCACCTGTTGCGCTCCCTGGTAACTCATTGTCCCCCCGACAGGGGTATCAGCCAAATGCTTTCTCTCCCAGGAGCCGTGCCCGGTACTCCAGGACGCTTCGTCGTGGAGGCGTAACAGACACCGACCCTGCTCCGGTGCAGCACCTGCAGATACATCCATAATGGTTGGTCCTAGTACCTGATGCTCATCTTTTTCCAGTTCGCCGGCCTCGGCGATCTGGTCCTACCGGATGCTATTCCGCCTTCCATGGGATCTGCCGCAGCCCCTTCTTCATTCATCCTGGCCAGCAGCCCACCCATGGCCTCTTTTATATCGTTCAGGCGGGTCTGGATACGTTTTCCCCGCTTTTCCAGCATCGCCATTTCCGTCTCTAACCGCTGCTTTTCCTTGTCCAGCAGGTACACCTCGAGATAGGTCGAGCCTTTCTCGTGAGGTGTAGAGCGAGCATGGGTGCTGATCGTCGTCCTCATGTCCCCGAGGCTCTTCATCTGGGTAACGCTTTTCATATCGCTGCTCCTGGCTGTTCTTAACTTCGGCCTGCCGGCAATTCTTCCCGGCGCCACGGGCGCCATCTTGCTATACGCGGCGATGCATACCGTCGGGATCGCCGCAAGGGGCGCACGGCACCATTCTTCATGCCACGCTCAACAGGTTGCGGTCCAGTATCTCAGTCAACACATCCCTGATACGGTTAGCCTGCGCCCTGCTGCCGACTCGTGACGATTCGGAGGCGAGCACGTCCAGGCACACCTGTCTGAACAACGCATCGGCCGAGGATATCGACGCGTTGCGCACTCTCAACGAGCGTGCCACCATGATGCAGCCGCGCACTGTTGGCGCAAACTCACATGCCCCGGAGTCTCTGAGGCTCCGCACGATGCGAACTATGACCTCGGCATCCTCCCTGCTGATATGTGACTTGGCTTGCGTGATGCCGACCTCCGTCTCCTCGTCGAAGTTGTCCAGGTCCATGGTGATCATGCGGTCCCGCAAGGCGTCCTGGCTGCGGTACACGCCGGCGTACTCCTCCGGGTTACTGGTGAAAATAGCCGTGAACTCCGGGTGCACATGAAGATAGTTCTCTCCCTCCCGGGCCGCTGGAAGGTCAAGCATCTTCTCCTGGAGCACCGATAGCAGGGCATTATTTGCTTCCGGCCGCGAGCGGGTGAACTCGTCGTAAACGAGAGTGAACCCGTATCTGCAAGCCACCGTGAGCCGGTTATCTATCCACGTACGGCTGGTGTCCTCCTCGGTCTTCAACACGGAATGGATGAAGTTGTCGATAACCTTCTTCGTTCGATATCCGTGCTCTCCACCCACCAGGTCGGAGGTGGAGAACTCCTCGTCGCCGTGGATCATTACGACTGGGCGCCCCAGCTTGGCGGCCACGTGCATGGCAAGGGTTGTCTTCCCTGTTCCCGACGCGCCACGGAAATGCACCGGGAATCCCGCAGTGATGTACGTCAGTGCGCGTTCGACGATGCTGCTCACATACGGCGTCTCCACGAAATTGGGCAACGGCCGTGGTTGGAGCAGGGTAGTTGAGCCCTCCATTACCATGGGTCTTACCTCCGATTAAGTTCTGGTCATGAGTTCTGGCAGCCCTCTGACTGTGTGCACGCCGGGCTGCACTACGTCTGGCTCCGGCTCAGATGGCGAAATAGAGGCGATCCCGCTTCTCCACTTTGCCGCGCTCGATCAGGGTCTTCAGCGCCTTATCGATCTGGAACCGGCTCACGCCGAACTCTTGCTCCATCTCTGCTAATCGTGTGCCTCCCGGCTGGCCCGCTACGCGCTCGAACACCCGGTCGCTCAGCGCCGGCAGGTCGACCTGTGCATGACTCCCACCTTCCTCAGGCTCCTGGGTGGGCGTTCCTCCATTTGACCTCTTGGATTTCAGGCTGGCTGACATATTCTGCCATGCGGCATGGTCCTCGGCCTGCTTGTCGGCAACAGACTTCAACCAGGAGAGGGTCTGCGACCTCTTTTGCTTTGCTGCCTTGGCCAGGTCGGAGCGGCCTTTCCCCAGGCTGGACCGCAGCTTCTCAGCATTCTTCTTGCGCGATGCAGCAATGCCCTTTAGCTCAGTCTCTGTCCGGGACTTCCTCTGCGCCTCAACCTGCTCTCGGTCAGAATGGCTCTTGTTCAGGCTGGCCTTCAGCGAGGCGGCCATTTCATTCCTCCCGGCGGCAATGCCTTTAAGGAAGTCCTGCGCCCTGGAACTGCGTTGGGCCTCTGCGTCCACTCGCGAGTAATGTTCCCTGGCGAGGTTTTCTCTGATGCCTTTCGCCAAGGACTGCCGGGCCTTGGCCGTGTCCTTCAGCCAGGAGTCAGCCGACGACTTGCGCTGAGCCTCGGCCTTTGCTCGAGCAGCATGCCTTGTCCCCAGATCATCCCGAAGCTGGCGAGACATGTCCTGGCGCGACCTATTCAATTCACTAATGTGAGCGCGTGCGGCACCCATATCGGTTGCCACCTGTCCCCGAAGGTTCGCGATTCCCGAAGTCCGGACCTCATAAGAGGCTTTGATATTCTCCACTAGATTTCGCATGTGCTTCTCCTTCTCTTAACCGTTGAACTCCGGGTGGCCCGTACCTTTCTGGCTCGTCAGGGACCTCTTCATCAGGGTGCTTCCGAGATCCATGTATTTATGAACAGGGGAGCCCGTCCCGTGCCGGCGTCATAAGGCACTGGTCACCCGGAGGACGGCAGGCCTGAATTAGGCCGCTGCGGCTGCCGTAAGACCAACAGCCTCGGCGTATTTGAGGAAGGTATCGACGCCGGACACGACGGCCCTTGTCTCGATAGCCAGAATCTCAATGCCCACGAGGCTGACGCGGACCCAGGCATCGACGACGACCCCTTTGTCCAGAATCCTGTCTACTACCTCGGCCAGGCTGGCGGAGGCCATCGACTTTTCCATTGACATAGCTCACCTCCTATTGATGTTGCCTACTGCTTCCTACACTCAGCTTATCCATCGGGCTCCCTCTATGGACTTGAGGCTCGGGCATAGCTTGAAGCGTACCAATGATTCCACAGTTAACGCGTCCCTACAATGTCCCCAAGTATACCTCTTGGGGGTATCCTTAAGAGGGTAGCCGAAAGGGGCCTACCACGCGGTAGGCATGGGCGTCAGGGTCAAAATGTTACCAGAAACTATTGCTCTTCGCTGCTCAGGGCAGTAAAATGTGATGTTCGTGTGATGCAGGTGTGGTGATGGTGTGCCTGGGGCGCTGGTTAAGAATACCAGAAACCACGGCGCCCGGGGAGGACGTAGTGCGTGGAAGACAGCGACGGGGAACCGGTTCGAACCCCTGACCAAATGATGCAAATGTTGCAGCAGCTCCTGATTTACGCGCGTGAGCTTGGCGAGCACTTCCGAATCGAGGATGCCCTGCGGAAGGAGCTTTCCGGGCACGAGCAACGCATCAGGGAAATAATGGCGGACTCTATGGCCGCCCAGGAGGAAGAGCGGCAATGGATCGCCCTTGAGGTACACGACCGCATCGCACAAACTTTGGCTGCCGCGTTCCACCAGGCACAGACCTTAGAATCGCTCTCGCAAGGAAGACAGAAGTCATATGATGCGGCTGTTCGGGCTTCATCTTTGATCCGTGAGGCCATCCGCGAGTCCAGGAGCATCATGAACGGTCTGCATCCACCGGGTCTCGCCGAGTACGGGCTTGTTCCGTTGATGCAGGATGAGCTAAGGCGGTTTCAGGAGGAAACGGGATGCATGGTGAGCTTCCATGCAGACTGTCCGGCAAGGCCTTATAACGAGGTGGAAATATCCCTTTACCGTATCTTTCACGAGGCGATTACGAACGTGAGGAAGCACGCGGGTAGCGCAACAATACTTAGCGTGTCCCTTACGTGCCGGGACTCGGTGGCGCATTTGGAGGTCAAGGATAATGGCCCTGGCTTTGATGTCTCTGTGGCATCAGGGCAGAAACGCGTAGGGGGACTTATGAGCATGCGCCGCCGGGCTACTATTGTCGGCGGGAAGTTCGAGATAATCAGTGCTCCACGCGAGGGAACCCATATTATCGTCCGTGTTCCCGCCAACGGACATAAGTCCCAATGATGTCCAGCACTTCCAGCACCACACCAAAGGTGACACGTATACTGGTGGCCGATGACCATCCGGTGGTGAGAGAAGGAC
>JACPPY010000087.1 GCA_016190755.1 Chloroflexota bacterium | reverse complement strand
CAACAACAGCGTGCCTTCGACCTCCTCGGCGTCCAGCCAGGCCGTTTGTAGACAGACAAAAACGGCTGTTAGCCCGATTTCGTATCTATTCTGCCTTCAACCTGCTGGAAGTTCGGCCTAGATGTTACACCGGCCACACCAAATGCACACCTATCTCTCATGCTGTGCTTTGTGAATGAATCTAAAGTTTCATGACAGCGACAACTCAAATGCAAGGGGGCCGACATGCTGGGCCAGCATGAATACAAGTACCACTACATAGAATCGGACACCTGGGCTCCCATAGGCCAAGAAGAGGCTGGCTGGTTGAGCAATTATATCGCCGGGGAAGAAGAACGACTTAAGGCTGGTGAGTTCGTCACCAGGGCCGAGTTCGAAGCCTTCAAACGCAAGATAACCAGATAGACGACCCCGGGACAACCATCATGCTCCTCCAACAAGTTGCCTGGCGCCTGCCTGCGACCGGACGTATGGGTCCCAGTTGTGAAAGGCCCTGGGAATAGGGGCGTATACTACTTCCCTGACCTCGCTTCGATCGCCTCTGGACTGTGGTCGCCCGGGGTACGGCGCCGGTACTACACATTCTGCGCAGAAAATTCAGGGGGGGACTGGAGCCACACGTTCCAGTCCCCTCATTATTGTTGCGAGGTAGATACCTTATCACCCGGCTATTTCATCTTGCCGAATTCTTCTTCGACCTCGGTCGGCCTGTTATATTGCCTTTCCGGTAGCCGATTGAGATAACTCATCACGTTCTCCGGGGCGTTGTTGTTCCTGGCGGTGCTGACAATCTTCCGCTTGTCAGCCGGGTAATCAATCCCCTTCAGGTACACTTGCAGTTGCGCAGCGCTGACCTTTTGGCTGTGCAGGGAAGCCTCGCCTCCCTTTTCCCCTCTTTGTGACATCGATTCGTGAGTCATGTGATACCTCCTTATATTTATGGCTGGGATATTTCTCGTCGTGTCTGGGCCTATTTCACCTTGCTATATTCCTGGCCCGATCTTGGTGGAGCTTCGTGCTGCTCTCCTTTCAGCACTTTGTGCGCAACGCCAGTATGACGGAGCTTAGTCCTATCCCACCTTCGCTATCATCCTAAAGGACTACTCCTTCCGGTAGAATCCGTGCCGGTACATATTTGAGCAATATGGCAGTTGCTATGAGGAGGTAGCGCGCTTGTAAGTAGGAGCCTATTGAGCGTAAGAACCCACGTGGACATTTGTCCGGCGTTCATGCCACGCAGCGGAGGTAGCAGGCGGGAGATGGGTAGTACCCGCAAATCTTATCTGACTCACATTTGCGAAGAGTTTCCGATTTTTGCTGCGGGCAACAATGGATGTACGGCAAGTGTACACTTAGCGACAGCGAACTCGAATCAGGACCAAAACGCCCCTAGCGCCAAATCCTTCGCGTGCGAACGGGTCCACCCTTTCAACGACTGTGCCTGCGGACAGCCGCAGTTAATAGGCTGGAGGCGTGTGGCCGGAAAGCACCTATGCTTGCTATAACTGTGCCTCTCGCGTTATAGTAGCTCCAATGGACTACGGGCCAGCAGTGGCTGCAAGCTAACGATAAAGGCAAAAACTCTTCAGGGTAGCAGCCATTTAATCAGTAACCAATGACTCTCAGACCAACTCGGCCACCACGGACCAGCAGGCGCGCATTGCGCGCTGTCATTGAGGCGAGGCGGTTCCGCAAGGCGGAATGGGCCAGGCTACAGGAGGCCAAGAAGCAGGGCAGGCCGATTGTTGCTGCCATCGGACTCTTGCCACGTGAGATTTGGCATGCGCTGGACGTCCCCGCCATGATACTTGAGGACCTATCGGTTCGTGCCTCCGCGCGGAACCTGAGTGGCATCTACTGCGATATTGCTGAGCAGCAAGGCTTCGCCCGCGAACTGTGCGCTGTGCACCTGTCGCTGGCCGGCATCGCTGCCAGCGAAGAGCATGACCCGTTTATTCATTCTATCTTCGTTCAGCCTGACCTCATCATAGGCAGAACCTTCCCGTGCATATCGGAGTCCAAGTCCTTCCTCTATTGGGTGGAGCGGTTTGGCCGCCCTTACCATCTTGTAGACGTGCCCATAAACACCTGGGGATCGCCAGTAGCCCCCCACGCGGTGGACTACCTGACTGCAGAGCTTGATGGGATGCTGGAATTCCTGGAAAAGCACGGGTTCAAACGTGACCCGGTCCGGTTATCACAGTCCGTACTGCTGTCCCGGAAGGCGATGGAATTATGGCAGGAGGTAGAGAAGTTACGCAAGGTAGTGCCAAGCCCCATGACAGCTGGAGAAGCTCTGTCGTGCATCGCCAACCCAATGATGTTGCTCCTCGGCAGTGAAGCCGCCGTCCGCATTTTTCTGACTTTGCGGGACGAACTGGCAGAGCGTGTGAAGGCAGGACACGGGGTTATACCGAACGAAAAGCTGCGCCTTTTGCTGGTGGGCATACCACCGCTTTACAATTTGACCTTGATGAGTTACCCCGAAAGATTTGGCGCAGTAGTGGTCAAGAGCGATCTGGACTTCCTCGGCGGCTCGCCGATGCCGCCGGAGATGCTGCTTCCGGAACAGCCGCTGCACAGCCTTGCTCGGAAGCTTATTTCGGACTTGATCAACCCCTGCTCCTCCAGCAAAGTGGACTACACGGTAGGTATGGTCAAGGAATACCACATAGACGGAGTCATCGGGCTGAACAAACGGGGTTGCCGCAATTTCCCTGCCACTCTGCGGCTCATTAAGGATGCAGTGCAGCGAGAGGCCGGGGTGCCTATGACCATCTTCGACCTTGACGGAATAGACCCAAGGGAATACGACGAATCCCAGGTCGTATCCCACATAGATTCATTCATAGAGACGCTGGCCCGGCGGAGATAGGACTCTCACTGCCGGGTTTCGAACTCAGAGGTAAGAAATATGCAGGCACTACAAACGCTGCGGGAGGTAGCCAGACAACCGCAGAGGGTTGCCAGAGAGGCGAAGGCCGGAGGAAAGAAGGTGCTGGGCTACCGCTGCGTGTACGTTCCGGAGGAGATACCCGACGCGGCGGGCGTGACGCCCTTCCCTGTTTTTGGTACCCCGGAGGCTATCGCCCTGGCCGATTCCTACCTCCAACCCAACATGTGCGAGTTTATCCGCAATATCTTCGACCTGGCCCTCAAGGGGAAACTGGATTTCCTCGACGGCCTGGTACTGTGCAACACCTGCGACGCCGTTCGCAAGCTGTTCGACCACTGGAAGACCTATGTGCAAACACCCTTCTGCTACCTCATTGCCAACCCTCAAAAGCAATCCACGGACACTGGTTACCGGTACCAGTACGAGGAGTTGCGGCGGTTCAAAGAGGCCGTGGAGGGTTTTGCCGGCACAACCATCACCGACGAATCACTGCGACAGTCCATACGAACGCATAACGAGACGCGCTCGCTGTTAAGGCAGGTATACGAACTCCGCAAACAAGACCCGCCTCTGCTTTCCGGTGAAGAAGCGCTTAGCATAGTCATGGGCAGCATTGCACTGCCCAAGGACCGCTCCAACGCTCTGTTGCGCCAGTTGTTGTCCGAGTTGCTCGGGAGGCAGCCGCCGGTGAAGCCGGGGCCGAGGATCATGGTTACCGGCAGCATCATAGACAACCCGACGCTGCTTAACATGGTCGAAGAACTAGGTGGCTCGGTCGTCATAGACGACCTGTGCAGCACCACACGCACCTTCTGGCACCCGGTGGAGGAGGATGGCGATCCGCTTGGTGCGTTGGCGCACCATACGATCGAAAATCCGGTCTGCGCCTGCATGCACCCGGCCGAGGCAAGGTTCGACTATATGCTGTCGCTTGCGAGGGAATATAATGCCCAGGGTATAATTTACTTCAATCTAATGTATTGTGATCCCTTCTTGTATGAAGGTACGCTGTTCAAAAAGAAGTTCGAGGAACAAGGCATACCAACGACTGTCCTTCAGGCCGAACATACCTCCTCAAGCATGGGTCAACTCCGGACGCGCGTGCAGGCTTTCCTGGAGATGCTTTAGGCCTTGCCCATGATAACAGTAGGAGTTGATGCCGGATCGCTAGCCACCAAGGCAGTGGTCATGGATGACTCGCGTGTATTGGGACGTGGGCTGGTACACAGCTCCGAACCTGGCGCCGCAGAGCGGGCGATAGCCACGGCGATGGAGGTCGCAGGACTGAAAGCCGTTCCGGCGGCCGCAATAGTAGCCACAGGCATCGGAAAGAAGGAGGTTCCCGCAGCGACCAGCCAGGCGACGGAAATATCATGTGATGCGCGGGGAGCAAGGTTCTTTGTGCCGGCTGCAGCCACAGTGATAGATTTGGGCGCGGAGAACAGCCGCTCGATACGCCTGGACGGTGCCGGGCGAATAAGCGAATTTGCGCTCAACGACAAGTGCGCGGCGGGGACCGGCGTTTTCCTGGAGGCCATGGCCAAGGCCCTCAGAGTACCGGTGTCAGAAATGGGAGCGCTATCACTCAAGTCAACACAGGATGTAAACATTACCGCCACGTGCGTCGTATTCGCCGAGTCCGAAGTGGTATCGCAAATACATCGGAAGACTCCAAAGGAAGATATCCTCTATGGCATACACAAGTCCATAGCCACCAGAGTGTTCGGTATGGTCTCACGGGTCGGCATCAACGGGCCAGTGGTTGTGATCGGTGGACTGGCCAAAAACACAGGCATACTGAAGCCGCTGGAGAAGTTGCTGGGAGTGGGTTTGGTAGTGCCGGAAGAACCTGAGTTCATTGGAGCCGTCGGCGCAGCTCTCATAGCCGCAGAGAAGGCCGCAGAAAGGAAAACAGCCTGATGAGGACTGCCGGCGTCGATGTTGGCTCGCTCACAGGCAAAGCGCTGATACTGGAAGACAACCGTATCCTTGCCTGGGGAGTCGTGCCCACCGGGCCGGACAGCGCTGAGACGGCCAGGGAAGCTATGGACATGGCGCTACAGAAGGCCGGACTAGGCATGGGTCAGATAGAATACGTCGTCTCCACAGGCTACGGCAGAGTCGTGGTCCCCTTTGCCCAGCGCAATGTGACTGAGATATCCTGCCATGCCAAGGGGGCTAACTGGTTCTTCCCCAGTGTGAGGACAATACTGGACATGGGCGGACAGGACTGCAAGGCCATAAGGTGTGACCAGACCGGCAAGGTGGTGAACTTCGCCATGAACGACAAGTGCGCCGCAGGTGCCGGCAGGTCAATGGAAGTCATGGCTGACCTCCTCAATGTGCCTTTGGCTGACATAGGCCAGCGCTCCCTACACATAGTGAAAGGCGAGGTCCCGGTCAGCAGCACGTGCGTGGTCTTTGCCAAATCGGAAGTCCTGGCCAACGTGCGCCAGGGCGTGCCGGTGAACGATGTATTGGCCGGCATATGCACTGCCCTGGCCACCAGGGTCTACGGGCTGCTGCGCCGGGTGGGCGTAGCGCCCGATTTCGCCATCAGCGGCGGTATCGCCAAGAACATCGGGGTGGTCAGCCGCGTGGAGCAGAAGGTCGGGCTCAAGGCCAACATCTGTTTCGAACCCCAGATCGTCGGCGCCCTCGGCGCCGCTATCTTCGCCCGCGAGATAGCTGCCAAGCAGCAGAAGAAACCCGCCACAGTATAACTGGACCTGCGTTTAACGTTGCCCCACACCCCCCTTATATCTGGTATCGTCCCCCCACCTTATGGTGGCAATATATTATATCCATAATACAAGGGCCTTGACATCATGACGTTAATGTGCTGTAATAAACTAGCAGTCGGTTCGGGCGACTGCTAATGCGGTGGCTACCGCAGAGAACGGCCTTGAAACCCGGACAATCATTTATAATGGAAATAAAGAGGAGGTTATTCGATGAGCACACAACTTAGACGATGGGAACCATTCAGGGAACTGGAAACAATGAGAGATGCCATGGACAGGGTGTTCGAAGATGCCTTTTTCAGGCCTATGCGACGCTGGCAGGGAGTAGAAGGCATGATGTCGGTGGACATGGACATGCTCGAGACTGACAAGGACGTCGTGCTGAAACTATCCCTGCCTGGGGTCAAGCCGGAAGAAGTCGATATTAGCGTCACCGGGGACACCCTGAGCATCAGGGGCGAGCACAAGGAAGAGAAGGAGAGCAAGGAAGAGAACTATCTCCTTAAAGAGCGCCGCTATGGCTCGTTCAGCCGCACCGTGCAACTGCCGGTGCCCGTGAAAAGCGATAAGGCTGAGGCATCGTTCGAGAACGGCGTTTTGACGCTCACGCTTCCCAAGCAAGAAGAAGCGAAACCCAAACAAATAAAGGTCAAAGCTCGCGGCGCGATCGAAGAGCCCAAGAAGAGCTAGGTTCGGCGCCTCTCACTGATATAAATCGACCTGTGGGCGGCTGCACGCAGCCGCCCACAACAATACACACCCGGATTTCCAGGGAACATTCCGGAGGTTCAGGGTGTATCTTTTGCCAGAGGGCCACAAGCCCGGCTTTCTCTGTGAATGTCATGCCCGCGGGGGAATGACAATTTGGCCTGGCCCCCTTTTACCCTCCCCGGGAACTCTTCAGCTCGTGTCATCATCCCGATATTTGCCTAAGGTGCTTATACCTTTACCGTATAAAGGGGGGAATAGTTTGACGGCCCGATTAGGTACTGCGGACAAAGGGCTCCAAGAGTTTAAGGGCTCTGCTCACATCGGACACTGCGGTGTCCATGATGGTAT
>JACPPY010000089.1 GCA_016190755.1 Chloroflexota bacterium | reverse complement strand
TTTGTCGCTCCGTACCTTGTTCTCCTTCCTTTGGATGCTGCTCAGCGCAGATACGACCTCAGGGAGGTCTTCAACGCCCTGCGCTGGATTGTTCGTGCTGGCGCTCCGTGGAGAATGTTGCCCAATGACTTCCCCGACTGGCCGGTGGTGTATCAACAGACCCGACGCTGGCTGGAAGCAGGAGCTTTTGAAGCTATAGTGCATGATCTGAGAGTAATGCTGAGATTGGCTGAAGGCAGGAAGGCTCAGCCCTCGGCAGTGATCATGGATAGCCGTACGTTGCAGTCTACTCCCGAGAGTGGCGCACGCTCTGGCTATGATGGTCACAAGCGTAAGAAGGGCTCCAAGCTGCACATAGCGGTGGATACCTTGGGCCACCTGCTGGCGATGCATATCACGGCAGCCAATGAACAGGACAGACAGCAGGTAGGAGTACTGGCCCGTGCAGTACAAGAGGCCACGGGAGACAACGTGGAAGTAGCCTTTGTAGACCAGGGCTATACCGGAGAGGAAGCTGCTGAACAGGCTGAGGAGCACGGCATAAAACTGGAGGTGGTGAAGCTTCCTGAGGCCAAGAGAGGCTTTGTGCTGTTGCCCCGCAGATGGGTAGTAGAGCGGAGCTTCGCCTGGATGACCCGGTTCCGCCGTCTTGCTAAGGACTATGAGAGGTTGCCGCAGATAGTGATGGGGCTGCACCTTGTCGCCTTCGTCTTCTTGCTGCTTCATCGTGCTGCACCTTTGCTCACTGGAGGTTCATAACACGCTCTAGTGGCCAAACGCCGAGATAGCTGGCTTCTGGGCATTCAGCATCGAGAGGCATTATTGGGCGAGTACATGATAAGGACCGGGATGCGGGAGCGCCCATTGCTGAAGGACGTGGTAGACGACTTGCTGACCGAGATACAAGGCGTACGTTTGCGGGAAGAAGTCCTGCCGCTGGACACTTATGCACAGAGCGAGATGGTGGACGGACGTATTGAAGTCAGCATCAACAAACGGATTGGCGCGATGCCGGGGGTTAAGGATGCTGCAGGAATCGCCCATGTCGCGAAATGGCATGAGAGCATCCACGGAGAAAGGGACATGCGCCACAATGTCAAAGTCAGCAGTAACAATCAACTCGCATTTCCCGACATCGGTGCCGATACACCTAGACTGATTGTGTGCCGGAGAACGGGCACGGGGGAATACGAAAAGGGGAACGAACGTGAATTCATCGCGGAGACCGCGGCGCTGGCAGCAGCAATCGCGCCTGTAGACCTAGCTCGCTCAGGGGCCTTCGCGGAATTCCAGGCTCTGGCTGTGCGCGGGGGTGACGTGACAACTCCCGGCTGGAGCCTGCTGTACGACACCGCCGCTTTCATTGGCGTCAACATCTCGGCGCTGGTGAAGTTTCTGGCCTACCGGGGAGTCATTCAGATAGTGAAAGAGGGAGGGAAATCGCGAATCATTGCCACGAAGCCACTCCTTTTGAGGGATGCAAATTGAACCGAGTGCAACTGGAAGCAAATGATGTAAGGCGCCTCGCGGATGATACTCGTGAGAAGTTGATTGCGAACGCGGACTTGGTTAGGCGGTCGAAGGGCCGGATTGTGATTGAGATTTTCCGCAAGGGGAGCGGATTTGACATCAAGCTGAGAGTAACAGCCTAAACAAAAGTACTGCCTGGGCCAGCGAAGAGGCTCCATCGTCTCTGGGAAAGGAGGCGCGGGAGCCTCTTTGTGTTAGATAACACTGTGAAGCGAAAAACACAAACAGCAGTCGGGATAATAACGGTACACACCAAGTGGCTAAGCGGCGAACGTACCGAAGCGTGGGAGCGCCTATGGACAGAAATCCTGCGCGACCTTGCGACCGCGGAAGGCAACAAGCCCTCTCCTTCCTCTGCCGAGGATCATCCGGAAGTTAAGGCGGGGAGGCCACGTTGAAACCAGCAGTTGCAGTGTCCGTGTCGGAAATCGCGGCCGACTATGCAGCGCGAGGATGGTGCGTGTTCCCAGTACACACGCCCACAGAGTCAGGTTGCTCTTGCGGCAGGAGGACGGGCTCTCAGCCTGGCCAGTGCAGGCATCCTGGGAAGCACCCGAGGACGCTCAATGGATTCCTGGACGCCACTACCAACGGGGCATCAATTACCGACTGGTGGCGGCGCTGGCCGAATGCCAACATCGGCCTGGCGACTGGAGCCGTTTCAGGGCTTGTCGTGCTGGACGTTGATACCCAGAAGGGCGGGCCGGATAGTCTGAAGGTTCTCGAAATGAGGTACGGGACTCTGCCGGCCACAATTGAGAGCATAACCGGCGGCGGCGGGCGCCACATCTTCTTCTACCACCCTGGCGTCGCCATCCGGGACAGCGCCGGGAAACTCGGGACAGGCCTTGACGTGCGGGGTGATGGCGGCTACGTGGTTGCACCGCCAAGCCTTCACGCCAGCGGCCGGCGCTACGAGTGGGAAGCATCCAGTCACCCCTACGAAGTGCCTCTGGCACCTCTCCCTGAATGGCTTCTTCGACTGCTCCTCAACAACAACGTTGCTATGCCCACCAATGAGAATCCAACAGGCGGAGCATGGCAACTTGCCCTGCGGACCATACCGGAAGGGGAGCGGAATGCCTCGCTGACCCGTCTTGCCGGATGGCTCCACCGTTATCACCCTCTCCCTGTGGTAGAAGCCCTGCTCCTGGCCTTGAATGACGCCAGATGCCTGCCGCCTCTGCCCCCGGAGGACGTGCTCAGGATTGCCAGAAGCATAGAGCGGTATCCGCGGGCGGGGACGCGGGGCCAACATCGTCGAACTTGGGAGGTAGTGCTATGAAGCTAATGCCAGCAACAACATTCGCGGCGGACGGTGTCCTCAAGGGCAACATCATTGCTCTGGATGACGCCGGCGAGCCCCTGGGATGGGAATGCGCCGGTAACTGGAGCAATCCCGGTTTCAGGGAGAAGGCGGCTCTGGGATTGTCGGAAAGCGTCGGCATCAACCTGGAACAGGCCAAGGCCGCCATCGGCAAGGTCTTGAAGGTGGCCCGCCAATCAGCACTGGATGCTTCGCCCAGAGCTGAAGCTCCACCAGTGATGACGGCCCGATGGCCCGGCCTTATCGATCTGGTAGACGTTGGCAACGGACAGGCCGCCTTTTTGTTTGTCGAAGAGGGGCAACCGAAGGCTGTCGAGAGAGTGTCGCAAGAGGGGCAGCCGTACGTTCCTCCGCAGGGTCCCTGCCTCAGCCCGATCCTTCCACTCCCCCGTTACTCCGAGGTCCGCCGGCATTTTGTCACCGATACGGACCTGAGATTGTACCGGAACCTCCCTACCTGGCACCAGAAGGTTTCCAACCTCGGCCCCGCCTGGCGGTACAACCTGCTGGCGCTATTCGACCTCCACACCTGGCTCTCAGACAAGCTGGCCTATTCACCTTTCCTGATCTTCCAGTCGAAGGACCCCGAACGTGGCAAGACTCGCTCCGCACGCGGGGTCGCCTGGGTCTCATATCGGGGCTACGTCACCGAGATTCTGAACGAGGCGAACCTGTTTCGTTGGGCCGATGCCTTCGGTCTTACCCTGATGTTCGACGTACTAGACCTCTGGAAAAAGGCCGAGCGTAAGGGGGCCGAGGACCTCATCCTATCGCGGTTCGACCGCAACGGTCCGAAGGCCGCACGCGTCCTCGACCCCGCCGCCGGGGCCTTCGCGGATACACGCTACTTTGACGTTTACGGGCCGACCATCATGGCCCTCAACGAACTCCCACCGGACCCGGTGTTAAGCAGGTCTGTTGTCATCGTACCGCCGGAAAGCCGGGGGAAATACCCTGACGTGACGCCTGCCGACGCTCTTGAATTCAAAGAGAGACTTTGCGCCTTTCGCGCACGCCATCTGGCCGGTGAGTTGCCCAAACTGGATAAACCCGCCCAGGGACGGCTGGGCGACATTCTCCTGCCGCTGGCACAGATTGCAGCCCTGATAGGAGCTGAGCCGTCGGCCGACCTGGTCACCGTGGTAGGTGAGCTGGAAGGCGACCGCCGCCGCCGTCAGACTGAATCCTCTGAAGCTGAGCTGATCCAGGCCATCCTGAAATGCGCAGGAACTGGCCAGATTGTTGACGGTAAGGTGGCCAATTTGTCTCTTACAGGGGCTTTCAACGAGGGACGGAGAGAAAAGGACCAGCTTAGCCCCGAGGCCCTGGGGAAGCGCCTGACAGGGCTGGGCTTCAGAGCCTGCTCAATGCCGGATCGTACGAGGGGACGGCACGTAGACGAGGATTTGCTCGTGGCGCTTGCCAGGAAATTTGGCCTTGATGATGAGCTGGAAGAACTCCGAAAAAGGGGGCTTCTCACAACTGTCGAAACCGTCGAACCGTCTCACACAGCTTTGACCCAGATAGCGACAGTTGGCTCGACAGTTCAGCACAACCGTCGGGAAACTGTCGAGCTTCAGCCCCAATCTACAAATGACAGTGCGACGGTTTCGACGGTTACCGGAGGACCCGGAAATAAGCAAAATTCACAAGTCCCGCTGGGCGACCAGTGCGAGGGGGAGCTATGAACGACGCGGCAACCTTGATTAAGCAGGCTGAGTCCCTCGGAGCGACACTGCAGGCGGAAGAACGGCTCAAATGGAAGGCTCCCTTGCCCTTGCCAGCAGACCTGTTGGAGGCCATGCGCCAGCGCAAGGCCGAGATAATCGCTCTGCTGCGCGGTGGCACGACAGGCGACATTGGTCAACTGCGCGCCGAGGCGCTGGCGGCCGTTAACAAACTGCGCCCGTACCTGAGCTCGACCTTAAGGGAGCTTCCCGACGACACTTTGCTGAAGCTGGTCCATTGGCATCTGGTCGTTGCCACAGAGCAGGCCAGCCAACGCAATCGTCGAGCGCTGTCTTAAAACGGACAGACGCTATGACGAAATGGTGAAGATTAGCAGACAAGACATACAAGGGGGAAGGGGGGTCATTTCTCTGCAGCTTTCGCACCCGAGACCAAACGGGCAGCCACGCGCGAGATTTCGCAGGTTATTGCCCGGGAAATTCCTAGCGATTTTCAGGAGGTGAACCTCATGGGTAAACGAGGCCCGGCGCCTAAGCCGGACAGAATCAGGGTGCTGGAGGGCAATCCTTCCAAGAGGCCTTTGAGAGGAGATTCGCCACGACCCAAGGGCATACCGACCTGTCCGTCCTGGCTCTCTCCCGAGGCCAAGCAAGAATGGCGGCGGGTGGCTCCGGAACTGGCCCGGCTGGGGCTGCTGACCAGGCTCGACCGGACGGCGCTGGCCTGCTACTGCACCTGTTACTCCTGGTGGCGGAGCGCCCAGGAAACCATCTGCTCCCAGGGGGCTCTGTACGTGACTTCCAAGGGACAACTGCGGACTCGTCCGGAGGTAGAAATCGCCAAGCAGGCCGCAGAGTCGATGCGGGACTTCGCTGCCGAGTTCGGCCTCACACCCACAAGCCGCTCCCGCCTGCTGATCCCGCCCTCGGAGGAAGAGATAGACCCCATCGAAGAGATGCTCAGAGAAAGCGAAAAAAGGAGGCGCCAGAAATGAGTGCCCCAGCCAAGAGCAACATCACCATAGAGCAGATACCCATAGATGAACTGCGGCCGGACCCGGCCAATCCCCGGCGCATCACGGACGCCGAGCTTGAGGCCCTCACCCGCAGCATCAGGGAGTTCGGCTTGGTCGATCCCATCATTGCCCGGAGGGAGGACAAGACTGTTATCGGCGGCCACCAACGGCTGCTGGCAGCGAGACGCTTGGGATACAAAGAGGTGCCGGTGGTGCTGGTGGACCTCTCCAAGGAACAGGCGCAGTTGCTGAACATTACCTTGAATAAGATATCAGGCTCGTGGGACCAGGAGCTACTGGCTCGGCTCCTCAGCGACCTTAACACCGCTCCCGGCGTGGACATCTCACTGGCCGGATTCGAGGCAGACGAGCTGAAGAAGCTGCTGAAGTCGCTGGAGTTGCGCGACAAGCGGGAGCGGATGGAGTCCTTCGACCTGGAGGAGGCGATGAAGGCCGCACAGGCGGCGCCAGTGGCGAAGCCGGGCAATGTGTGGCTGCTGGGCGACCACCGGCTAATGTGCGGCGATTCGACCAACGCTGAGGACGTGGCCCGGCTGATGAACGGCGAGAAGGCCTCGCTCATGGCTACCGACCCGCCTTACCTGGTGGACTACAAAGCCGACAACCATCCCCAGTCGCATCACAACAGCGCATCTACCAAAGATAAGAACTGGGACGAGTATGTTGACCCTGAAACCTCAATCACCTTCTACACCAACTTTCTGAAGTTAGGTCTAGAACACCTCAAAGAGAATTCCGCCATCTACCAGTGGCATGCCCACCGCAGGCAGTCTTTGGTAGACCATGCCTGGGTCACCTGCGGACTGCTGGCGCACCAGGAAATTATCTGGGTCAAGGCACGGGGCGTGTTAACCCGCAGCCATTACCTGTGGTCTCACGAGCCCTGCATGTACGGTTGGGTGCAGGGTAAGCCCCCGACCAAGAAGCCACCCTCAAGCGAGCGCACGGTGTGGCAGATAGACCAGCAGGGCAGCAGCATGAAGATTCATCCCACGCAAAAGCCGGTGGAGCTGTTCATGCGGCCCATCGAGTACCACACCGAGGTGGGCGACATCTGTTACGAGCCGTTTTCCGGCAGTGGCACCCAGATCATCGCCGCCGAGAAGCTGGTGCGGAGATGCTACGCCATGGAGCAGGCGCCTCTATATGTGGACATCGCCCGGAAGCGGTGGGAAGCCTTTAGCGGGCAGAAGGCGCTGAAAGAGGAGGCCTGAGCATGTGCATTCACCCTAAAGTGGAACAAACACTATTGCCAGATGGTGTGCCAGCTATGGGACAGTTGGCCAACGAAAAAGGCCCGGCTGCGGTGCCGGGCCTCGACTCTGGGGTTAAAGGGCGACCAAGTTGTCCTCCTTACGTGCAGTCCAAGCTAATTGTTGGGGTGCCAGACGACCTTGGCGTCGCGCAATGCCTCCCTCGCCTCAGCCTCGCTGTCGTAGTAGTCCGATTGCGCCGATTGGCCTGCGGCCAAGTAGCGCCGCAGGTACCACAACTCCGCGCTGGGGTCGTGTACCAGGTCCAAGTCCGGGGTTATGGCTGTCGTCGTTTCCATCGCTTTTCTCCTTTTCCTTGCCTTCGTGTCCCTTCTCTTTGTTCCGCCACCATATATCGCTCTGAAGGGCAGGGAAGTCAAGACACTCTCGCTGAGGAACATTTCCCCGGAGGTATCGCCTCCGACCCGTTGACTTCGGGCCCAGATAGAGCGATGTATGTAGCACCAAATACTGAGGAGGTTGAACATGGCAATCGAGAACCGAAACCTGAAGCCCGGAACCAAGCTGGTAGCCAAATACCGCAAGCACGAGTACAACTGCGAGGTAGTAGCCGGAGAAGGAGAGAAGATACTCTACCGGCTGGAGGACGGTCGGGAGTTCAAGAGCCCATCAGCAGCAGGTATGGCCATTACCGGCAAGGCCTGCAACGGCTGGGCCTTCTGGAGGGTGAAGACGGAGGCTGCTCCTGCCACACCGGAGGCGGCAACAGACACGCAGGCTGCACAGGCTCCTGCCACGCCGGAACCAAGCGAGCCTGCCCCGGCACAGGCGAACATCTTCAAGCTGCCCAACCAGAAGGGAGTGCCGGAGGGTCAGACAAAGTGGCATTGCCGGGACTGCGCCGGGACCTTCCTGGCACCCTCGGGAGAGAAACCCGAGAAGTGCCCTTACCAACACCAGAGCTAGTTTCACCTGACAACCGAATAATACGAAGGCAGGCTCCCTCACAAGGGGGCCTGCCTCGTTGTGTGGCTGAGGTTACCAGCAGCGCTCCCATAAGCGGAGGTAATCATTGGTAATGCGCCGTCAGTGTGCTTTCCCATCTCCCACCGGCAAACCCTGCCGCATGGCACCCCTTACGGACAGCCAGTTCTGCTGGGCGCATTCCCCGGAGAGGGCCAAGGAGGCCCAGGAGGCCCGACGGCTGGGCGGGCTGCGCCGCCGCAGAGAGCGCACCCTCTCCAATGCCTACCAGTTCGACTCCCTCACCTCAGCAGATGGCCTGGCCCGGCTGCTCCACATCGCGGTCATGGATACCCTGGCCCTGGACAATGGAGTGGCCCGCAACCGCATCCTGGTGGCCATAGTCCTGGCCGGCCTCCGCGTCAATGAGGCCGGAGATATGGAACAGCGCATCTCAGCCCTGGAGCAGTTGGTGAAGCCTGGTTCTACGCGGCTTGGGGCCGGGGCAAAGGGGTAGACATGCGCCTGGACAGGAGACTGGAGCTGCTGGAGAAGATAAGCCGCATCAACGAGCGGGAGGTGGTGTGGCTGGTGGTAGTCTACGACCGCTCGCCAGGGATATCCGCTGCCACTGAGGCCGAAAAGGAAGCGGCCATCGCCCGCTACAAGTCCGAACACCCTGACTGGGAGTCAAAGGACTTCAACATCGTTTACGTTGTCTCCGAGCGGGGGAAGGAGATGACCGAACGCGTGATTAGAGGTGAAAGAACATGAGGTTTAATAAGAGACTGGGTAAAGGTGATGTCATGAATAAACGTCTGGAACTGCGCCTTGAGAAGATACGGCATAGCCTCCAGCAGGCTGCTCCGGGTGTGCGCCAGTTGAGCGACGATGAACTGGCCCAGATAATCACCGGCAACCCGAAAGCCAGAGCAGGCGACATCACCGATGCACAGCTTGAGGCTATCTCACGAGGGGCAACTGGAATTATGCCGCATTGAAAGGTTGATCGAAACAGAAAAGGTGCAAGCTGAGGGCTCCGCTTGGCGGAAGGTGGTTCCGGCTGTCTTTCCCGCAAGAGATTCCTCAAATTATCTCGCATAGTGGGCGTACTGCCCTAAATCCACTGTCCGCGGCCAAAGTGACAGAAAATCGTAACTATTGGTGCCTCCACTTTTTGTGAATAATTGATGGATGCCAGGTTACCATAAAAGCAGGTCACCAAAACAGCGGAGGTTAACCAAAATGGCTTACGAGGAATTCTTCAACCTGATTAAGCAGCAGCACGTGAAGGTAAAAGATGAGTTGACTCGGCTGCAAAAGGTTACGTCGACATCAGAGGCCATGGAATTATGGTCGCAGTTCAAACGGGACATTGTCCCGCACCTGAAAGGTGAGGAGAAATACTTCTACGGCGCCTTGCAAAAATCCCCGGATTGTAAGGAAGTGAGTGACAAGGCCTTGGGAGAGCATCATTGGGCAACTGGCGTTTTGAACGAGCTCGACCAGATGCCGAAGAACGAGGACTGGGCTGTTAAACTTGCCGGGTTCAAGGACGCGATTTTTGGCCACATCACCTTTGAAGAGGGAGAGGTTTTCGCCAAGGCTCGGCAATGCCTCGGCGAAACGCAACTGCGAGACATCCTCACAAATTACAAGGATGAAGAGAAGCGCGTTTTAGCGACCATGGCGACCTAATAAGCGGGTACTGAAGAGGTTTATTCCCAACCTCAGGCAAAACTGACCAGTTGTGTGCTGCTATTCCTGCATTTCGGAAGTGAGCACGATACCACGTACGTACATAGGGAATACTTTGAATGTGCAGCTTCGATTATCATCAATGCCCTTAGCTTGAAGGAAGTCAAAAGAGGCCAATTGGCGGGTCGTCAGTAGTTCTCGGTTGGGCCACAGCCGAATGGCCTGGTGCAAGACCTCTTTGTAGTGGAATTGGAGCATACCAGGATTCGGCCTTCGCACCGCACTGCCACCTCAAAGATAACAGGAACCCACTTGGCAAGGGTGGACGGGATGCATGAAAAAGAGGGGGAAGTAGCGGCGCGGTCTAGCTTTCATGGGATAGGTTTCTAACTCGCCTGGACCTAGAGCCTTTAACTGCTATCAAACCTGGGGATTAGCTTATTCAGCTAATTCCATACCTCTGATTCAGTTATGGTTCTGGGTTCAGACTCCCCTGGCCACGCCGTGCGCAGGCCTGTTCTAGCCTTCCCGCCAGACCACTCCACTTCCTCTCCCCAATCACATAATAAATACTCCTCAGCCTGTTGTAAACTCGTATTCTCACTAGTTTTGCGGAGACGTTTCAGCAGAACCATCACCATTATGCCATCGTGTCCAGACAATATTGGCGTTGTTGAGGAATTCCGTTCGGCTTCAAATAGGAGTTGCTTGCGTTAGGACTTTCGCATCCCTTCGGCCTGACTCCGTTCTCCATGGAGGATGACTTCCTGGGCTTCCTCCGTGGACACGCTCCTTTCGTGCACCCTGGCCGGGCGAAGTTGCCTGCCCCTACGAGTCAGAGCGAAATGCCTGCTCCCGTTTCGCCAGTTGCCTTGCCTCGCAACGAGCGTCCTTGGGACAGTCGCACACTTTCGTGTTCGCATGCGGACGGTGAGAGTTCTTCCAAAGAGAATCAAAGGAATCCACGAATTTCTGGTAGAGTTGCCTGTCTGTCGACTTCTTGATAATGAAGCCAGGCCATTCAAGGCTCTTGATTGCCGCAATTGGAACTTCCACGTAGCCCCAACCGTCCTCATGCTCAGCGTCAACCAACCAGAAGGAGACGCCAACGGGGCCGTCGAACCAACGGACACTGGCTTTGGTGTCCTTCGCCTTCCCCGTTATGGTGACAATCACGTTTCGCATATACTCCGTGGTTACCTTCTCCTTTTCACGAGCAACCATCCTTGAGTATTGAAGAAGGAATCTAGAGCCGGGGCATACCAACACAAGCTTTGTGAGTTTTGCCTCCCCTGTCTTCCGGCTGTAAAATCCAGGCTCATCCACAAAGATACCTGTGTGGAAGGCAGCCCAGACTTCATGTCCCTGTTTGCTGCGCTTGACGACTTCGATTCTAAGTCCCTCTCGGTCACAATAGAACTCCTCGATGACTGCAAGCCTCTTTGGCAAGGACGGCCGATGAATCTTGCCTATCTCCATCCCTGCCTCAGAGTCCGATGCTTTTCTGTCAAAGAAGGAACACTTCTGCATCAATTGCGTTGCAAGCGTCGCCGCTGCGTCGGCAGCGTATTCGCGCCATTCATCTTTCAAAGAAGGATCATCCTTGTCGATTGTGCCGTTATCTTGGACAGCCTTGACCACGGCGTAGGGAGTCGCCGTAGGCTTGCAGGCGGATGCGACACCTGCCCCCTCCATTTCAAAGCCGAGAGCCCTTTCCTTATGCTTTTTCTGGAGGTACCGACGTTCTGGCGAATTTCGGTTAGCGAGATTCTTGTCTCCGCTGCCGACCACTCCTCTATCCCTCCATAGTATCTCTGGGAAAGCTCGTTCTCGATTGTTTGGGCGACTCTTCTTGATTCCTTTGTACCACTCTGTTGAGCGAATGGCCTTTGCGACTTCGATCACAGGTCCTGCTGTCACCGATTCGGTGGGATGCCGACGCTCTCTCTTCTCCGGTGTCACTTTTGCCAATTCGTAGGGCTCGATAAACCCATGCACTAGAACGTCGCCCAAGCAGACTCCATGTTCATCGAACCCTCCTGCAATGCCTGTGAGTAACACAACGCATGGGTGATACTTGGTGATCGTGTAGGAAGTACGGCTATTGGCAGCGTTTGTGCCCTGCCCACATCCGGGTCGATAGATTAAGACCGAGCGAAACCCACCTTGTTCCGTCTCAAGGTCGGAGATCCAATATCCCTCGGTCAAGTCCCTTGGTTCTGGCAGATGCTTAAATAGTGCTTCGCTTTCGTCTGGCAAAGCAGTAAGCACAAAGTAGTCAACATTCATTGGATGACTCCTTTGGATGTTCTTATCTGACCAAAACCAAGCATGAAGTTCATGCGCTGGCCGTCTGCTCTCGGCAACTGTGCAGCCAAAATGCACAGTCAATTACATTATATATCTGCTAAGATTGCCTGGACCTCCATACAGGATGTGGTGTTCAAGGTCTCTCCGTTCTTGGTGTTAAGGAGCAAGGAGAAGACTGACGAGGCTTCTAGCAGTGCGTCTCCAACCATTCTCGCGTAGCTCGGTAGCGATGTTCTTTACCCCAGCTTTGCGCAACAAGCCCAACACTAATGCCTCTCGATGCAGAGGTTCGGGTCTTCTACAGGAGAATGCTCATAGACCGATAGCGTTATCTTATGCTTGATAGCATCACTCTAACGAAAAGGCATAGAGCCAAATGTCGTGAAGTATTGACGGGTAACGCCACCAGCATGTATAGTATGGAATCGACACCAGCACCACTTGACGAAAACGTCCAGGAGTTAGGCAAAACGTGTGTGGGATAGTTGAAATTGGCTGAGAAACTTGAGCGAGAGGCCTTAGTGGACGTGGCTATGGGCTACGAACCGGCAGACATGGTGGTTGTCAATGGTCAGATAGTTAATGTTCATACCGGCCGTATCCAGCGCGATGGTGTGGCAGTAAAAGGTTCTCGTATCGCTGCACTGGGTGACGTCAAGTATGCGATCGGCCCAGATACCAAAGTGGTCGATGCCAAGGGGCAGTTCCTGGTGCCAGGCCTCATTGACCCTCACACTCATGTTTGGCACAGCTATGTCAACTCGACAGTCTTTGCTGCCTGTAATCTACTGCATGGATGCACAGGTATTGCAGATGGCTTCTACGGACATGGTATCGTCACCGGTGTCAGGAGCATCCGGTTTTTTCTTGATGAACTGCTAGCAACTCCTGTGAAGCCGATATTCCTTGTACCTGTACCCTGCTACTCCCAAAGGCACGGAAAGGGCTCCTTGCTGTCACCGAATGCGCCAACTATTCGTGACCTATTCGACATGCTCAAGTGGCCAGAAGCCAAGGGTCTTGAGGAAACTCGAGCCAGGTTGTTTATACAACGAGAGAAGCGTGATCCAGAGATTCTGCGGCTAATAGAGGAATGTTTGCGGTTGGGCAAAGTCCCCACTGGCCATGGAGCCATAATGGATGAGTGGTTCCGCTATGGCGAAGCTCCTGCCGATCATTTTGCCACAGCAAACGACGATCGTCACCTAAATGCGTGGATCGCCGGCGGCGTGATGAATAATCATGAGCTCGTGTCTGCTGAAGAGGCGGAACGCCAGGGGGAGCTTGGGTTATACATTTTGATTCGAGAGGGCAGCGCCTGCACCGACGTTCGTCAAGTTCTCCCGTTTGTCACGGAGCGCGGCTATGACTCGCGCGCTTGTCAGCTATGCACCGATGTCATGAGCACAGATTGGGCTCTAGAACGTGGGCAAGTAGACAATGCTATACGCGTGGCTGTCAAGAATGGTTTGGACCCGATAAGAGCTATCCAGATGTCAACCATAAGCCCGGCTGAGTTCTTCCGTGTCAACCATGACATGGGGGTGATTGCGCCGGGCAGGTTTGCAGATATTGTATTCGTCGAACACCTGGCTGACTTCCGAATCTCAAGGGTCATTGCTAACGGGCAAGTGTGGGTGGAGGAGGGCAAGCTGACACAGGAGTTGCCGCAACCAGCATATCCGCGATGGCTGTATGAAACCATGCGCGTTAGCCGTGTCCTAAAGGCACACGATTTCCGAGTACCTGCGCCAAAGGGGTCTAGCCAAACTGCGAATGTGCGGGTAATAAATGCGCGGGATGGACAGCTGATGACGCCACCATCTCTTGAGACACTGCCCGTTATTGGCGGTGCGATTCAGGGAGACCCCGGCAGGGGAATTAACAAGATAGCGATCATCGACCGAATTTTTGGAACCGGTCGGATTGGGGTAGCGTTTGTCAAAGGCTTTGATATCCGGGGAGGCTGTATTGGGACGACGGCTAACGTCACCAGCCAAAACATCTTGCTGGTTGGAACTTCTGACCAGGATATGGCCGTAGCTGCAAACGAGACTGTCAAGATGAACGGGGGCTTTACCGCCGTTGTACGAGGAAAGGTTGTGGCAACATTTCCCACGCCGCTGGATGGTATAGCGACCGACTTACCTTTCGACCAAGCATTCGAATCCCTGAACCGTCTCTTGCAAGCTTGGCGCGCAATGGGTTGTTCACTTGTGGCGCCGCAGACTAATCTGGAGTTCGCCACTCCCGGCGTCATGGCACAATCCGGGTTTAGATCTCATTAGAGCGATCGAAAGGGACAGGGGGGCTAGAAGTTGATGGGGCAAAGGAGAGAACAAGGGATTGAAGCTGCTTCCGGCTGACTCCTAAACCATGCCAGACAAGGAGTCACTAGGACGGCTGCCTCACAAAGCACATGAATGGGACGTGCAGCTACAACCTATAGAAGCCAAGAGTCGCGAAGGATTCGTTTTCAAGATCGACTTGCAGGTACAGATACATGTCGCTGCGGTTGAGGCTCCTACGGTAATTTCCATGGTCGGCACGATGAGGAATCTTACCACCGACGTCTTGCAGCCGGCCGTAGGCAATCATTTCAGAGACCGTCTACAAGGCATGCAGGCAATCAGTTTCATTGAGACCAGGCAAAAGGTGCAGGAGGATGCCTACAAGTATATCGAGGACAAGCTGCAACAATACCACGTTGAGACCAGGGGCGTGCTTATCCAGGACGTTGTGTTTCCTCCCCAGTTGGTCGATGTATTAACTAAGAGGGAGATAGCCAACCAGGAGATCCTCACTTATCAAAGGCAGAGAGATGCTCAAATACAGAGGATAGAGATGGAACAGCAGACCGGCGTGGCTAACAAGCAGCAAGAGTTAGCTTCTGCCCGTATCGGAGTTGAAATCAAACAAAAGAACGCCGAGGCACGTAAAGCTGAAGCCGATGGAGAAGCAGTATACCTGGAAAAGACGAATGCTGCAGCGGGCATAGGGCGGGCGGAAGGATACAAGAAGCAAATTGAGGCTCTCGGTCCGGAAGGGACAACCCTAGTAAATATCATCTCGGCTCTTGCGGACAAGAGCCTTAAGTTTGTGCCTGAGGTTGTTGTGGGTGATGGTGGCGGCTCTTCAATAGGTGGACTCCTTGGCGTGTTGACCAGCAAGTATGCCATTGAGTTAACTGCAAAAAAACCTGACGAAAAATAGGCTTATAGCATTGCGGAGAGGTTGGCTTGTCCCATCAGGAAGATGTACCGTTGTCAGGTTAGAGTAGCAAGCACTTTGGCTTCAGTGCCAGGGGCTATAAGCCCCTGGCACCGTGATGTCTGACTTAAAGGTAATCCCTCCCTCGTCGGCTGCGGGTCACACCCCGTGGATAGAGCGTAGCCCTTGCCCTCGACGTAGCTATACCTAGTTCTCCAAGCAACTTTTCCCTGGGGCTCGCATCGACTACGTTACCCGATCGCCTGCTCCCTGACAGAGGCACGATTAGCGAGAAACCGTGGCCCTCATGACATATGGCCCAGATGAAAGGACTCCGTTTTTGGGCATATCGCTCGATTGGTCGCTTATCACCAGAGGCGCATCATACGGATAAGGGGCAGAGTATTGGGAATTAGGCTCTTGCTTGGTCCGGAACCTGATTCTGTTTGGATTCTGCAAGTTGAAGGCCAGGTAGTAATATGTCCCTGCCGTAACCGGTATGTTCAGCCCCTCAATGGAAACCCAGCCATTCACGACAGGAGCATAGCCTAAGTCCTGCATCAAAGTGACAGGAGTGGCTGCATAAACTCCCATCCTGACTACACCAGAGGGGGTATTGTCATCCACCAGAAGCTCCACTCGAGTAATTCGTCCAGTGCCGGCGGTGTTCGGGAAATACGTGCCATTCCAGACGTTAGCGGGTACTTCGTTGGTTTTGTTCCCTTTACCTAAGCCAAAGGTGTTTGACGCAGGCCTGGCCCCAAGGCCAGCCAGGAGAATGGAGATGACCAGTACCGAGACTGCAGTTATTCGAACCAACTTCTTCATCGGACACTCCTATTCTGTGCATTCTCCTTTGTGTGAAAGGGCAAGGGATGCTCTTCATGTACAGGCGCCAAATTTGCGGGTGACGGCTCATCCAGGATACTAGCACACCGGAAGTGCACTAGTTATATCATCGCCCAGGGATAGG
Source organism: Chloroflexota bacterium (assembly GCA_016190755.1). Classification (GTDB taxonomy): domain Bacteria; phylum Chloroflexota; class Dehalococcoidia; order JACPPY01; family JACPPY01; genus JACPPY01. The sequence goes on along the minus strand of JACPPY010000089.1, from coordinate 21,773 downwards.
CATGCAGTTTTATAAAATCCTGGGGCAAGCCATGGGGGACAGAGGCAGTTAGCGTGATGAAGAAGGATGCTGGTCCTTCGTTGAATCGAGGGGCAGCGTGAAGTAAAAGGTAGACCCTTTGCCCGGCTCGGACTCCACCCAGATACGCCCCCCGTGCGCCTCGACCAGCGTCCGGCAGACTACCAGCCCGATGCCAGTCCCGGCTCCTCTTCTCCCAAGCCTCTCGAACGGCTCGAATAGCTTCGCTTGGTCGTCAGCCGGTATGCTGCGTCCCTTGTCGCTGATGCTGACAACCAGTTCTTCCCCGACCTCGGCGGATGCACGCACTGTGCTGCCCGCAGAGGAGTACTTGCCGGCGTTATCCAGCAGATTATATACCACCCTCTCCAGCCTCAGCCTATCACCGCGAACAGACGGTATTCCCGTGCCAGCGCCCACAACGAAGTCATGTCGAGGGTACACGGTTTGCACCTTCTGGCAGACTGTCGACAGTACGTCCACGATGTCCACTGCCGTATTCTGCAAGACCAGTCGCTTGGCTTCGGCCCTGGTCAGGTCCAGAAGGTTGCCGATGAGCTCGTTCATGGACTCGGCTTCTAATACGGCATCGTTCACCAGGCGGCTGTTCTCCTCTGGCGATAGGCGCTCCCCTTCGCTCAACGTTGTCCGCAAGCAGCCGATTATAGCTGTGAGCGGGCTGCGGAGCTCATGCGCCACCATGCTCACGAACTCGTTCTTCAATCGCGTTACCTCCCGCTCGCTGGTGACATCTCGCAACAGCACGCCCGTCCCGAGCCAGCCCGATGGGCCGCCGACCGGGAACAGCATTACTTCGATGCTGCGCTTCGCTGCTCCTGTGACAATGTCAAACTCTACTTTCGGCATTTCGCTCAATCGTGAAATCGCATTTTTCCAGGCAGATACCAGGGAAGGCACATCAGTGACCTTGCGCGCAAGCGCTGCATCGAATTCGTGGACTGGCTTGCCTACGAAGTCCTGGGCCCGGATGTCGAGCAACGCTTCTGCGGCCTGATTACAGCGCACGATATTCTTGTCCCTGCCGACAATACGAGGCCTTCACCTATGCTGGATATGATGGAGTCGAGCGCTTCGGCATCGTCCGCGAGTTCACGCGGACGTCCTTTGGTCTCTTGGTTGCTTCCTGCCGACGACGTCAACATAGTCTCACAAAAGCCCTACACCAGTCCAAGGGTCAGGCCCGACAGGAGCAAGAGGGCGAATCCACGATAATGCCGCTCTTGAGTCTCCTGTTTCGCCATGCGGTCCGCTTTGTACTTGACGGAGGTAGTCCCTGCCAAGAGGCATGGCCGGACAACGATTTCTATGCAGCATTATACTGAAAACGGAATAAAATGAAAAATGTTACGGACGCCCGCGAGGGATACACACGACAATAGCACCGCTTGATGACTTTCTGTAAATGTCTAATATATCGTACATCACTGACATATTATTCATGGATCATCCATACCTCTCTGGGCCGCTGTTTCTGAAACGCTCCGGCAGACATTACGCAATAAGGAAACCGGGGCGTAGCTCTTCTCTTGCATGGCCGCTTAATTGGCAGTCAGGCCCGGCGGACCTTTCCGGCTCACCCGTCGAGACGAGTGCCTGCTCACGCCTGGCTATCTTCGTAGCTTTCATTCTTGCCCCTGGCAATAACCCGACAAAGTCCACGCCGATGATAGAATTGAATTGGAGGTCGCCGCACTCCGACGCACCTGCGGCAGGACGCTCATGTACAGGACTATGCTGGTTCCGCTGGACGGCTCGAAGCTGGCGGAAGTCGTCTTCCATTATGCCAGCAATCTCGCCGGCAAACTTGACCTCGACCTTGTTCTCCTGCACGTTTCGGACCCCGCGGAGGCCGACCTGACATCTATGCACTGGGCCTATGTCGAGCGGGCAGCCGAGATGTTGGCGCGCCAGGCCTCAGAGGTCCGGAGGAAGGCTGGCCGGAGCAGGGTGGCAAGTGCAGTGAAGGCCTTGGCCGAGGTGGTTTCCGGTGACGCGGCCGAAGAAATCGCACGCTACGCCGAAGGGCATGCAGTCGATCTCATACTAATGGCTACGCACGGCCGCTCGGGTATGAAGCGCTGGGTACTGGGCAGCGTGGCCGACAAGGTCCTGCGCTCCGCCAAAGTGCCGGTGTGGCTCGTGAGGGCTCCACCTCCTCCCAGCATTACCCCCAGCACTGGACGAGGAACGACTATCCTAGTCCCCCTTGACGGGTCAAAGCTGGCTGAATCGGCGCTGCCACATGTCGAAGCCTTGGCAAAGCAGTGGAGCGATGGAGCGGCCGAAGTGGTCTTGCTTACTGTCTGCGGGCCCCCTGAGCTGCTATCGATGCCTGAGTACTACCTGACGCCTGATACCTACCCTCCTACCCGGCCGCTGAAATGGGAGGACTATGTGCTTCAGCAGGAGGCCAGGTGCAAGGAGGCCAGCCAGCACTACCTGGAGCAGGCTGGCGGGTACTTCAAGAGGGCGGGCATCAACACCAGGTGCGAGGTGCTCTCCGGCAACGCCGCCGAAGCCATAGTGGACTATGCTGCCAGGAACCCCTTTGATCTCATGGTGATGTGCACTCACGGGCGTTCCGGCATCTCCCGCTGGGCGTTTGGCAGCGTGGCCGACAAGGTCTTGAGAGGGGTTTCAACGCCCATACTGCTGATACGGCCGAGCTGATCCGATCAGGCTGTACGATCGAGGCACGGCGCTATAGCGGCACGAGGCATGGTCAACTATGTATGAGAGATTGCTTGTCCCACTGGATGGTTCTGCGTTGTCTGAGGCTGCCTTGCCGTTTGCCCGGCAGATAGCCTCCAGGGCTGGCTCCGAGATTACCCTGGTATATGTCAGCAGGTATGCCGGTGACCCGCAAGGGCACATGCACGAACTTTACCTGCAGCGGTTGTCCGATATCACAAGCTCAAAGATCGAGTCGCACGAGGGGAAACCACAGCAGAAGGCAGTGACAAAGACCGCTGTCCTCTCCGGCAACCCCGCCGAGCAGATCGTCGAATACGCGGAGAAGACCGATGTCGGCCTGATCATCATGACGACCCACGGGTACTCCGGTCTAAGGCGCTGGGCACTGGGCAGCGTGGCCGACAAGATAGTAAGGGCCACGACGCGGCCGGTGCTGCTAATACGATCCAGGAATGCATCAGCCGGCATTCGTGCCACCGGTCCGATGCGAAGGGTTGTCCTGCCATTGGACGGATCGACGGTAGCCGAAGCCGTGATTCCATACATCGAAGAAATGGCGTCGAAGTTAAACCTGGAGCTAGTACTGCTCCAGGTGCTCCCTCGCGGCTATGTCTCCGCGACGGCATACGACTATGTCCTGTACACGGAACAGCAGATGAAGGCTGATAGGGCTCACGCCGAGGGCTACCTCCATAAGGTGGAAAACCAGTTCTTCAAGCCAAAAGGTATACTCACCAGAGCAGAGGTCAGGTTCGGCAATGCAGCCGAGGAGATTATCAAGCTTGCCGGAGAGGTTTCGGCCGACCTGGTGGCCATATCTGCTCACGGGCGTTCCGGGGTGACCCGGTGGGTTTTCGGCAGCGTTGCGGACAGGGTGCTTCACGAGGGAGACACACCGTTGCTGCTGGTCAGGTCCCCGGGAGCCAGGGTGGAGCAGGAAGGCGCTTACTCACCACGGAAATGATGCGATAACATGGGCACCGCGCACCACTCATACTGCTACCTTTACCCGCCCGATAGCAGCCTCAGTTGCATGATGCTCAATGAAATCGAGCATGAACCTGGTGACGTCAATCTTGTCGGCAAGCAGTTTTTGGCGCTTCCCACGCCACTCTTCCTTCACACCCGGCTTCGATATTAATTCGATAGCCTTTTGCACCGCTAGCCCGGGCTCCTTGAACGAATAGATCATCCCATATTTCTGCTCCAACTCCCTGAAGATCATTGGGTCAACGCCGCGGCCGACTATGGGGTGAATCCTGACAGCAGGAGTGCCAAGGAGCGCTGCTTCGGTGGTCATGGTGCAACTGTTGCTCACAAGCAACTGCGAGTAGTAGAGAGCATGGTGGATTCTGTTGTAGGGGATCGGCAATCGGTAGCCTTCCAGGTCATTCGACAAGCTGCCTTCTGGAGAGACAAATACGTGAGCGTGCTTTTCAAATTCTCTGACAAGCTCGAGCTGATTCGAAACGGGAAGACTGTGCATGCCGATATCGTGAATGGCATCGAGCAGATTAAAGCGCAGAATCACGTACGGTTCATGCCTTTTGATCTTCAATTCATCATATATCGTCTCATCCGGCTCAAAATATCTTGGGTGGAGGTATGCCAGCTCCTTGTAGCCCCTCATCCGGATGTGGTTCTTCCCCAACGTCTTTTCAAACGTATCGGGTGTTATGACCCAGCTCGCCAGCATACTGGTCAGCCTGTTCTGCACATAAGTGTGTTCATCATCGAAGAACGCAATGCATGGTTTCCTGAACCTTGCCGCTGTGACTGCGGCATCCAGTCCAAAGCCGATGATGATGGATGGGGCGAATCCCCGAGCCAGCTTATAACAGTTTTCAAAGTGCCCGAGGACCCTTAAAAGACGCCAGACTTGCGAGCCGATCGGTTTGAAAGTGCTGCACTGGAACCCAAAGGTATTGAGGAGCTGTGGAGTAGACCCATAATCCCTGGCCAGTATCTTGATCTCATGTCCCCTGGAGACGAGTTCTTCCATTACGTGACGCCAGGTATGAGCCTGGCTGGGTGTATTGACTATGAATAGCAGCCTTTTTCTCTCGGGCGACACGTTTATCATCTGGCCTCCTCAAAGCTATGTCTTCTCTCTGTTTCCTCACCTGACAAGCGCGACTGACCTCCCATACTCGCAATCCTCCATACTCGCTGAACTTCTTATTACCTCGCCTGATTGGGGACCCATGTTGAAAAGCAGATCTATAGCAGACATGTTTGGCTCAAAACCAATATACCTCTGGCGGTAAACCGGATGTTGGAACTTGAAGAACCTCAAAGCGATGTTGTTCTCCGGGAATTTCTCTATCTCCAGGTAACTCTTGCCGCTTGGGCCAGACAGGTATACGTCAGCGTCAGCTCTCTTCAGATAAGCTATCATCAAATCGGTCTTCTGTAGACATGAACCCAGGTTCAACCGGCTCGTTTTGATTACCTCAACGTTTATTTTGAAACACCACAGCAGGTACGAGAGTATTTTCTCGTTCAGGTCGCAGAGGCAGTGGAGGTCTTCTCGATACAAGTCTTCGAAGAAACCTGCATAATCGTTGAAGAAAGGAGTCTTAACGTAGTTATCGTGGATCCTGCGCCAATGGTGTTGCTTCCATTCCTGGTTTTGCGGCAGGTTAACGTCTGAGATTCGTGTTTCGGTGGGACATCTGCCTACCGGTATTGTCAAGTACTCAGAGCCTTTGTCAGTCCTTATCTTGTTCCTGTTGATCACGCAGTTCTTCTCATACTGTGCGTCGTCATATATGAGGAGACAATCCGCCAGGCTTATTTTGCTGAAGAGGCCGATCCAGGGCAGATAATTAGGTTGGTGCATGGTTACTATCTTCATCTTTTGCCTCAAGTATCCTCCTTTTTCGAATTCACCTGATCAGACCAGTACCAACCCTTCCCTAAACCTCCTTCCGGCCATGGTCAGAACACGGGTCCGAGCCCGTGACGCACGGGACTTACACTCATCCTATCCCTGACTTGTTTCATGCTCAACTAACCAAACGTACCTTTAACCACCATAAGCCGAGAAGTGCGTCGAAGGGGCATCGCGCAGCAAGGCACTGTAGAATCCCTAGCCTGGAAGCCAACGCCTGAGCAATGAGCTGGCCGGGTAGTGATCTAAGCAATTGCTAGCAACGTCGCTTCCGGGCTACGTAGACACACTAGTGTGGAATAAGTAATGTTACGGATGCCGTCTGAAGTCGTGATGTCATCAGTCTCATTTAACTCTTAGCTTGTTATCACCCTATCTTAAACAAAGGACATCATACTTCGTGCTTGTTAAGGGGACGGCGCCATTTTGCAACTTGCTGTACAGCGTTCCTTGCGTAGCTCAGGTTTTCCGGTAGCCGAGAGGCGGTAACGTGCCAAGAGGTTTTGTCCAAAGATCGACGATAGGAAGGAGAGGCGAATGGCAGCATCTGGAGCGGAAGTTGATATCCAGTTCTCAGAGAAGGCGCTGAAATTCATAAAGTCCAGAGGGTTGAAGTACCCGCTGGTCCTTGTCAACTTTGGCTTCAGGCCAGGCGAGGAGTCAAGTGGTGAAGGCTGTGGCGGAGGTGGCTGCGGTGGCGGTGGCGGGTGCGGCGAAAGCGGTTCCCAAAGCTATGCTCCATACACCAATGCCGTGCTGGTCGACGGTGGAACACCTGGCGAGAACTTCGTAAGAGTCGACACCCAGGCCGGCATCCCGGTCTATTTGTCCAAACAGGTCTTCGAAAAAGCAAAGCAGAGCAAAAACCCGCTCTTTGTCACGCTGAAGGGGCTCGTCATAAAGAAAATAGTCCTGGAGGGGCTGGACCCGGCACCCCCGCCCGGACAAAGTCCTCAAAGAGGCTCCGGCTGCTGAACCCTTACTCCAACCACTTCACTTCTTCCCACCGATGGTAAGCCGTCTGTCGGGCAGGCCACCCACGACAATCTTATGAAGGACAGTACCATATGAGTGACCTGGGAATAGATACAGAATTACTGGATGATCGCCTGCCGGAACTGAAGGTGGTGGAGAGGATCCTCGAGTTGAAAGGGAAGAGGCATGCGCTCGTCCTCGCACACAACTACCAGAGCCCGGAAATTCAGTTTGTAGCTGACTACATCGGGGACACCCTCTCCCTATCCATGGTTGCACGGGACGCAGAGCAGCCCATTATCGTCTTCTGCGGGCCTGACTTCATGGTCGAAACAGCGAAGATACTGGCTCCGGACAAGACTGTCATCTATGCCAATGCCTGGGCAAGGTGTCCTCTGGCGACGATGATCACACCCGAGGACCTGAGGATGCTGAAGCAGGCGCATCCGAACGCAAGCGTGGTCGGCTACGTCAATACATCGCCCGAATGCAAATGCGAGATGGACATCTGTTGCGCCTCGGCGAATGCGGTCAGGATAACCCAGTCTCTGGAGGCTGGAGAAATAATACTTGTGCCGGATGCAAACCTTGCCTCGTATGTCAGTAGGCTCGTGCCAGATAAGACCATAATATCGTGGCATGGCTTCTGCGCTGTGCACCACATGATACGGAAGACGGACGTGCTCGACTTGATACACGACCACCCCCGGGCTACGGTTATCGTGCATCCGGAGTGCAGGCCGGAGGTAGTCGATCTGGCTGCAATGGTGCTCTCAACCGATGGCATGATGATGCATGCGGCAGCCTCCCAGGACCGGGAGTTCATAGTGGCAACCGAGCTGGAAGTGGTCAACCGCATGATCGAGTATAATCCGGACAAAGAGTTCTATGGCATCGAGAAGGCATACTGCAGGACTCAGAAGAGGGTAAAGCTGGAGAATGTTCTCCAGGCCCTGGAAACGTTGGAACCAGCGGTCAACCTGCAGCCCGAGGTCCTGGAGGGAGCGAGGCGGCCTATCGAAAGGATGCTGGAAGTGGGCCGAGCAGAGTCATTAACGGGGGATGAGCGATGATACCGAGACACTGTCGCGAAGTGAGCCTGAAAAGGGTTTCCTTCCCCATAACAAAGGAAAACATACTGGCCGAGGCCGTGGGCAAGTCGGCTTACATAAATACTAACTACATGGTGCTCAATAACGGCCCGGATTGGGCGGTCGTTCGAATACGCAGGGCCAGAGGAGACGGTCTGCTCCAACCAATCTCGAGGATAGAGGTACTGTCGATGCCAGAGGACACGGCGTTCGTGGAGAAGCCGGAGGTGGACGTGCAGAACCCCAGCGTCATGGTAAGGATAGCCGAAGACATGGGAAAGGACGCTCTAGTGGTGAAGGGCAGGTTCGAACACGTATCCTTTGTCCACGAGGAAAAAACCACGCCGCTCGTGGTTTTTGATGTGGTGCCCCCCGATCCGCCCAAAATAGTGCAGTTGGCGGAAGCTGCCCTGGACACGGGCAGGATAAGGAAACCCTTGCGGATCGTCCCCAGGATACTGAACCTGAACGAGCTGGCTCGCGCCAGAAATACAAGATACGTCGTGTTCCCCTGCTATGCCTCGAGCCTCTCCTCTCTGGAAAGTGAAGACAATGCCCTGTACTTGGACCAGTCACCCGTGTTGAAAGCGCCTTTGAACGAGATAACCCTCGTGGGGTGCGATCTGTCGAGGAATATATTCGCCTCTCTCTACGGAGGGGTGCCTGCATTTATGGACCTGTGCCCGAAGAACATGATTCAGGCTGTTCCCGAGGCCTGTCTGTGCAGGTGTTGTGTGGTCGATGAAGGACATCAGATTGAAGGAAATGCGGCCTTTGTGCCCTGGGGCGCTTCGGTGGGCGAGGTCGAAGAAGCTATCATAGATTTATTTGGATTGGAGCTTGACCAGGACCTGTAGGCTGGACGGTACCGCCGCAACAACAAGGTCGGAAGCAATAATCTCGTGCGGTTCTCCATTGGTCCAGCTCCTGTTTTCAGTGACTCCTCCTGCTAATACCAAATGATGATAAAGAAGCCGCGAACCATACTCGGCGGCCCGGGGTGTTTAGGTACTTGCCCCGGCCGGTAAACGCACAACCTATCGCGTCACATCGGGTGATAACTGAGATTGCCGCGTCGTCCCGATGGTAATCGGGACTACCCGCAATGACTGACAGTAGCTGGTGCCAGAGGGGCGTTGGTATGTGCTGTTTACGGCCCCTTCGTCCTTTGGTATTACTCTTGTTTCCGTGGAGTCGCCACGATAAGCTTGAGTATTCCGCCCAAAAAGAGGTCCTCGACGGTCTCGATTTCGAAGCCTGCCTTGCGTATGTTCTCTAATGTGCGCCGGTTGAGCGCCGGGCCCATGAACCTGACGGTGAATATGCTGGCGATGTCCATAAGCTTTCCCAAGAACCGGTTATCATGGCGCATGTGTTCCAGTAGCACGGCTTTGCCTTCAGGCTTCAACACCCGGCGGACTTCTTGCAGCCCCTGCACGGGGTCGGGTACGGAACAGAAAGTACAGGCGGCCACCACATTGTCGAAGCTGTTTTCAGGAAATCCCAGGTCCTGAACATCCATCTGCCTCAAGTCCACGGAAACACCAGCCCGCTTGGCATTTTGTTTGGCCTTCGACAGCATCTTGGCGCTCAAGTCTATGGCTGTCATGTCCGAGCCGGGCGGGTAATACTGGAAACTCCGGCCTGTGCCCACGCCGACCTCCAGCACACGACGCCCTCCCACATTGCCCCAAAGCTTGGTGTGCCAGGTTCGAGCCCTCTTCCCTTCCATGAGCGTGCTCATGATGTTGTAGAGGAGGGCGTTCCTGTCCCAGATGGCCTTGACTTCGGCTGTTCTCTTGGCATCGATCATGAGATGCTCTCCTATTGCAAACTAGACATTGCATTGTAAAGGAACAACCTTAACGCCTCCTTAAAAGGATTTACCTTACGGCGTCCGCACTCGGCTAAACATGCCGGGTCTGGGTCAGTTTTTGTAAAGCTGGAGTGAAAGGTTAAGATTCATCATTGCGGACTTGAATGGGCGCCACGAAGGAAGAAAATGCCTGCCGCTTAGTTGTCATGGTCGGGCTTGACCCGGCCATCCAGGTCTCTCGGCTACCTGGATGCCCGATCGGGGCACCCTCTGAGCTTGTGAAGTTATCTCTTTTCGATGGGTGTAGGGCGGTTATAGCGGTGCGACAGCGCCATCTGGGAGGGTTAAGTCCCTCTGTTTAGCCCCGTCGGTACCCTCCTGCCGTCACTTTATGGCCAAATGGCTGGTGTGTGCCGACCGCTCCAGCCCTACGTTCATGGTCCTAAGTGCTTAGGGCTATCCACCTGCTCAGGTTGTGCGCTATTACTACCAGTAACACCACGCTTAACGCCTTGCCCAGTCCACGTACTGTGAAGCTTCTTAGTCCATGACCACGTATTTGAGCGTTAGCCCACTCCGCTGTGGCTGCTCTTAACTTGTATATGCTCTTGCCTTCCTCCGTTTCCATTCGTCGGCGCCACGCCGTCACTTCGGGACTATCCCCATCCCTCGGACTGGAGAGTGTCTTGCTGGCTGACTTAGGCTCTCTTACGGGGGCGTAAGCGGTTAGCCCGCGCTTGGTCAAAGTACTAATAGTATCTAGCTCGGCAAATCCGCCATCTATGAGATAATCTTGGGGATGTACCCCACAGCGGCCGGCCACCTGGTCCTCCATTGTCCCCGCCTGCACCCCTTTGTCCGAACCCTCATTTAACACCGCTGCTCCCACAATGACCCCGCTGCCGGCATCAGTGGCCAATTGCACATTGTACGCCGGCCGGTAGCCCCCATCCGCCCGCCTCATCACTCTCGCCTGCGGCTCTGTGGTGGATGCCCTGGCTTCGGTTATCTTGCCTCGTTCCGCCTTGCTTTTTCTGCGCCGGCTGCCCGCTACATTTTCCTGCCGCCTGAGATGAAAGGCTCGCTGCCCTCGTGGCCGTGTTTGCATTCCAGCACGTGGACGCGCTTTTCGCCCGTGATGACGATGCCGAACGTTTCCAGCAGAGAGGCGGGAGTCAGCACCTCCTGCGGTGCGCCGATCGCCACCACGCGTCGGGCCAAGAGCATCACCTGCTGGCACAGGGCTGCCTCCTCCTGTATGTCATGTGTGGCCATGATGATGGACGCCCCGCGACAAAGTTCATCATTCATGGCATGCAGGAACAGCTCTCGTCCACCGGCATCCAGTCCTGCCGTTGGCTCATCCATCACCAGCAGATCGGCCTGGTGGGCTAGTACCTGTGCTAAGTACGTCCGCTGTTGCTGGCCGCCGGACAGAGACCGCAACGGGTATTCCGCCAAGCCTTCTATACCCATGGTATGCATGGCGGACATGACTATCGATTCATCTTGATGGCTCATTCTCCCCAACAGCCCGCGCAAAGGGAACCGGCCCATGCGCACCACATCAACGGCACGCAGAGGCAGTACGAACCCCGAGGCATGGAACTGTCCCAGGTACGCTATCCGCCGGGCATTGTGGCCGGGAGGCATACCAAATACCGATACTCGTCCTCCCTTCGGCGGCAGCAGGCCCACGATCGTCTTGAGCAATGTTGATTTGCCCGAGCCATTGGTGCCGATCAGGGCGACAGCCTCTCCCTGCTTCAACTCGAAGCTGATGCCTGATACCACCAGGTCATTGGGGAAGCCGATGTCAAGTCGGTTGGCAAGCACGCAAGGAGTGCCATCGTTGCTTGGGACAAAGGCCCCCGTTTCGGATACCAACGGTCCAGTTGCCTCTCTCTGACTATCCATGTGCCACCCCCTCAAGCTGACCTGCATGCCCGGTGCGCAGGTTCTTGATGATGAACACGACGAAGAAGATCACCACTGTTACTAGTGTAATAGCCGCGCCCGCAGCCAGGTCAAAGTGATAGCTGATAAGCAGTCCAATATACGTCGACAGCACGCCGAAGAGTATCGCCCAGGCCATCATAATTTGTATCCGCCGTGCGAGTAGCGCGCCCGCTCCTGCGGGTGCAATGAGCATGCCGAAGACGAGCAATGTGCCGACCGTCTGGAAGGACACGACCACAGTGGCGGCAATCATTAGCAGCATGATGTTGTGATACAGGCGGACGGAGAATCCGGCTACCTGCGCCTGCTCGGGGTCGAAGCTAAGCAGCATGAACGGCCGGGAGCAGACGGTGGCTGTGGCCGCGATGACTACTGTGGCGACAAGCTGGATCAGTATCGCGGTCATGCTGATGCCCAGTATCTCGCCAAAAAGTATCCGCGTGAGGTCGCCGCTGAACGAGCTCGAGCGGGATACGATCGCCACACCCAGGGACAGCATGCCGATGAACAGGAGGCCGATCGCGGTATCCGAGGACAGTCGCGACCGTTGCGTGATCAGCGTTATGCCGCCAATCATGAATACGGCGCCGATAGCGGCCCCGATCATGCCTGGGAAGCCCACCAGAATGGCCACTGCAATGCCGGGCAGTACGCCGTGGGCCAGGGCATCGCCGATGAAGGCCAGCCCGCGCAAGACGATGAACGTCCCGGCAACGGCACAAGAGACGGAGACTAGTGCACCGGCGACCAGCGCCTGGAGCATAAAGCTGTTTGATGAGAATGGCGTGATGAATAGGTCCATGGCTTACTTCAAAGCGTCGGTGATGACCCTCGTTATGTCTTTCATGAAGGTGAAATAGGAGCCGTCGGGCGGCAACGAATGTGTTGTAATCTCGACTACCTTGACCCCCGCATCATCGCCGATGGCCTTGGCCACCGCCGGGTTGGTGCCCAGTTCGGTGAGTATCGCCTTTACGCGGTTGTCCTGGATCGCCTGCTTGAGCACCGCCAGATCTGCCGCCGAGACGCTCGCCTGCGATGAAAGGCTGGGTATGATTACCCCGACGAGCTTGAAACCGTACCTCTGGGCGAAGTAGCCCATGGACTCATGTCCGGTCACCAGTTTGCGGTTATCCTGCGGTATGGTGGACACAGTGGTGGCAACCTCGTTGTTCAGAGAGTCCAGCCGGCTCTCCAGCGCCCTGTCCTGGGTATCCACCTCCAGGCCCAGCTCTTGTTTCAGCGCTGGCACAAGGGCGGCGACGACGCTCTTCATGGCCAGCGGGTCCATCCACATATGCGGATCAGGTGCGCCAATCGCCTGGTCGGGGTCTCCGGAGGGAATCCCCTCCCCCGGGCCAACGTGGCGCACGGTGATGTAGTCTGTTGCGGTGAAGAACTTCACTCCCTTGTTCCTGGCGGCTTGCAGCGTTTTTTCCATGCCGCCCTCCAGGCCAAGCCCATTCTGGACTACCAGGTCCGCCTTGTTCAGGGTCTCAATATCCCTGGCCGACGGCTCCCACTCATGAGGGTCCAACCCATTCGGAACGGAGAAGACTACATCCGCTCGATCGCCTACCAGCTCTTTGACGATAGACCCCAGTAGTGAGTAAGTGACGACTATGGACTTTTTCTCGCTGCTCGTCTGCCGGCAGGCTACGGCGGCGACGGCAACAAGTGTGACCAGCACGACAATCAGCAGGTAAGTTCGCTTCATTAGTCTTCCCTCATACCTGGCAACCAGCGCATAGCCCGGAGAACTCGCTGAGATGGTGTTCGGCGTGGAAGCCCAGCCGGGCAGCCAGCTCGTCCTCTTTCCGGCAGAGGGACTCGTCGGAGAACTCCTGCAAGCGGCCGCAGCTACGGCATACCAGGTACCCGTGGCACCCATTGCCATCCTCAAGCCTGCAGCGTACATACCCACCGACCGATAGCACCTTGTGGACCAGGTTTAACTCTTGCAGCAGTTCCAGCACGCGGTAGATCGTGACCACGTCCAGGTGTTCGTCGCCTTCCTGCAGCAGCTTCTGCAGATCGTACGGCGACATAGGGGCTTCCCGGCTCCCCAAGGCCTCCAGTACCAGGCGTCGGGGACGCGTAATCCGGTGGCCAGCGGAGCGCAGCACCTTCAACGCGCTCTTCACAAACTTCTTATCGTTATACTGTTGCATTAGCCTAGCACCAGTCTAGCACCAACGGTTACCTCGTTGTCAAGGGGGTGGCTAAATTGCGTCTGAGGTCAGGGCGTGAGTGCAGGCACAGTAGCCGTCACGAGGATGTTTGTCCAGTCATACGTACTACCAGTCATACATACTAAATGTATGATTCCGTTTGCCTTCGTGGTCAGGTGATAGCCACGAGTGGAGACGTGGGGACGGCGCCTGAGGATTGGGAAAGACATAAACAGATATCCATGATATGTTGGTGGACAGGCCTGACAGGGAAGAGGGCGCAGCTTAAAAGCCGACAAGAACCACTGTTGGCAATAATGGATTAGGCATACATTAGTTTGCCTTTGGACTGCGGAATCGGGCGGCCCAACTCCCGAGCCGCTTCGATCCACTCACGAATGATTATTTCGGCATTGGTGAGCGCTTCTTGATAAGTTCGGCCGTCTGCCATGCATCCGGGCAACTCAGGCACCTCCGCGATGAACGCTTGGTCTGCTTCGCTCCAGTAAATGATTATCTCGTATTTACTGCTCATCGTTATTCTCCAACATGATCTTATATTTGAGCAGGACGCTGCGAACTTGCTTCATTCTGAAGGATTGCTGGTGACGTGTCAATTGAACGGTGCGCCGGGTCATGTACTTTCGGAGACACTGGGGTCTGCTAGCGCAAGCAGGCATGTTACGATGAGCTTAGTGGAGATGAGAACTATCGGACATATAGCTAACGCCACTGGACTCCACCAGGTCGAGCAGACATGTGCCCAATATTTGACCCGAAAGGAAGTGGGTGATGCTTCACACCAGGCTATGTGACCTTTTTGGAATTGAAGTTCCCATTATTCAGGCCGGAATGGGAGTGTTCACTTCAGCCGAGTTGGTCTCTGCCGTGTCTAACGCCGGCGGCCTGGGTAGCTTTGGGACTGGGCTACGGCCTGTTGCGAGCCTGAGAAGCGAGCTGTTGCTGCGGCCTGTTGCAAGCCTGAGGGAGGAGCTCCCTCGCGTTCGGCAGCTTACCAGCAGACCATTCGCGGTAAACTACACGCTGGCACAGCCCAACGAAGAGATCTTTGCCCTCATTTTAGAAGCCAAGCCGCCGATTATTTCATTTGCACTCGGCGACCCTGGTGATTTGGTCAAACGGGCTCACGCTGTTGGCAGCCTGGTCATGCATCAGGTGACTACCGTACAGCAGGCGAGGCAAGCTGCCGAGAGGGGCGTTGACGTTATTATCGCCCAAGGCAGCGAGGCAGGGGGCTTTAGTGGAACAGTGGCTGCGCTGCCCCTGATCCCACAGGTCGTGGACGCTGTCCGTCCTCTGCCCGTAGTTGCGGCTGGCGGAATCGCTGACGGCCGTGGCCTTGCTGCGGCTCTAGTCCTTGGCGCGCAGGGGGCTAACATAGGGACCAGGTTCCTGGCCTCCGATGAAGCGCCAATCAGCCAGACGTGGAAGCAGGCAATCATAGCGGCCAATTCCGAGGATGCAATTAAAGTTGAAGTCTGGAATGACATCTTCCCACGAGAAGCTACAGCTTACGATACAGTCCCACGCGCGCTTCGCACTCCTTTTATTGAAAAATGGCAGAAAAGCCGCGAGGTAGCAAAGCAAGAGGCCGAACGCTTGCGCGCTGATGTCATAGCGGCTATACAGCAAGGCAAGATGGAAGAGTTCATACCTTGGGCAGGACAGACAGCCGGATTAGTGCATGAAGTGCTACCAGCCGCTCAGATCGTGAAGAGGATAGTCGCCGAAGCAGAAGAAGCCTCAAGCAAGTAGCGCAGCATCCAGCCTAGCTGTAAAGGTAATTACTTGAATGGCCACTTATATTTTGGTGCACGGTTCTTTCCATGGTGGTTGGTGCTGGCGCTGGGTGGCACCAATATTGAGAAATGCAGGACACGAGGTATACACTCCGACCCTTGTTGGTCTGGGCGCGTTGTCCCATTTAATAAGTTCTAGGATAGACCTGGACACGCATATCAACGACATTGCCAACCTGCTTTTCTGCGACGACTTGTCTGATGTCGTCTTGGTTGGCCACGGGCCACGACGTGATGATCACCGCTCCACAGGAGTTGGCGCTTACCCTTATTGAGCTTGGAGACCAACTAGACCAGAAAAGAGTGTGACCCGCATTAGCCGTCAGCGTCCAGCGGATTGAGGGTACGCTCCACCTGCCGTCAAGACAGAGGTCGCACCTTGGGCGTGCGGGCGATGCTCTGTTTCAGTTGATTCAGGCATGTTCCAAAGTGTGAAAGCGGTAAGAGAACATGACACACTCCGAAAATCACCTGAGCGGCGGGAAGGCGCCAGCCTGTCACAGGCCTTGTTTCCCCCGGGGCTCCAGCCACATCGTTGCTAACAACGCCTTGCTTTCCCGATCAAGAAGTGAGGCAGTCTCAAGACCGGTGGATTTGTAGACTTTGCTCGGGTGACATGCGGCCTCAGCCCCAGGAGCAGGCTTGAGGCTGAGATTGCCACGCCTTCTCGCTACGCTCGAATGGCTTTGAATGACGCGCAACGCGAGTCCTTATCTGTCATAGAGTAGGCGGCCCTACTTGTTATGCTCGCAAGGACGATACGCCGCTGTCCTGGTAATAATTGACACACCCCGAACCTCCCAGCTGCTCCGGGATAATTCGGGGTGTGTCATGGTTTGACCGTTATGGCTGAGTGCACATTGTGCTATTTCACCCTTAAGATTCCCCAGACGCCCTGGTAAAAATTCTCGGTTGATATGTCGCGATACAGGTAGTCGCCCCTGACGCGGTTCTTTCCGCCGGCGCCGTTCACAGGGACGAAGTCCCAATGGCCGGTGGGTCCGAGGCCCTCCTGGCTGCCTTTCCACTGCGAGAAGGGGTTGTTCCCGATCCTGCTGGAGCCGTTCTCGTATGGCTCCCTTTGCCATATATGGCCGTGGAGGCCGAACACCTGGTTGCGTCCATGCCCGGCCGGGTCAAGGACGCGAAACCGGATGGAGTCACCTGCTCTGGCAGTGAAAACCGGCGTGACCGGATCGCCGCCCACCAGATCGTTGTCCAGTGCGTTGGTGAAATCAAACTTCCCTATGACCCCCTCTGGAGCACCGGGCTCGATGCCCAGCCTGAACCAAAGGGGCTCCGCCCGGTAGTTGACGGCCTTGTTGCCGGAGTCTTCAGAGTCCTCTTCGCCGCCGATAAAAGGTAGCGGAGTCCCGTCGCCGTGGCCGCGCCGCAGATTGAGGTCATCCTGGAGGACCAGCACGAACTCCCTGAAACTCGTGACCCTGCCGTTATTCTTGTAAGTAACCGTGGCCGACGCCCGGGTCCCGGCATCCTCGGTCCATGTTGTTCCTGTTGGCTCGATGATGAGGGCGCCTACCGCGCCCTTGTTGCTGTGCTTGATCATGTCCGAGGATATCAGGCCGGTGGCGCCGAACTCCACCGGGCTGGCTCGCAGCGTTTTGGTAACCATGTTGTAAGTGACGTCGCCGGCATACCAGGTGTATTTTCTCATCTCGCCCGGCGCCACAGTTTGATCGTCGTTGAAACCGACCGTCGCTCCGTCGGAGGTTGTCACATCGTATGCCACCAGTTGCGGGTGCAACCCGACACGGTTGGACGGCCTGACATCGTTGGCGTTGAAGCCATGATCAGCATCGATGCCTTCCACGCCCGTGATTATGGGAGGCAAGGCATTGAATCCGGGCAGGTCTGGCAGGACATGAGGCAGCTTATTGCGAAGAGTGACCTCGATGCGGTCGCCGGCGTTCGCCCGCAGTATGAGCGGCTCCACAGGCACGCCTTCCTTAAGGCCGGCCGGCTTGCCAGAGGTATCAAGGACCAGGTCCTGTGTCCGTACATAGAGGATGGCCGTGGGGTCTTGCAGTGTGGCCCCACGCGGGTTATACACTAGAGATCCTCCGGGGAGCACGTCCTTTGCCAGCACTGCCGTGATGTCGTACTGTTTCGTGGGCACGCCCCTGGGAACCACCCCGTCAAAAGCTTTGGCGTTCCGTACCACTAAACCGGCGCCTGCCTGCGGATTGCTCGGCAGGGGCTTGAGGTCGTCGCGTTTTCCCCTGTACGCTCGCATTATTCCCCAGTTCCCATTCCAGAGGTCGTCTACCGAGGACCCAACCATGTACAGGTAATCAGCAGAGCCGCCTGTCAAGAGCGGGTTTACAGTCACATCGAAGCTGAATTGCTCCGAGATGCCCATCATCTGCGAGTTGCGCCAGCCGGAGTTCGGGCTTGCGAATTCCTGGAGCCACTTCATGCCGTGGATGCTTACGTTGTGCCCTTCCTCCGTCGCGCCCACTTGTGTTCTTATCCTCACCCTGTCGCCCTCGAAACCGCGCCGCAGGGGAGTGAATGGATCGCCCGGCCTGACATCGGCAGTAAGCGGCGGGTAGAAGTCTGGCTGCACGTTGAGGTCCGGATCGGCGCGGGTAATATTTGAAGCGAAGGCGAGGGAAAGGTCTCCCGCCGCGCCTTCCGCCTGCCGCTTCGTATGCGGGTCGCGCACACGCAGCGCGATAGGCTCGTTACGGTAGTTCACGGTGAAAGTGCCGACATCGGCCGCAGAAATGGCCTCCGGTTTCCCCGGCGCATTCGGCTTGGCAAAAGCCTCTGGCTTGGCGAAGAGTTTCGGCAAGCCCACCTCCTTCGTCCCCGGCGGGTTGATGGCGCCCGCCGGATCCGGTATAGGTTTGGTCAGCGTGCCGCCGCGGCCGTGTTCATAGGCCAACTGGAAGTCCTGGAATTCCAGGAAGAACTCGCGGAAACTGGCCTTGTCGTGGTTGTTGGTGACTGTCCGGGGGATGCGGTCTTCAGCCACGATTATGTCGGCGCGCCAGGAGGTTGGGCCGCCGTCTGTCAGGCCCTTTGCTATGGTCCTGGGTGTAACCTTTTCCCCACCGAAGGTTACGCCGGTCTCCGGATCGCGCCACTGGGAGAGCCGCGGCTCAACGAGAAGCGTGCCATAGAGGCCGGCCTGCTGGTGGGAGGAAGGCCCCATGTGGTCATGCGTGAATACTGTCCCCAGCGTCCTGTCACGACCCGATCTGTTAACTAGCGGGTCGGCGTACCACCTCTGTACGGTCGTTCGGGCGCCTCGCCAGTCCTCGCCGTTAGGCCCGGTAGCCCCAAAGAAAGGATGCGGTTCAGGGGCAAGGCTTTCCCTCGTCTGCCCCGGCGGCAGGCCTATGGCGTCTCCGCCAGGCGCCTGTATGGCATCGATTATCTCGCGGACACCATCGGGGCTCATCGTGTCGTCGTCGTAGTTGTAGCCGTTGCCCCCGCCGTCAGAGCCCAAAATGTCGAACTTCACCAGATGGATATGTTGACCTATGACGTCAGTAGGCGTCCGGACCTGGAACGCATCCTGTTCGTAGTCCATGGGAACCATGTTGGTATGGAAGAAATCGATAACGTCACCGGAGTTAACCCGCATGACGAAGGGCTCGGGCGGCCTGTTCCCGGCGAGCGTGTCCAGAACATCGCCCCAAAGCGTCACGATGCGCGATTGCGGGAAGTGCCAACCAGACTTGTTGAGGACCATGTCGAGCTGTATGTCAGCGCCGCGGTACACCCTGTTGGTGGGTAACGCTTTGCCGGCGTCGGTCCTGCCCGGGTCGGCGAACGGAGCGCCCCGCACTGGAGGCAGCCCGTTGGTCTCAAAGCCGCTGGAGCCGGCCGCCCGTTTGCCCTCTGGCGTGTATGTGTCGTAGAACCGCCGGGCATGAAAGTCCATGGCGGCCTTTTCGGCGGCGGTCCCTCCCTCGGGCAAGAATTGGGCTATCACCGTGTCCAGGACTGCGCTGAAGTTCAAAGGGGTGACGGTCTTGGTCTCCGTTCCACCTATTATCACGTATCTGGGCAGGCCCCCGTCATCCACAATGTCGAGGGGCGGAGTTGGCGGCATGTGACCGGCCACGCCGGGGACGAAGAAGGGGAAGCCCACGTTCCTGTCCGGCTTGCCGTCGCCATTGGCATCCGGCTCGGTTATAGAGACCTGGCCTCCGGGCAAGGGTGGTTTCATGGTCGAGCCGGGGACTATTGCGACGTTGCCCGGCAGCGGCGCCATGGGGCGGCTGGGAAGGGGAACCATGGCGGGGATCGGCGTGCCGGCCTCTATCTCGCCGTCCGGCAGTGCGCGGCTGCCGTGAGCCGGCCGCCCGTCGGCGTCCAGCACTGTTCCCGCTTCAAAGGTATCGTGGATACGCCACAGCGACCACATGCCCTGGGCGAAATGCGGGTAGAAGTGGCAATGGAAGATCGCATCTCCCACGGTCTTGTTGCGATTGCCCGACCCACCGTAGGCTATCTCGTAGGTGTAGCCGCTGCCCGGGCCGATGGCCTGGCTGTCAAGGTATGTCGAGTTGTCATCGTCGGGGGTGAACAACCACTGTTCGGCATGCAGGTGGAAGATATGGTGCTCTTTACCTATCGACAGGTTTCGGAACTTCACGTGGTCGTTCAGGTAGCTGTGGTACACGTTGGAAGGATCTTCGGGATACAATGCTTTGGTGGCCTTTGGGCCCGGGTCAGGGTTTGCCCAGTCCGGCGAGTTGGCCGGAATGTCGACGACTTGGGCCGGGTCCCCTATCACCCAGGAGCTCAGGAACATCTCCTCAAACTTGCTCTCCACACTGTCCCACATGGGGCCGACACCCAGGCGGTTGGCGACGATCTCCGCGCCGGCGCCTGTTGAGCCATAGTTGATGGCGGTAGCGTCCCGCACCGAGTGCAGAGTATCCGTGAAGGCCGGGTCTTCGAAAAGAGCGAACGACTGTATTGCCTTTATCTCATCGTGGAATACGATGGTAAACTCTCGGAACGGCTGGTCACGGTCAGGATAAGCGGGATTTGGCGTGTAGGTCCTGGCACGGGGCACGATTATGGCCGTCAGGTCCGAATGGACAATCTCGTCGCCGTCCAGTATGTTCAGGACGGGAAGGCCCGCATAGCGATGCCCTTTCGGATAGACCGCAGCGTAGTTGATGACCGGGTGCCCGCTGGGGGAGGTACGTGCGGTGGCCAGCGCCATCTCGGCCTGCGTCACCTGACTCCGGTACCACACAGACCCCTTCGGCTCGACGTTCACTGCGCCGAACAGCCCGAAGGCGCGTGTCCCGATGCCTTCGAGGCTGACGTTGTCCACGGGACTTTCGACCATGTATGTGCCTTCGCGCTCCGCAAGTATCCTGTAGGTGGTTGAGCCACCCGGCTTCACAAGGCTGCTTTCGTTCCGGCCGACGTTGGAGCCGTCGTCAGAGATGCTGTCCACAAGCTGCATTCCCGTGACATGCAGGCCAGTGTTCCTCGTTTTGGGCTGGTCCGCTTCGCCGCCGAAAGGCCCGTGCCGGTGGAGCGGCTCCGGGTTGAGCAGGTTTTGGAAGTTGATTACGAGGGTATCATCGACGTTCATACGGAGGGTAAGCGGCCGCGGGCGCTTGTCGGCCCGCAGTCCCACCTTGCCTGGCATCAGGGCATGGCCGGGGGTTTCCGCTTCTGTTTTTCCATCCAGGTCACGACCCCGATTCTTGTGGACCACATCTCGCCTGAGAGCGTATATCATGCCCACCGGATTGATCGTCCCGAGCCTGTTATACACAATTTCCTGATTGAGGGCCACAACATTGGCGGTTATCACCCTGCCGGGCCTCCACCCAGCCGCTTCGGCTGTATCGGAGGCCGAATCCGCAGCGACGGCCCTCTCACCGGGAAGCGTGGAAGACAACAGGACCAGAATAACAACCATTGCAAGCACCCGATGTCCAACCATTTTGTTCATGACACACGTCCTCCTGTTCAACCAATTTCGCGAGTTAGATGTTCCCTCTAGCACAAGAGCGAAAGGCTCTCCGGCAGCGCCTGGACGAGAAGCGACAATCTGCCGTTGAGGGTCACTGCTGAATTGTCTTGCCTCCTGAGCGGCAATGCCGCCGATAGCCACAAGGCTAGGTACCGCTCGTGGATTTGTCCTAGTACTTACCTAAGGGTAGTCCAGTGTGTGACTGGCTGAATATCCGTAGGTTTACGTAAATTGGCCTGCGGGATACATAGGCACTACTTTAGGCCGAACTTCCAGCAGGTTGAAGGCAGAATAGATACGAAATCGGGCTAACAGCCGTTTTTGTCTGTCTACAAACG
>JACPPY010000085.1 GCA_016190755.1 Chloroflexota bacterium | reverse complement strand
TCCTCAGGCAGAGGTGGGTTCCCCCCATAGCCGTCACCCCCCAGGTGCAGCACCACCCATTGCAATGAAACATGGGCAACGTCCAGAGATAGACGCTATCGCTATCGATTTTGGTTTCCAAGGCCTCGCCCAGGGCATTGAGGTAAGTCCCTCGGTGAGTATACATGACCCCTTTGGGGTTGCCTGTTGTGCCTGATGTGTAGTCGATGGCTATGACGTCCTCTTCGTCTTCCAACACCCATTCCAAGGGCTCCGGGGAGCCACCAGCCAAAAACTCCTCGTAGTCCGGGCCATTCAAGCGCTTCCCCCCGGCAACATCCACCACGTTGACCATGTGCTTTGCTGTTTCAATATGATCGAGCACCGGCTCTACGCAGCCGCTCAACTCCGTATCCACAAAGAGCATTTTAGACCCCGAGTCATTGAGGATGTAGGCCACCTCTTCAGACGAAAGCCGCGTGTTTATGGCGACGAGGATAGCCCCGGCGAGAGGCACGCCGAAGTGGGCCTCAAGGAGTGGCGGAGTGTTTGGTGTCAAGAACGCCACGCGGTCGCCCTTCCGGATGCCGGCAGAACGCAAGGCGGAGGCCAAACGGTTAACGCGTTCAAATAGTTGGCTGTAACTGTAGCAAGTATCGCCGTAAACAATGGCGGGCCGCTCTCGAAAGATATTGGCGCTCCGCTCAAGAAACCGAAGAGGGGTGAGATGGGAATGCCAGACGTTCATGGGAACCTCCTTATGATTTATGCTACATGCTATGACGGCTTCGCCGGATTTGTCAAGTTTGTGTATATCTTATATCTTGAATCAGTTTAACGAAGCAAGTTCAGAGTTACCAGTTGGCAAACAGGTCAATGTTGACACATCGTCACGATTGACAAAAGCCAAATGTTGTGCTAGGTTGGCGTCAACCTTTTACAGGACTGAGGAGGCCTCTTTGGTTCGAGACCAGGGGTTAAGGGGAGTAAGCAGGATTGTTGCGAGCTTGACTCCAGGCTTCTCATCCGAATGTGAATCTTTTCACAAAATACCTGTGGGCCATCCACGGGAGTGTGGTCGATGCACCAACTATCTGCGATGACTACTAAGCAGGTTGAGACCGCAGCTTTGGCTGCTCGGATGCAGCAGTTGATGTACACCCTGGTGAGGAACTTCCGACAATGCGACCAGATGTGTGTTTCGCGGCACGGTATCACGGTGTCTCAGAGTTCCACCTTGATGGCCTTTCCCCTAAAATCGGAAATCACTATGAATGAATTGAGCGAGACCATGGGGCTGGCCAACAGCACCATGACCCGGGCGGTTGACCACCTGGTCCAGAAAGACCTAGTGACACGTCGGCAGGATGATCGGGACCGGCGGGTCGTGCTGGTCGGTCTCAGTCCCGAAGGACAGGAATTACGGCGCAGGCTGGAGACGGAAAAGCAGTTGCTCTTCCAGGAGCTGGTCCGGGATATTCCGGAGGAGCAACGCGCGGCCACCCTTCATGCCCTGGTACTGGTGATAGAGGTACTTGCCAAGGCCGATAGAGACGACTTGTTGCTTCGCTGGAACGGGGGGCCCTGACGGCGCAGGCAGAGCCTTTTTTTTAGCGGTATATTTAGTGAATGCAAGCTTTGTACGTAGCAATGAGGGGAGTTACCTAAAGGAGGAAGACAGGATGGCTACCCGGAAGACAAGAACAACAAAGATGGCGAAGAAGGAGGCGGTGCACGGCCAGGAGCGCATACAGCAGCTCATGGAGGAGTTCCCTGAGATAGACCGCACCCTGATCGTCAAGGCGGATGTCCTGCGGGAAGGGATAAAACCCAACGCCGACAGTCGCATGATAGGCAGGTGGTCCCTGCCAAATACCAAATGGTACTTCTCCTATGACAAGGAGGATATCTATGGACCGGACGATGCGACGGAGGGGTATGTCTACAGCCCCGGCATCAGTCAGCTCTCCAACGGGTTGAACCTGCTGCCCATGTTCGACAGCAGGAGCCCCTGGGAGTTCCGCTACGAGGGGCGGGGGCGCTACCGGCTCTACCGGGATGGAGACCCCATAGAGGAGGTCTTCTTCCCTCCCCGGCCCCAGTGGTATGACCGCAAGACCTCCAGAGGCAAGCCCATGCCTTCGATCATCGCCCAGAGGCTAGACAACTCCTTGTTCCTGGTGCCTTTGAACTACTGCGAATATGCCAAGGACAACCTCCTGTGCAAGTATTGCAATATCAACGCCTCTGAAGCGGTCAAGAAAGGGTTGGGCATGGAGAGGCTGGTGGGCAAGCGGGACCAGGTTATCTATGAGAACTATGTGGCGGCTGCCCAGGTGATCAAGCAATTCAATTTAGGCATGTCGGGGGGCGTCCTGCTGGACTCCAGCAAGGAGGCGGACAACTATGCGCGTATTTCCAGGGTCCTGAAG
>JACPPY010000084.1 GCA_016190755.1 Chloroflexota bacterium | reverse complement strand
GGGTTGCACCCTGCACTCTGGCTACGAAAGCGTGAACTTTTTCATTGGCCCGACTTCAAGGACATGGTAGTTGATGAATGGACTCGCCCGGCGAATCCGAGCCTCGTTCTCCGTCATTTGCGATGAATGGCCACCTATGAGCATCAACGCTTCTCTATCACCGGGCACTGCCCGGTGATCTGCAGTGGCTCTGGCGTAGTATAATCTACTCCATGAACTGGCAGGTAATCTTCTACGCTGATGATGAAGGCTATGAGCCCGTCAAGGACTTCATCTTGAGGCAACCTGACGGTGCAATCGCAGAGATACTGCACGTGCTGAAGCTGCTCAGGGAATTCAACGTATCTCTCCAAATGCCCTACGTGAGGAAGATCGACAAATCGGGCCTGAGGGAACTTCGCATCAAGCATGGTTCGGACATCTACCGTATCTTCTTTGCGGCCCGCGAGGGCCAACAATTCATATTGCTGCACGCCATCTTGAAGAAAGCAGACAAGACGCCCGAAGGCGATAAGCACCTGGCTTTACAGAGGTTGATGGACTACCAGTCGAGACCTTGACCTATATAACACATGCGTTATATCATTGGCATATAATGTGCATAGGTGATTGGTGATGGAAAACAAGGGCACTTCGTTCGAGGAATTCGAAGCCGAGCTTCTCAGCAAGCCCGAAATTCGTAAAGAGTACGAGGCCCTGAAGCCTCGGTACGACATGGTGCGCGCTCTCATTAAGAGGCGGACGCAGCTCGGTATGAGCCAGGCACAGCTTGCTAAGCTTGTCGGAACCAAACAGCCCGCTATCTCCAGGTTGGAGAAGGGCGATTCCGACACCACCCTGAATACGTTCTTCAAGGTCGCGAATGCGCTCGATCTGGACATATCAGTAAATGTGAAGGGACGGGCTCGACGCTCTCGCGCAAAGGCCCAAGCCTGACTGGGAAGGACCTAGCCGCTCAAACTAAGCCTTCTCTAGCCCTCGTGCAAAGACTATTATCAAACATCGCTCGTTCGTTACGTAGGAACACACATACAATGGCTGACACACATCTGCAGTCTCTTGAAGAGAGTGAAGCCGAAGTTCGGAACGCTACCCTCTCCACACATCATTATGAGCTCGATATCATAAAGGGACTCTTTGACTGCTACCTAGCTGGTTTCAACACCTTATCCAAATTCACCTATCACGACGATAACAAACGTGAATACCTCTGGTTGTTATTGACTGCACGAACCTTTAATTCCCTGCGTTGTGCTTATGACTTTCTCCAAAAAGGTTATCATAGTCAATCCGTCATTCTTAACAGAGCAGCAGAAGAAGACTATGTCACTTGCAGGGCACTTGAAAAGGATATTGCCATCGCTGACGCATTGCTCGACACCACCGGAACAAAACGCCTGCCCAGTTTTCAGACCATGGCTGAGGCCATATCATACGATTTCTGCCGCAACATTTGGAAACCTAATTACGGCCAGTTAAGTCAACTGGCTCACCCCCGAGCATTGGCCATTCGCGTCATGACTGACCCTGATATAACTGAGATCTCGCTTGGACCGCACTATTATGACGCCTTGTTTGTAGCTACTTGTCATTCCATATTGCGCACTGCTGTCGGAATGACCGAGTTTCTTGTAAGGTTACTGGGGCCAAACGCTCTCGATTGGCAGAGAGAGACGCTACCCTTTGTGACGAAAGCATCTGAATATGTCGCTAGAATAAGTTCTGAAAGCCGCAAAACCCTGGACAACAATTCCGAGAGCAAAGGTTAACTAACACTGGAAGGAGTTTCTTGAACCGCGAGACCTTTTCTGGCCCTTACCTGATAAGACTGGGGTCTGAAGTTCGAATCTTCAATCGCCCACCAGCGTATCTAAACTGAAGCCAAGACGAAACGCGCAAAGCCTGTCCCAAAATGTCATACCCGCGAATGCGGGTATCCAGGTTTCACAGAGCCTTCTGCGGATCACCGATTAGGACAGGCGGGAACAGCCCTGACACTCGTTCTGAACGGTACCCCCATGCATATCAGGCTGTTCGTCAACTACATTCTCACGGCACCGGCCAGATGGGGCAGCAACGCCCCTCATGCACAACGCCAGGCCAAGGCCAGCACTGCCGATAACTATTACCGGACCCTGAAAGCCTTCTTCTCGTGGTGCGTCAAAGAGGGACTCATACCCGATTCCCCGCTTACCAACGTTAAGCATCCGATCGTTGACCAGACGATTATTCCCACCTACACCACCACGGATATACAGCACATGCTTGATGCCTGTCCTGCTGGAACCCGACTGGGACTGAGAAACAGGGCTATTATCCTCACCCTATTGGACTCCGGTCTCAGAGCGGAGGAGTTGGTAGAGATAGCGTTTCCTCGTGACTACAATGGGGACGAAGGAAGGGTTAAGGTCCATGGCAAGGGCCGTAAGGAGCGGACTGTGAGAGTCGGATACATGGCCCAGAAGGCCATCTTGAAATGGCTGTTGGTCCGCCCGAACAACTGCGATCGTCTGTTCACCAGCGAAGAAGGCAAGCCATTGACCCGTTCGGGCCTATCCCACTTGATAGGCGACATCGGCAAGCAGGCCAACATCACCAGCACGCGATGCAGCCCCCACACCTTTAGGCACACGTTTGCTGTCAACTTCCTGAAGAACGGCGGCCAGCAGCTTGACCTCAAAGAGCTTCTCGGGCACAAGACCCTTGCCATGATAGAGAGGTACATCCGCTACTGTCAGTCCGAGAATGCTATAGAGAAGCACCGGCAGTTTTCCCCGGCAGACAGGATGGGCTTGAAGTAACTCTGTAAGGCAACTTGTGCGCTTACGCCACCTACAGCGTACCGTGTACTATCATGTACTTGCGGGCAATCCCGATCTGAGTGCCAATCATCCACTGCCGCACCTCACAAGACATACTTACGCGACTTGACAACATCATGATTTCGCCATGTGGATGATCTTGGCTAGTTCTGCGTCTGGGAAATCGTAGATAGCCTGAGGTATCGAATCTCCGATGGAATGAGTTTGTACACCGCACGGGTCAACATACCCTTCGATGTTGTGGAAAAACACTTGGGCTATTGTGCGCCCAGGCCTCAGAGTTATTGGCACCTCACAGAGATTCGATAGCTCAAAAGTGATTACTCCTCTGAACCCCGGATGTATTCCTATGGCAGTGGCCACCACAAGTCCCACCCGCCCCCAAGATGACCTCCCAACCACGTAAGCGCCTAAATCCAGAGGCATCCTTACGTACTCCAAAGTGGACCCAAGAACAAACTGCTTCGGATGCAAGACTATTTTGTTGCCGAAAGGCACCACATACCTTGTCACCGAAAAATCGTCAGCCGGCGATTTTGCCTTCCCCGGCTCTATCAAACCAATATTGGCACGACGTTGTAGTAGGAAATGCGTTCCTAGACGAACGTCTATCGAACAGCTGCCCTTCTGGACTTGACGGCCAATCTCCAGAAGCGGAGTGATCGTTAGACGTTTCCCTGGTTCCTCCGCGCCAACACCCTGCTGATATTCGTTTGGCGGCAGCCAGTCCGCTATTCTTGCTCTCAGAGTTGGAACCTCTGTACCGAAATCGACGGGCGAGTATCTACTTTTACTTAACGCTGCCTTCGCCTCGTTGATAATATTAGCTTTGATCCCTAGGACACTTTCGAAAACCGTCCGATATGGTTCTTGATCAGGCCATTTGTATTGGCTTCCGACAACTTCCCGCCAGGGTTTCACCAACGAATCATAATCCTTTCGGCTTTCCGATCCCACCTTTAGCTTCCGATATCCGAACCCAGGATCCGTCCGATCCAACGCGTTTATACATGCTTGAACGCGCAGTCTCGATGGAGGATACCCATCACTAGGCGAATCCATGTCCTCATATGGCAAGAGCAGCAACGCCAGTGAACACACATAGGCTGGACCGAACAACCCTGTTCCTACAATATCGCTGAACATTTCTTCGGCCCAACTTGACCCCATTATCGGCAGTTGTACCCTTGTGACGTATTCGACAAACTCTCTTGTCTGCTGCAATGCCATCTGCGTTGGCCCACTCGCATTCAGGTTCGCTGCCATAGACTGCAGGTGAGAGTCTACGCACCGTGTGATTGCAGCTTCTTCGAATACTAATAGCGGTGGTATTCTATTTTCCAACCCCGCCTTTTTGTATAATGCATGCCCAATTTCGTGGCCAAGAAGACAATGCGATAAAATGCCGCACGGTGGATTCGCCGAAAGTTGCAGGTGGAAGATTTCACTCGAACCAATACCCTGCTCAGCTAATATCCCGCCTATGTCAAGGTTCTCAAACATCTCCTTGATTTTGGGCGAAATCTCAGAGAAATAGTAGTTAGTTACCGGAACAGAACTGATGATCAGCTTGGAATCAGGGAACAGTAATGCGGATAGTCGTTCCAACGGGCGTACCAATTCCGCTGGTACGCTTCTAATATCACTGCTTCTCAAAACGGGGAAAACGAAACTCTGAAAATAATCAATGAAGTCGTATATGTTTGAAGCTTCGGCCAGGATGTCTTCCGCGTCTGCACTTGCCCTCTGGCTTTCACGGATCAGGTCCCTTATCCGACCCGCCAGGACTCTGGAAGCTTGGTCCAGGCTCTTTATCAAAGCGACAGCGCAGCTCCCCGGATAATCCCCGTCTTGGATAGCCAAGAGCTGTTCACCGAACCCTGAATTGAGCTCTAGCAGACACTCTAGATAGACTTTATCTGCCTTCCGAATGGCCACACACTCACTCCATATGTTGATCCGCTCAGAGGTTGCTTCACAATTCGCTGCTGCAGTTCAGCATACCTTTTGCAGAAATCTTCAAGGCTTACTAAGTTCTTGTGCTCTACTGGTTTGTTCTCAGCAAGGTCCTGCGCAGATTTCGCCAACTCTTCCAATCTATCTCTGAAGGCCTTGGTATTTATGAGCCTTGTCTCCAGGGCTTGCATTGTCTGCATCAGGATTTTCAAAGAACGCGAATCCGAAGCTTTTACCTGCGACGTAGAGATTGACTGGTCGCCTTCTCGGGCGGCTCTTAGCAAATCCGCCAGCTTGACCAAAATAGGCACGTCCCCGCTCCGTACGTTCTTCTCGCGCATCGCCCTCCTGATCGCTGCCCTCGAGCGATTCGCCAGTATTTTTCGGTTATACGTATCTAGAACGTCGAATGGATTGCTTCTTTCAATGGCAGTTGCCATCGAAATCACCTCCTTAGCTTATCCATCTCCGAACCTGTCCTTCCTGCCCCATTTTTGTAGGTCTCTTAGCCTACTTCTTCACCCCCTTCCATTTCACCTTGTCCCAATAGGGAGACTTGCATTTTGGACAGACCTTTGGACCCCGGTCCTTCCTGCTGGGCCATTCATGTTCGCAGCGGATGCAAGTGTATATCTTTATCATTTGCCCGATTGTATACCTCTCGGGTATATAATGTCAAGGCCTAGCCTTCCGGTCCGTCCGCCTATATCTTCCCGCGCGTTCGACTACCTGTACGCACGCCGCCCCGAATCCCAAAGGCCACATCGAGACCATTCTCACTAGCCATCCAGTTTCGCCAAAGTGCGCCATACCGGGGCACATCACTCCACCATGGCCATCCGCGCACCACGTTCCCGACACGCTTCCAGGAAAATTTCATCCTCGAAGATTTCACGGACCTTCTCTCGCGCTTGCATCGTGGCGAACCCTTCATTCTCGGCCGCCCCCATCCCTAGCCCGACAGCGCTGATGAGCAGCCCCCGGACTTGGGCCATCAGGCGATGGAACTTCGGTCGCCCAAGCGATAGCCGGCTGACCCCGCAGATATCGCCAAATACACCCCCCGCCATTTGCACCGTCTGCCACCATTCGGCCACAGGCCAGCGCCATCGGTTGCTATCTCCATTTGGGACACGAACGGTCAACCATTCGACCATGCGTTTCCACAGGTCAGCCGATTGCTGCCTTAGCTCCCACATGGAAGAAGTCTGTATTTCGCGCAGCGCATTTCGTCGCATCTGGAACTCCACACGAGTCACAGGAACACCGGCAGCCAGGCCGCCGCGCTCCCACAGCTGTTCGAACCATTGCTTCGCGCTAACAGCTATCTCACGCCGCTTGTCGTATATCCTGACCATCAATTCATCTTTACCGACAACGTAGCCCGTCAGGTGAGCGCCGTATGTTTTCGTCTTGGCCGGGCACCGGTGCAAATCAATATCGTCGTTTTGTTCCCGGAGCCTTCCACGGCTCACCAGGTCACGGCGGACGTCGATGTCCGGGAGAGGCATGGCCAGATCGGCGCACAGGTCAGCACGCCATACCTTTGCCTCTTCAACATCCGCCCATGTTTGTCTCAGCGATGTTTCCTCCATTAAGCGAACTTCGGAAGAATCGATCTGCAATCGGCAGTGCAACAGTTTCGATCCTCCGGCACTAAACATTTCAATTGGCCGCTATCTATCCTTGCAATCAGACGAAGCCAAATGTTACAATCAGCCGCATAATGGCTAACTCCGCGCTATACCCCCGATACATCGAAGGGCGGATCGCCGAGGCGCTGGCAGATACGCCGGTGGTCCTGATCCATGGGCCGAGGCAGTCGGGCAAGACCACGCTGTCACGCATGGTTGGTGAGAGGGCGGGCTATGCCTACTTCAGTTTCGATGACGATGTCGCGGCAGAGGCCGCAAGAGCCGACCCGGTGGGATTTGTTGCAGACCTGCCGGAGCACACGGTCCTGGATGAGGTGCAGCGCGTTCCGCAGCTCTTTACCGCGCTGAAGTCTACAGTGGACCGTTGCCGGACCCCCGGCCGTTTCCTGCTCACGGGGTCCACCAACATCTTGCTTGTGCCCGGACTGGCAGACTCGCTCGCCGGACGCATGCAGATCGTGCGGCTGCACCCGTTGTCCCATGCTGAGCTGTCTGGGCACCCTTCCCGGTTCCTTGCGGCCCTCTTTGGCGGTGCACTCAAGACACAGGGGTGGCCACGTCTCGGGAAGGAACTGGCCGAGCGTGTGGCGGCAGGCGGGTACCCCGCGGCGCTGGCACGGGCGTCCTCTGGGCGGAAGGCAGCATGGTACCGCGATTATGTGGAGACTCTGGTGCAACGCGACGCACGCGGCCTGGCGCGCATCAGCGCTCTGGATGCCCTGCCGCGCCTGCTGGCCTTGGCCGCCGGGCAAACGTCCCGGCTGCTCAACGTGACTGACCTGGCCAGCCCATTCCAGCTCAGCCGGCCAACAATTCGCGACTACGTGACCATACTGGAGCGGTTGTTCCTCCTCGACACACTTCCGCCCTGGTATAGCAACCGGCTCAGCCGTCTGATCAAGACCCCGAAGATCCACATGGGGGATACCGGACTTGCCTGCGCCCTTCTCGGCTTGGACGCTCCGGCGTTGGCAGCGGATCGCAACACCCTTGGCCAGATTCTGGAGACCTTCGTATTCCAGGAGTTGCGTCGACAAGCGAGCTGGGAGGAAACACCGGTGAGCTTCTTCCATTTTCGTGACAAGGATGGCCTCGAAGTAGACATTGTCCTCGAGCGCGGTGCACGCGAGCTAGCCGGTGTGGAGGTCAAGGCAGGCGCCACGGTGACAGCCGCGGACTTCCGTGGGCTTCGCAAGCTGCGCGAGACAGTAGGAGAACGCTTCGCTGCTGGCGTGGTGCTATACGACGGTGAGACGAGCGTGCCCTTTGGAGAGGGTCTCTATGCTGTACCTGTGCGGGCATTGTGGGAAACTCCAGGAACCTGAGGTTGGGGCTGAACCAGTATCGTGGGACTTCGAAGGGAGACCACCGAGGAGATGCGCAACGTTTCCAAATGCCGTGACGTTAAGCAAACCCTGGCCCGCTCAAAAGCCATGAAAGGAGAGTATTCGAACCGTGAGACCTTTTCTGACCTCTACCTGATAAGACTGGGGTCTCTGGTTCGAATCCAGAATCGCCCACCACTCATGACTTTTCCGCACCCATTCTCAGGGCAGGTTCTTTCGGTTGCCGTACTCGACAGACCCGTGGTCCACAGGGCATGGCATGGAGTTGTCCCGCTGGTACCTACGGGAATTTACACAACAAAGTTGACGCTACCAATAGCCAGCCGGTGACCTACTTGCGTCTGTATTGACTGGTCGTCATCCTGGAGACCGCATATCTGTTGCCGACACAGGCTTCACCTTGATGTTTTCTTGATACTTCGAGTTACCTTCTTGAGGCGCATTTGACTTCACTGCGGACATATCCTGGTACAGTGGTGCCCGGTGCATACATGAAAGACACATTGTTCTCAGTCCCGGAGGCACCGTGAGGAATATCCGCCGTCCCGGTGACCGGGTGGTGCGATTGCACCGGACCAAGGTGTTTCACCTGCGTCGCGTCCTCGGCGTTCCCGCCCTGTTCAGTGTGGGTTACGGCGATGTAGGCTCCTCCATCTTTTATGCGCTGGGATTGGTAGCTGTGGTCACCCTTGGAGCGACCCCCCTGGTGCTGGGTATCGCGGGAATATTCTTCGTTTTCACGGCCCTAACCTATGCAGAGGGTACTGCCATGTACCCCGAGGCGGGCGGCTCTTCCAGCTTCGCCCGACATGGTTTCAATGATATGGTAGCATTCGGTGCAGGGTGGGCTCTCATGTTCAGCTACATAATAACTGTCGCCATCTCGGCCTTCACCGTGCCGCACTATCTGGGCTACTTCTGGCCAGCGCTGAAAGAGCCGGTAACAGGCATCTTGTTCTCTATTGGGCTCGTGTCGTTCCTCATGATAATCAACGTTCTCGGGGTGCGAGAGTCCTCCCACCTTAACCTCACTCTAATTGCACTGGACTTAGTTACAGAAGTTCTAATGGTGGTCACCGCACTCCTCCTTTTCTTCAATGCGGACATAGTGTGGCGGCGCATGGTGCAGAATTGGCCTTCCACCCAAAGTGTGGTTTTTGGCGTAGCCATCGCCACCGTTGCCTTCACCGGCATTGAATCCATCTCCCAGCTTGCCGGGGAAGCCAGGGAACCTCAGCGCCGAGTTCCCAAGGCGCTAATATTGATGATCGTCACTGTGCTCGGCCTGTTCACCGCAATCTCAATCTCTGCCTTCAGTGTGATGAGTCCTGTGGATCTAGCAGGAAACTGGTCAGAAGACGCGGTGGCGGGCGTGGCTGATTCCATCTATAACGGCATCGATCCGACAGTGTGGGCGACGCGCTGGACTGAAGACCCGACAGCGCAAGTGGCGTTGTCCTTTCTGGTTAACGCGTTTCGGTCGTTGTTTCCGTTGTTGATCGCAATCATGGGTGCCGCGATTCTAACTGTAGCCACCAACGCCGGACTGATTGGCATCTCTCGTACCTCGTTCTCACTGGCCGAGAACCATAGCCTGCCGCCGATGTTTGGCAAAGTGCATCGCAAGTTCAAGACGCCTTACGCCGCAATAATCATCTTCGCCTTGATATCCATGGTGATATTGGCCCAGGGGCTGGTCGTGCCCAACATATTTACTGTCCTGGGTGGTCTGTATGCTTTCGGCTCCATGGCCTCTTTTGCCATGGCGCACGCATCAATTCTGGCGCTGCGGGTCAAGGAGCCAGACCATCAACGTCCGTTCAAGCTGAGGCTTAATGTCCGTGTCAAGGGCAAAGAGATTCCTCTTACTGCTGTGCTCGGCCTGCTATTCACTGTGGGAGTATGGATCGTGATCATGGTTGTGCAGCCGTACAGCCGATACTTTGGCCTCGCGTGGATGGGTATTGGCTTGGCAATATACATCCTCTTCCGCTGGCGCAAAGGATACTCATTTACCAGACACGTCCACCCGCATCCCAAACTTACGATCACCCCGATTGGCCCGGAGGAACGTCACCCGAGCTAGACTTTTCGTGGCGCGTGCGCAGGAGTGTTGTCTTGAGGAAGCCGGCGGTAAGTAGGTCTATATGAGTCGCAAGAAGAGCGTCCTTCGGATCACTCTTATTGTGGGTGAAGAAAAGTGGAGCCAAAGAGAGCGATCGGTCTATTCTCGGGAAAGGATATTGCTCCAGTGCATGACTGGGGATCCTCACTCTACAGCGTGACCTGGAGGTAGAGTCCACTCGTTATCCGGTGGAAGTGGCGCGAAATGCCATTCGCCGGTTTTTGGTTAAGCCAAATGCCTGATATAGTATTCCGAGCCGAGCTATGTTTCGGGCCCAATCTAGCACTAGATGAAGCGAAGCAGATGAACATGAGAGATGTGCAACGCGCCGACCGGCGTGGCTATTGGTGGGGTCTGGGGCTAGTGGCACTGGCCACACTGCTAGGCCAATTAGTCCACCGGTTCTTTGATCCCACCAACATAATGGCACTATACCTGCTGGGTGTCGTCATCACTGCCGTCGCCTGGGGCTTCGGCCCTTCAGTCATGGTCGCAACCTTGAGCGTTCTCGCGCTGGACTTCTTTTTCGTTCCGCCATACCTGACCTTCGTCGTAGCTGACACTCAGTACGTCTTCACCTTCATCGCTATGTTGGGTGTTGGATTGACAATCAGCTACCTGACCTCTCGAATCCGCCAGCAGACCCAGGCGGCACGGCGCCGGGAATCGGAGACCACCACTCTGTACGCGCTGAGCCGGGATATTAAGGTCGCCACCGGCCTGGAGGATACTCTACACACCATCATTGAGAATGCAAAGGAGACGTTCCAGCATGACATAGTGACGTTCCTGCCGGACCCTGAGAGAAACGGGAAGCTTCGACCACACGTTGGTAGCGCTGGGCTCGCAATCGAGGATAAAGATCTTGCCGCGGCTCAATGGTCTTTCGAACACCAGAAGACCGTCGGTTCGGGCACTGACACGTTGCCTGATGCCAGTGGGATATTCATTCCGCTCAATGCCTCCAGAGGGCCGGTGGGTGTATTGGCCTTGTGGATAGCGGACTCTGCTGCTCCGCTTGCAGCCGGACAGACCCGGCTCCTGGAAGCGTACGCTGATCTGGCGGCGGTGGCCATTGAGCACATCGAACTTGCTGAGGAAGCGCGCAATGCCCAGATACTCGCGGCATCGGACCAGCTGCAGACCGCCCTTTTGAACTCAATCTCGCACGACCTTCGCACGCCATTAGTATCCGTAATTGGCGTGCTGAGCAGCTTGCAAGAAGAAGAGATGGGCCTTGATGAGGCGGCCAGGAAGAACTTGATCCAGGTGGCGCGGGAGGAGGCGGAACGGCTGAACCGACTGATTACCAATCTGCTGGACTCGTCCAGAATTGAGGCCGGCGCCATAAGGATATCCCGACAATTAGTCGAGGTGGGGGATATCGTGGGTGTGGCTCTGGGGCAGTTGAGCGGCCGCTCCGGCTCACGCCTGATAAAGAAGAACGTGCCGTCTAACCTGCCTTTTGTCTCAGTGGACTTCGGCCTCATTGTACAGGTGTTGGTCAATGTCCTGGACAATGCCTTCAAGTACTCACCTCCTGACTCGCCTATCGATATCGGCGTGCAGCAGGTGGATGATGAGGTTGAAATCGTGGTAGCGGACCGCGGAGTCGGCATCCCTCCCGAGGATCTGGCACAAGTGTTTAATAAGTTCTACCGCGTGCACCGACCAGACAGCGTGTCCGGCACGGGGCTAGGGTTGTCTATCTGCAGGGGAATCGTCGAGGCGCATGAAGGTCGAATTGTGGCCGAGAACCGTCCTTGCGGCGGCACAATCATTCGAATCACTCTTCCGATAGAAGAGCCAGTCACCAGGGAAAGAGGCAAAGCGAAATGAGCCCCAATAAGCCCCGTGTGCTAGTAGTTGATGACGAACAAGCCATCCGCCGGTTTCTGCATTTGGCGCTCACCTCACAGGGGTACGAAGTCTCTGAGGCCGCTTCAGCCGAGCGCGCGCTTGCCCTTGCTACATCCTGTAGGCCAGACCTCATTATCTTGGACCTCGGCCTGCCCGACATGGACGGCGTTGAGGTGACGCGCCGCCTTCGTGAATGGACGCAGGTGCCAATCATCATCCTGTCGGTTCGAGGCTCCGAAGGCGACAAGATCGCCGCGCTTGACGCTGGCGCAGATGACTATCTTACCAAGCCGTTTGGTGTGGGGGAGTTGCTAGCGCGGCTGCGGGTCGCTTTGCGCCGTTTGCCGCATCCCGGGAGCGAGCCAGTGTTCACAGGAGGCGATCTGACAGTCGATCTGGCTCACAGGTTGGTGACCGTCTGTGAACGAGAAGTGCAATTGACTCCCAACGAGTACGATATACTGCGTGTCCTGGTAACCCACGCGGGAAAGGTGTTGACGCACAGGCATCTGCTCCGTGAGGTATGGGGAGAGGCTTATGAGCTGGAGTTTCATATGCTGCATGTCAACATCAGCAACTTACGACACAAGATAGAGCCTGACCCGACCAGTCCCCAGTTCATCATCACAGAGCCGGGAGTAGGTTATCGCCTGCGGGTCAACTAAAGTGACCCCAAGAGATGAGCCGTCGTTGAGTTAGACTGGAGCTAATCAAAGGGCTAGGTCAAGGTCAAGAAGACGTTCAGACCGGAACAAATCATCGAATCTGATCAGACTTCGTCGTGCTCAGCGCCCCAGGCGCGCATCTGATCCAATATCGGGCTGAGGCTGCGGCCTTTTTCAGTTAGAGTATACTCCACCCGAGGCGGGATCTCAGCATAAATGGTGCGTTTAAGCACGCCTGCATCCTCGAGTTCCTTCAACCGCTGCGACAGGGTGCGTGGGCTCACGCCTGCAAGTGAACGCCGTAGCTCCCCAAAACGCTTTGTACCCGCCAACAGGTCACGTAGTATGAGTAGAGTCCATCTTCCGCTGATAACCTTCAGCGTCGTCTCGATCGTTCAGCGACGTTCGTTAGTCATATCAATGATATCCTTTTTATAACTATATTCATAATAGACAACTACTTTACAAAATATCAAACGGTGTTATGATTGTCAACACATCGCCAGAGCAGTCGGGGTTTTTCATTGGCGCCCGCAGTTCCAAAGGGATCGACCCTGAGGAAACAGAAAGGAAGTGGGTAAGGTGAAAACATTTCAACGCAGGGCCGGGTTGATATTGGCTCTAGGGATACTGCTTACTGCCGTGACTTTCCTGGTTATTGGCTGTACCGGACCAGCCGGACCTGCTGGAGCTGGACTCTCTCCACAAACGCGCACTTTCAACATGGTCATCGGGGAGGGCATGGTGATCTCGCCCCAGGACACCACTGTGGGCACATTTCGCCGCTGGGAGCCAGATACGCTAGTAGTGCTCAAGGGGGATAAGGTGGTACTCCACGTATCTAATCCCCGGAATTCGGTTCATTCCCTGGTCATAACCGATTTCGCAGTAGATACTGGAGCGCTAAAGCCGCAGGGTAACAAGACGGTAGAATTCACTGCCGATAAAGCTGGGCAGTTCACGTTTCGCTGCGGTGTTCGTCCGAATCCTACCGCTACGCCTAGGGAGTGTGACCCGGACCATGGCCGCATAGCAGGCCGTATAATAGTTTTGGACAGATAAAGCAGCTGAGCCTTGATCACCAAGGGCCGGGGCTTTCCAATTCATATTCCGGATACCAAGCAAACCGCTTATTAACCCAATTTATCATACAGAGGAGGAAAACATGGCTAAACTTACCACGGAAATGAAAGAGTTCCTTACCAAGGGCAGAGACCCGGTAACTGTGTTCGTGGGCACCGTTGGTAAAGACGGAGCGCCTAACATCTCGGCGAAGGGCACCTTCATCCACGTAGTCGATGATGAGACGCTGGCCTACGCCGACGTGTATTCGCTGAAGACCCTTGAAAACGTGAAGAAGAACCCTCAAGTCACTATCGCCACCATCAATGCAAAGACGTACAAAGGCTACCAGTTCAAGGGCACCGGGGAGGTCGTGGAGAAAGGGACTCTGGTGGAGGAAGCCAAGAAGCAAAACCCGCAGTCGAAGACAGTCACCAAGGTAAAGCTGCGTGAAATCTATCTCATGGATTACGGGCCACAGGCGGGTAAAAAAGTCGGGTAGAGGATCGTCGGTCCGATTATCCCTGGAACTCACAGTAGCATGACACACCCCGAATTATGTCGGAGCAGGTGAAGTGAGGGGAAAAAGTGAAAAGGTAGCCCTCCGGGTATAAGCTGATAGCAGTAAACACACAGCTATACCAGAGGGCTATCCATATGCCTGATATCACCCGTTCTCCTCGCACCCGCAAATCCGCTTCACGACACCTGGCGGCTCACCGCCGGGCTGATGGCCTGGGGACAACGTCATGTAGCCAACCCGCGTAATCCTTCTCAACCGGTGATAGTCCGTTTCGCCGCTCGTCGGGTGTATTTGCTGACACGAGAGGAACCCTGTGTGGAGTGATCCCGTATATTCATGTCATCCTGGAGGAGTCCTTCCTTGAAGGACGACGAAGCGAGAATCCACAGTTGAAAGACCTCAGTGAGGGTTGGTTTGATGCCACTCCAGGAAAGGACACCTCTCCTCCCTGAGATTCTTCCGCTTCACTGCGTTCAGCGTCCAGAATGACACCCTCATCCATGCCATCCCGGAGGAGTCGCCAGCACAAGGCCCAGGCCAATCAAGGCATACCCCTCATTCATGTCATACTGGGGGAGTCCCGTCTGAGGAGTTCCTCAGTGACACCTGCCACTCACCCCTTTGTCATACCCGCGCAAGCGGGTATCCAGGTAAAAGCCTCCTGCTACGATTTCCTATTTGCCAGGATCTATGGGTGTCATCCTGGAGGAGTCCTTCCTTGAAGGACGACGAAGGATCTCAGGGTGGGGGGAATAGCCCCGCTCCTCCCTGAGATTCTTCGTCCCGAACGAGTCGGGACTCCAGAATGACACCTCAAACCCAAGGGGTGCCCGCACAGGGTCCCGGACTGCCTCACCAAGGGGAATGATCATGGTAATACCGGCGCAGGCCACACTCGTGGCCCTGTGGCAAAGATACACAACCCCGAGCTTCCAGTGTACTCCCTGAAAATTCGGGGTGTGTCATGACAATAGTCTGCCCGACCCGATTTGCCGCACAGGCAGTGCTATCCGCCAGCGATAGACAGGAGGGGATGGTGTCCCCGAGTCGACTCGGGTTCAGACTCCTGGCCAGAGCTAGACACGCTGTTTCGGCTTTTGGCTGGCGGCCTTTGCCACAGCCTGGACCGTCACCAGCACCGCGATGCCTATGGCTATCCACAATGCTATTCGGGTGTCGTACTCGACTATCCATGCGTTGACCGCTATGCCCGCGGCATAAAGGATTGCACCTCACGCTACCCCACCGATGATGCCGCCGATTACCTTAGACATTGGACTCCTCCTTTGGGCAAGTCTTTCTGTCTCCCCCCTCTACTAAGCATAGACCAAAACCATTTCCAGTGCGCCATGCATGTGGGCAGTATTTTCATGGCCGTTCGGCCAGTCGTTTGGATTACCCTAATAGGCTCGTTGCCCGCACCACTTGCTCACTCCGCGTGGCACATTTGCAGGACGTGCCTAAGATACGGACTATTGTCTGGCGCTCTGAGGGGTTAGGATAACCTTCTTGAGTGGCAGTCCCTTATTATCCATCTTGGGTTTGAAAACGATAGAGGGTTGCAGGTCTTTGGAATAGACAAAACCCTCAGCCTCGTGGGAAGCGCCGTACTTTGCTCTCAACTCATCGATAGGTCCAGCGTCCAGAGCGCGCATCGGGCAGGCGTCGATGCAGATAGGTTTCTTGTTTTCTGACCAGCGATCCAGGCAAAGATCGCATTTCTGCATCTTCGCGTTTTCCTCCGCCCCAAACTGTGGTGACCCATAAGGACATACCTGGCGGCATGTATCACATTTGTCTTTCCCCAAGCAGAGATCGCTATCGACAACCACAACACCATCCTCAGGCCGTTTCGAAATGGCATTCACCGGGCAGGCGGAGACGCACGCTGGCTCGGCGCAATGGTAGCAGGGAACGGCCAGATTAGCGACAAAGAGGTCCGGATACTGGCCTTTCTCCATGGTCTTTAGCCTGAGCCAACTAGCGGGCCCGGCCGGAACGTCGTGCCAGTCCTTACATGCCACGATACACGTAAAGCAGGCCGTGCACCGGGTCTGGTCAAAATGGAATCCTATTTGCATCGAACTCAGCTCCTTCAAACTTTTACTTTTTCCACCTGTACCAAGGCTGTATTGCTGCAAAAAGCCCCACCAGGAGAGATGCCATCACGGGTCAGCACATTGGCGCAACCGCCGCGGTCGATTCCGTTCTCATCCGGGTCGTACCAGGCGCCCTGTGGGATATCGACCACACCCGGCATGATGTCCTCGGTGACGCTGGCGGGCAGGATCACTGTACCACGTTCGTTGAAAATCTTGACCATGTCCCCGTTTTCGATTCCCCGGGCTGCGGCATCCATAAGACTAATGGAAACCGCCTGCGGGTAAAGCTCTCGGAGCCAGGGGAGGTTATCGAACTGGCTGTGGGCGCGGCGCTTGGTATGTGTGGTAATAAGCTGGAGCGGATATTTTTCAGCAAGCGGGTTGTTGCGACTCTCCCAGGTCTCGATGTACTTGGCGATAGGAGGCAGCGATGGGCTATTGGCCTCAGCAAGCTCACGGGAATAAATCTCGATTTTGCCGGAAGGCGTTGGGAATGGGTGTTTAGCCGGTTCCTTTATCTCCGTTTCGAAGCAAACGAAGGGACTGGCAGCTTTGATACGCTGGATGCCGTTCTCCTTAAATGTGGTGTAATCCGGTAGGTCCTTGCACTCGGACACGATCTCTTTCAACCAGTCCTCCTCGGCTTTGGCACTGAAGTCGGAGGCGCCGAGCCGTGCAGCTAGTCCTGCCACTATTTCGAAGTGAGACCTGGCTTCGCCTCGCGAGGCGATGGCCTGGTTCATGTAGCCATAGAATAGGGCACCGCCTCCATCCGTGACGTCATTACGCTCCAGGAAGGTATTCGTCGGCAGGACAATGTCGGCGAACTTCGCGGTGGGCGTCATGAACTGCTCCTGGTCCACGATGAAGTCCAGCCTTTTCAGTGCCTGGACTATTTTGTTGCTGTTTCCGTACTGGTTGACATAATTAAAGTTCAGCATGTACAGCATGTGATAGTCCGCGGGGTAGCCGCCGGCGCGCCCCTTTAGAATAGCGTCGGCGATATGATGCCGGTTGACTCTGGCTGCGCTCGGCCCGCCCCAGTAAGGCAGGGCGGTTTGTAGCTTACGGTACCAGAAGGCATCCTTACGCATCGGGCTGGATTTGTCGACGGGGTTCAGGGGGTTGATGCGCTGGCCGACCTGCCGGCCGAGGCTGATCAACGGGCATCGGCGCCCGGAGGCGCTATCACCAGGGGCGTTGCCACCGTGGACGCCGATGTTGCCCGTGATGGCGGCGAGGGTGATGGCGCCCCGGTGGAACTGCTCCCCATAGGCGCTGCGGCCCGGTGCGAAGCCGTCAACCAGGGCGGCGGGCCGGGTGGTAGCAAAGTCTCGGGCGAGGCCAGTGGTAATGGATGCGGGGACGCCGGTGATTTTTTCGGCCCACTGCGGGGTTTTTGGTATGCCGTCCTCGTGGCCAAGGACATAATCGGCGTATTCTTCGAAGCCGTAGGTGTACTTCCGGATGTAGGCCAGGTCGTGAAGGTTTTCGGTAATCATAACATGGGCCATGCCGGCCATCAACGCGACATCGGTATTGGGAACAATTGGAATCCACTGATCCGAGAGAATGGCGGCGGACTCGGTGAAACGAGGGTCGATAGAGATGACACGGGTGCCGTTTTCACGCGCCCGGGCGATATGGTAGGCCATCTCGGCCAGGTTATTGGAGACGGCGGGATTGGAACCCCAGAGGATGATAAGGCGGGAGTTTAGGAAATCGTCGCGGCCGTGCCCGGAGCTACTGACACCGTAGGTTATCATCGCGGCGAAGGTGCCTCCCTCGTTAGAGGTACTTCCCCAGGTCTCGGAGCAGCCGCCGGTGCTGTTGAGGAGGCTGCTGAGCAGGCCGGGATTGTTGAGGAGGACCACATCCCCGATTGAATAGAAGAGCAGGACCGACTCTGGACCATAGGTCTGGCGCGTCCTTCTAATCTGAGAGGCGGTGGTGTCCAGCGCCTCATCCCAGGAGATGCGGGCGAATTTGCCTTCGCCCCGTTCTCCGATTCGTTTCAGAGGGTACTGAAGGCGGTCGGGGGCGTAGACTCTCTGGCGATAGGCCCGACCTTTCAGACAGGCCCGGGACTCGTTCAAGGCCTCGATGCGGGTGATCATCCCGTCTTTGAGGTGCAGTTTTAGGGGACAAACGCCCCCACAATGACTGTTGCACACAGTCATTACCGTGGTCTCGGCGGTGTTTATTGTGGCTGTATTGGACATTGCTTGAGAAAAAGCCCCTCGGCTATGCGAAATATAGCGGGAAGCCCGCCGCTTTTTCAAGTCTTCTCGACCTGTACCAATGCCGTGCTGCTGCAAAAGGCTCCCGCCGGGGAGATAACATCGCTCGTCAGAACGTTGGCGCACCCGCCCTGGTCCACCCCTGATGCATCCGGCGCGAACCAGCTACCCTCCGGGATATCGACCACACCGGGCGTGATACGGTCGGTAACGCTGGCGGGCAAGACCACAGCCCCGCGGTCGTTAAAGACTTTTACCCTGTCGCCATCCTTTATGCCACGGCTTCGAGCATCGGCAGGATTCATGGTCACTGCCTGAGCACATAGCTCACGAAGCCAGGGCACGTTGTCGTACTGGGTGTGTGCCCGGCGCAAGAAATGGGTGGTGAGGAGTTGCAGGGGGTATTTCGCCGTCAGAGCGTCCTGGCGGCCCTCCCATGGTTCGATATACTTCGGGATGGGAGGGATGAGCGTATGTTGCATGTCGGCGATTTCCTGGCTGTAAATCTGGATCTTACCAGAGGGGTTGGGGAAGGGATTCTTTAGCGGGTCCCGAATCTGGTCCTCGAAAACGACCACCGGACAGGGAAGCGGAACCTTGTGACTGCCCTGCTTTCTGAAGGCTTCATAGTTCGGAATGTCTTTAGTCCCAGCAACAATCTCCTTGAGCCAGTCCTCTTCTGTCTTTCCGTCAAAGCCCTTGATTCCGAGCTTAGCCGCCAGGCCGGCGGCGATTTCGTAGTGCGATTTCGAACCGCCGACTGAATCCACGGCCTTATTCACGAAGCCGTAAAAGGGCGCCACACCTCCCGTGGTAATATCATTGCGCTCCATGTAGGTGTTGTTGGGGAATACGATATCGGCGTATCTGGCGGTGGCGTTCATGAACTGTTCCTGGACGACGATAAACTCCAGTTTCTTCAAAGCCTGGACAATCTTGTTTGTATTGCCGTACTGGTTAACGTAGTTCAGGTTCACGAGGTACAGCATCTTGTAGTCGGCGGGATAGCCGCCGTTGCGACCGTTAAGAATGGCGTCCGCAACCTGGACCCGGTTGAGCCGAGTGTTGCTGGGACCACCGGTATAAAAATCGCCGCCG
Organism: Chloroflexota bacterium; assembly: GCA_016190755.1. Taxonomy (GTDB): domain Bacteria; phylum Chloroflexota; class Dehalococcoidia; order JACPPY01; family JACPPY01; genus JACPPY01. The sequence continues at coordinate 7,127 of JACPPY010000084.1, read as the reverse complement.
ATGACGCTAGTGCGGTCTTTGCGCTTGTAAAAGACGGCGTCTTCGCGGGGCCTGGTGCGGTCGACTGGATTCTCGCCGCCGGTCATTCGTGAGCCGACCACAGGGCCGAGATGTATTCGCGGCAGATAAGCGCCCGTGGAGCCGCAGCCGGCGTTGCCGCCGGCAACTCCCACGTTGCCGGTAATGGTGGAAAGCACCGCCACGGCGCGGTGGAACTGCTCGCCGTACGCGGTACGCCCTGGAGCGAAGCCGTCCATCAGTGCGGCAGGCTTGAGAGTGGCATACTCGCGGGCAAGGCTCTCGATTGTGGCGGCGGGGACGCCGGTGATCGGCTCAGCCCATGCGGGAGTCTTAGGAATGCCGTCCTGCTTGCCGAGGACATAGTCCCGGAAGGAGGCAAAACCGGTAGTGAATCTATCTATGAATCCCTGGTCCTGAAGGGAACCAGAGATTATGACATAGGCCATGGCGATAAGCATGGCGGTATCCGTTCCAGGACGGATGGGCACCCATTGGTCGGAGAGAGTCGCTGCGGAATCAGTGTACCGTGGGTCGACGGTCACGATGCGCGTCCCGGCTTGGCGGGCTTTTAAGAGGTGGAGGGCGGGCTGTCCGTAACCGCGGGTGACTGCGGGGTTCCATCCCCAAAGGATGATCATGCTGGACCTAAGGAGGTTATCACGGGTGCCGGTGATGCGTATAGAGTCGGTGCCGTAGGTCGCCATGGATGCGAAAAAGGCCCCTTCGGCGGATACCGTTCCCAGGACCCCTGTGTACCCTCCGGCCCCTACCAGCACTCGTTCGATGAGGCTGCCGTTATGCACCCATCCAATATCCCCGGCGGAGCACATGAGAATAATGGCCGCCGGGCCGTACGCACGGTTGATCCTTTTTATCTCCGAGGCGACGGTCTCGAAGGCTTCATCCCAGGAAATCTCGGCGAACTTGCCCTCGCCACGCTCTCCGGTCCTTTTCAAGGGAGAGGTCAGGCGCTCGGGGGAATACAATCTCTGACGGTAAGCCCTGCCTTTCAAACAGGCCAGGTACTGCGGCTCTGGGCCATCGTCGGTCTCGATATGCGAGACTACCCCATCCCGTATGTGCAGTTTGAGCACACAGGCCTCGTTACAATGGCTGCGGCAGGTGGTGTAAACTACTTTCTCAGCCGACGTTGTCCCCATGTCTTAAAGGCTTATTCTATGCTTCCTGGATATATTTTCCGGTAAAGCGTCGAGTTGATCTGCTTGATGTAGGGCTTCAGTCTGGGCGAGAAGCCGCGGGCACGCAGGAATTCGTCTGTTTGCCGCGCCCTTGCGTCCTCTAGTTGGTAAAGCGCCAGATACCTCGGCGCACCTTCGACGGCTTCAAAACGGCTAGCGCCAAGCCACCCCGGGCATTTCAACAGGTCTGCGAGGTGCTTGTGGTTATACCACTCGTTGAACTCGGCCTCTACCGCAGAATCGATATCGACTGTTACGGCCAAAAGCAGTGGATTAAGCTTGCTCATCACATCTCTCCTTTTCAAGTGTCGCATTCACCGAAGTTACATATGCGGGTATTCGGTTGAGAGCAATTCCTTATAGGCGCTCGGTCGCCTGTCTCGTAGGTATTGGTGTCCTTTGCGGCAGTCCAAGAGCTCCTTGGCTTCCAGCCTTGCAACCAGAACCTCTTCTTCATTCGTTTTGCCTTTCACCAGAAACGCGCCGCTGGGCGAAACAACATGGGCACCACCACAGAACTCTGTGCCGTTTTGATTCCCGACAACATTGGAATAAACGTTGAAAATATCGTTCTCGATGGCTCGTGCGGGGTTAAGCATCAGCCATCGCGCGCAAGCTCCTAGAGTTGCCGCAGATAAGGTTATGAGTACATCCATCCCTTTGAGTGCCATTACTCTTACGGCTTCAGGGAAAAAGGTATCGCGGCAAATTGAAAGCCCGATATTCCAATCCTGTTTTATCGTAAATACACGAAAATCGTCGCCGGGGGCAAAACCATAATGGATTTCCTTGGGGAAGGATGGAAGCTCCGCCAAATGGACCTTCCTGTGCACACTGAGTATCCCTTCCGTTCCCAGGAATACGGCTGAGTTGTGAATATAGCCGCGGTATTCACGGCTGGCTTCGGCCATTCCCATAACGACGTAGATATTATGCTCTTTGGCCTGTTTGACCAAGAAGTCCGTGGATGGTCCCGGGACAGGCTCGGCAAGCTCAAAGAATTTGCCTTGGGTTTCCCCAGCGCAATATCCTTGAAGGTAAAGCTCAGGGAAAACGACTATTTCGGCTCCCATCTGGCTCGCTTTTTGGATCAGGCCCGCAGCTTTGTCGAGGTTAGCCTGCGTATCAAACAGTTTGCTGGCTGCAGAGGTGGTTGCGACAGTTAATACCGGTGCCATGCCGGTCCTGCCTATCTGCATGACGCCTCCTTTTCAGGGAATACGGTTCCTTCACACTTATAACGAAGGCGAGTCGTTGTCAGTACTTCGCATGACTCACTCATGGGCGGATTATACTTATATGGTGGTAATTCATGTCAAGTTTTTAACCTGCTACTGCTGGCGAATCCAAACTCAAATGCTATCCCAAAAGCGGAAGAACCCTGTCGTTGGAGCTACAGTGCTTCTCCTGCTTAGCAGAAACCCTTATAATGATTGGGAATAAAAACCCCTTGAGAGTTACCACAAGGGAGGTAGAGCGAATGGACTTCAAGGAGATCATCTACGAGAAGCAGGAAAACGTTGCAATAATTACTCTGAACCGGCCGCACGCCCTGAACGCCTTTACTCCGACAATGCAGAAAGAGTGGATAGCGGCTCTCGATGATGCGCAGCGGGACAGGGGCATAAGGGCGATCGTTGTTACAGGGGCTGGACGGGGGTTTTGCACCGGCATTGATGTAAAAAGTCTGCAAAACGAGAAGGGAAGTACACTTGCGATAGATAGGGTACGATTAGCCCGACACACTGTCCAGGAACTGCCTCGCATGGTAGAAACCCTGGATAAACCATATATCGCCGCAATCAATGGGCCTTGCGTTGGCGCTGGATTCGACATAGCGAGTATGGCAGATTTTCGCATTGCTTCCCAAACAGCGACATTCGCGATAAATCATCTGCGCCTGGGCCTCATGTCAGCGGACGGTGGCTACTGGTTCTTGATGCGGATCATCGGCCTGCCCAAGACTCTGGACCTGGTACTTACCCGCCGGTTTTTTGACACAGCCGAGGCGTTGCAACTGGGCTATCTCAACAAGGTAGTGCCGCCTGAACAGCTCATGACGGCTACACTTGCTCTGGCGAAAGAAATCGCCGAAGCGCCGCCGGTGGCCACGCAGTTTGCAAAAAGGGCTATCTACAGGGCCCAAAGTTTGAGTCTGGACGAGCATCTTGAAGATGTGGAGTGGATGATGAGTCTTCTATTGCAAACCGAAGACCATCGGGAAGGCATCAAGGCCTTGTTGGAGAAAAGGCCTGCCAACTTCAAGGGTAACTAGTGCTGTACGTTTCAAATGCTAAAAACACTCGCAGCGTTGCCCCCGAGAATAGAGTCGACCTGCTCCGCAGGCAGACCGAGGCTCTTGATATCGTCAATGTACTTCCTTGCCCCGGCAGCATCGCGCTCGAAATTCATCGGGAAGTCCGTGGCGAAGAGGAGTTTCCTGGGGCTGATATTAGACAGAGCGCATTTAACCGTCTCCATGCCTCCCTCACGTCCCGCCATACTGAAATAAAGCTTGTTGAAGTACTCCCTCCAGGGCTTCTTCGTCAGTCTCTTGCCACGATAAAAGTCAAACTGTCCAGGGCCTTCGGCATAACCTATGTAGGCGTCCAGACGCTCGATCATTGATGAAAGCCCACCGCCGAAATGATTCATGACAAAAACCAGGTCAGGGAAGTCCTCCAGAACGCCTCCCAGACACAAGCGCATCGTCGCAGCGCACATGTCGAATTCACGCGCCATTATGTAGTGCAGTGCATACGGTGCGTGCAGGGCATCAAAGCCTCCGGGGTCTACGGCAATGTGGACGTCAATGGGGATCCCCAGGCGTGACACCCGTTCGTAGAATGGCCACATTTCCGGCGAGTCCAACTGCAGGCCATTGTTGCGCGTGCGGATATGCACCCCTTTCATTCCCAGGTCTTTGACGGCCCTTTCCATCTCTCTGAAGGCGGGCTCTCCTCCCAGGGGAGGAATGAGCGCCAGCCCAACGAGCCGGCCGGGATACCTTGCAACTAGGTCAGCGCAGGTATTGTGCCACTGTGTCATTTCCTCAAGCGTCTTACAGCTTGTTGTGACTATCGCCTTATCGATGCCCACCTCATCCAAGAAGGCTATATGCTGTTCAACAGGATAAGGAAAGGTTTTGACGCTCAGCTTTCCCCTGGCATCCCATTCCCGCTCGTTTCTGTCTGACCTGCTCCTTCTTCCCGTCAGGTGCTCTGGCAAGTGAATGTGGTGCTCTGCATCGATTATCATGTTGCCCCTTTGTTCCAGCAACGGCGCTGCGTATTCAGCAAAGTAATGCCTCCTACTTCTTTAGTAGCTGTCGCCAGAAGTCGGATGATTTTTTCATATTCTCAGCGGTTAGGAAATCGTCGTACAAGAAAAACTCGTCACCTTTTTCTTTATGTAGTCTTGCGCCTACTGACGGAACATCAGGATTAACGGGGGTTGTGAATTGGGCGTCGACGAAGTCCTTGTTGCCGGCGATGGTGGTCATGAAGTCAGCGAGCAGCCTTGCTGAGTTCGGGTGTGGAGCCTGCTTTGGTATAGCCAGGACACTGGCGCTTGCCGGAACAAGACCGACCGAGGGGAATCCTACCGGCTGTCCCTCGGTCGCTTGGCGGGCGGCAACGCTACCAGAACCGTAGAGCAGAATCTGGAACTCCCCGGTACCAAGGAGTGTTGTTGGTCCGGTAGACAGATTCACGATCCTTGGCTGAGAAGTCTTTACCACTTCTGTCCAGAAAGCAAAGGACTTTTCCCAGGCCAGCTCCCCGCCTTTCGCCAACATGGCGGCCATAGCCAAGGGCGCTTCTTCCGAGGTCAAAGATGCTGCTGCCTTCCCCTTCCATTTCGGGTCTTTGAGGTCCTCCCAGGATTTTGGCGCTTCGGCAGCGGAAACCAGCTTGGTGTTGATAACTGGAGCCTTTGTACTTAAATAGTAGCGCAGCCATAATCTGTCCTTAGGGTATGCAAAGGCGGGCCATTTCGCCGCGTTGGGCCAGTCATACTTCGCCAGTAAATCTTTCGGAAGGCTGACGATGACCTGCTCCGTCAGGCCCAGCAGATCCACATTGTTCTGGCCTGATTTGGTCTCGAGAAGAAATTTTTCAGCGATCTCCATGTCGCCTGAGTACCATAGCTCAAGCTTAAGTGAGGGGTAACGCTGCTTGAATTTGGCGAGGTACTTTTCAGCAACCAATGCATGAGGCGCCCACAAAACAACCGTCCCTTCCTTCAAGGCTGCAGCCTCAAGCTGCGCCTGTTTGTCCACTGTGGGAGATGGCGTGGGTGTGGGGGAAGCTGGCTTTGTAGTTTGGGAGGGCGAAGTTGATTTTACAGCGGGCGAGGTTGACTTTACAGTGGTCGAGGATGAAGGAGCGGGACTTGAAGTCTGTGGGGATGGTCCTGATTTGCCACAACTCAAGACAACCATTGAAGCGACCAGTATCAGCATCAAGACAAAGAAAGAGGTAACGTAAATCGTGGATCTTTTCATCCTGTTCACTTAGGCCTCCTGTTTTCAATTGGACCTCCAGCGAGACTCTTGGATGAACCACAGTTCATTACCGGCTGTGCCCTTGATTATAGCACTTACGTATAGGCATGGTACTTGCCTGAACGAGTATAATACATGTGATTCTGTATCGGCAATATCGGCGTTGAAGGGATGTTGTATGAAAGGGATTACACTTGAGGCATGGAACGACAAGTACATCAGGGGGCCTATCCAGAGGTTCGACCAGAAAAACCACATGTATAAACGGCCAATGTGGGACCCGAATATCAAAAAGGCAGTCCAGGATTGGTCCTATCTGGGCGGTGCGAAAGAGAAGGTGGGAAATAGACCCGAGGAGATGGGCTTAAGACGGGCAGCCGACCACGTCTTTCATATGCTGGAACTGGTCAACTATTCCAAGCCCAACCCCACTTTTGCCGCAGAGTCTGTCATTGCTGCCATAAAAAACCTGGCTCCAGAAGAGCTGGAGGGCAATCTGCCCATGGGACGAAAGGTGGATACCGATGATCCAGGTAGAGTGACGCAAATCATCAAAAAGGTGGCAAGATTTTTTGGGGCCCAGCTCGTGGGCATATGCAGGCTCGATAGACGGTGGGTTTACTCACATACTTACGATTCTCGCTCTTACCCGCCGCACATCCAGGAGGAATCGATCGTCAGGCACAAGCCTCAGGAGCTTGGGGAGGAGTTCCAGTATGCCATCATCATGGGTTTCGAGATGGACTACTTTGTCTACCGCCACTACAGTTCTGCCATTTCCACCGCGGCTACCGGCATGGGCTATGCTCACATGGCCTTCACCAACGCCGGGGTGGCGGCATATATTCGCAACCTGGGGTTCAAGGCTATCGACGGCACCACAAATGATGTAGCTCTGACAATACCAATGGCGATGCAGGCGGGACTGGGAGATATCGGCCGCAATGGTATGCTCATCACGCCTCAATTCGGGCCACGCTTGAGACTGAGCAAGGTCATTACCGATCTACCCTTGCTGCCCGATTCTCCAATAGACTTCGGCGTCACTGAGTTTTGTACAAAATGCGAAAAATGCGCTGACATGTGCCCTTCCAAGTCGGTAATGGCGGGGGAACGCACCTCGCAGGCGAGGAACATTTCGAACTCGTCCAATGAATACAAATGGCCTGTGGATGCCGAGACGTGCCGAATATATTGGGCGAAAGCCAAGAAGGGAGGCGGGTGTACTATGTGCATCTCTGTCTGCCCGTATAACAAGCCCAATAGCCTGCTGCACCGGACCGTATTTTGGATGACGGACCACGCCAGGTGGGGGGACGGCCTGTACAAAAAGATGGACGATATCCTGGGCTATGCCAGGCCGAGGAAACCTGAGAACTTCTGGGAGGAATGGGAGCCTGGGC
>JACPPY010000086.1 GCA_016190755.1 Chloroflexota bacterium | reverse complement strand
GCAACAACAGCGTGCCTTCGACCTCCTCGGCGTCCAGCCAGGCCGTTTGTAGACAGACAAAAACGGCTGTTAGCCCGATTTCGTATCTATTCTGCCTTCAACCTGCTGGAAGTTCGGCCTAGTGACCGCGAAGGCGACCCCCACGGTGATAATCGTGGCGAACACCCGCCAGCTCATTGTCTTGGCCAGGCTCCTCAAGTGTGAGTCCATATCCCATCAACCCCAGGTCGCCTGTCAGTCTGGGCCACGCTGAATCAGGAGGCGATACTGCTCGCCCTCGGGTGACACCTTCAAGATGCGGTGGCCCTCCTCCTTGAGGCTGCGCGGAACGTTTCGCATGGGCTCTCCGTCGTCCAGCAGCACCTCCAGCCTATCCCCGGGGGCCATTTCCTCCAGCTTCAGCTTTATGTACACGAAGTTGTTGGGGCACAGGACCCCTCTGAGGTCAATCGGTCCGGGTTCAGTCATACAGGTTACCGCCTGCCTTGAACTTGCGCCTGGCCAGGGGTGAATCAATGGTCTCCACGCCCAGCGAGCGCACCACCTCGGACAAGTATTTTCCCAGCCCTAGACGGGCTATAGTGGCGCCTATGCGCTCCCGGCCGCTGCCATTCGTTTCGTACCATGACAGCGTCCGCTCCATCAGCGAATACAGCTGATCGTCGTGCAGAAAGGCGGCGACCTCATAGGCATACAGCGGGTGCTTCCCATGCTTGCCGCCCACGCGGGCCAGCCAGCCGCGGCGCCGGGCGACCATGGCGTCCACCGGACATACCTTCACGCAGTCGCCGCACCAGTTGCACTTGTCGGCGTCTCTCACCGGCAGGCCGTCCTTCAGCACAAGGGCCCCTTCTTCACAGCTCTTCACACAAAGGCCGCAGCCGTTGCAGTGGGTCTCCTCCAACCCTGGATCCAGCGTTCCCTGGAAGCCCAGGTCCATCTCCCGGGTGCGGAAGCAGTCTATGGGGCAGCCCGAGAAGGATACCTTGAACTTGTGATGGCCAGTGGCCTGACCGAAGAAGCGGCGGTCGACCTCCTGGCAGACCTTTTGAGTCTCCATCAGCCCGTTGGGGTTGTAGCTGCACCCGGCGCAGGCGGTGGGCACTCGCACTCGAGCGCCACAAGAGGCCACCGACCAGCCAATAGACCGGAGCTCCGCATTAAGCGCATCGAAGTCCCGGTAATTCACGTAGGGGATTTCGACGGACTGCCGGACGGTGATGTGCACCTCTCCTCTGCCGTGCTTCTCGGCAAGCTCGGCCGCCTTCCGCAACTGCTCGGCAGTCAGCCTTCCCCCGGGACAGCGCAGCCGTGCAGTGAACAGGTCTCGCTGAGTCTGCTTGATGAAGCCGCCGCTCTTCAATTCGTTGAAGTTCAGCTTCAGGTGCCTGGACTCTTTGACCAGCCCCGCCTTGAGGGCCTCCATCTTCGGCTCGGCTAAAAGTTCTCCCATAATGCCCTCCCGAACGTAGAATAACCGCCCTGGTTAAAGACTACTATTATCGTAGACTTAGTAGACTTTATGGCGCATAGCTTAGCACGCGCCGGGCCTGCCGGTCAATAGTGTGGAATTTCTGGCAATAACAGAGCGCACCAATTCCCAGACGGGAGATATCCTGCTACAATTCGGTTACTTTTATTTCTCAACAATCTCAAGGAACATGGAATGAATATCCAAGTGCCGATTTTTGCCATCGTCACGCCGTTTGATCGTTCATACAATATCGATTTCGCGGCCTTTGAAGAATACCTTGGCTTCCTCCACCGCTTCGGGGTCCAGACCCTGATAGTGAATGGCACTACAGGGGAATTTGCTTCCATGACCTCCAGTGAGAGGAAACGGGTGCTGGAGTTTTGCAGGTCACATTTTTTGGGCCAGCTGATAGCTAACATCAGCGCTTGTGCCATACAGGACTGTGCATCATTGCTGGAGAACGCGTCGGCAGTACGTGCGGATGCGGCTATACTCCTGCCGCCGTACTACTATTCCAATGCAACTTTCGATGGACTGCTGGAATTCTTCCACTCCGTAATTGGGAAAAGCTCCATCCCCGTCTATCTGTACAACTTCCCCAGGCATACAAACGTGGAGATCACGCCCAAACTCTTCACTGCCCTGTGCGAAAACAATAGCCGCATTCAGGGTATCAAGGACTCGAGCGGGAATTTGGACGGTTCAGCGGCGTTGAAATCTGCGAGGCCCGGCCTTCAGGTTTTCGTCGGCAGCGACACACTGGCTCTGAGTACGCTGGAAAAGGGGTTGGACGGGTCCGTTACAGGCGGAGGAAGCGTGGTACCGGAATGCCTCATGGGCATGCAGGTCGCCTTTGCGGGAGGTCAGAAAAGCAAGGCATCGGCATGGCAGAAGGCCCTCGACTCCTGGACGTCGTACCGCAAGGACCTGGTCATTGTTGAGATCGCTGCCGCCAAGGCTGGCCTTGCGGCGAGGATACCGGGATTCCCGGTGTACGTTCGCCCGCCGCTGTCATCTGCCAGCCAAAAGATTGTAGATTCGGTGGCTGAGCACCTATCAAGGGTAGTCATGCCGGCAATTGCCAATGCTTCCGCCCTTAAGTGAACATGGCGTACTCCGGCACAGTATCCTTCCCGGACGCTACTGCTGTTGACCTCGCGGGCACATACATCATATTATTCACAGATATCGTTATTTGCAGACATCACGCGGAAAGTCGGAGCCGCCGAAGCGACATGAAGATACCTGTATTCCTGGGACTAACGAGCCGGCTTCTTGGAACGCCCAGGAGGAAAAGAGTGTGAGAGGTTGGAGCCATGACAAGTACTGATCCGAAGGAGAACCCTGTGAGCAAGTGGATTTCATACCGTCCCGAGATCAAGGTCTTCGACTGTACTATCCGCGACGGCGGATTGATGAACAGCCATCTGTTCGATGATGAGACGGTAAGGGCTGTGTATGCGGCATGCGTCGACGGCGGCATCGACTACATGGAAGTCGGGTACATCAACTCCAGGCGGCTCTTCTCCCCTTCCAAGCACGGCGCCTGGAAGTTCTGTAAAGAGGACGACATCCGGCGAATCGTCGGCGAGAACAACACGCCGTTGAAACTCTCGGCCATGGCTGATGCTGGAAAGAGCGACTACCGCGAGGATATCTTGCCTCGCGGCCAGAGCGTGCTGAAAATGATTCGCGTTGCGGCCTACATCCATCAAATACCCCTGGCACTGGATATGATCAAGGATGCTCACGACAAGGGCTACGAGACCACGATCAACCTGATGTCGGTCTCCGTGATCAAGGAGCGGGAACTGGACGAGGCGTTATCACTGTTGGCGAAGTCGGAGGTGGAAACCATCTATCTCGTGGACAGCTTCGGGGCGCTCTACTGCGAACAGGCCCGCTTCCTCCTGGACAAATACCTCGCGTGTGCACAGGCATCCGGGAAACAGGTCGGGATGCACGCGCACAACAACCAGCAATTAGCCTTTGCCAATACCATCGAGGCGCTCATAAAGGGAGCCAATATGCTGGATGCAAGCATGGCGGGCCTCGGACGAGGCGCTGGGAACTGCCCGACGGAGCTGCTGGTCGGCTTTCTGCACAACCCCAAGTTTCATCTCCGGCCGATACTTGAATGCATTCAACATCATGTCGAGCCCCTGCGAAAGAAGCTCAAGTGGGGATTCGATGCCCCGTATATGATGACGGGGCTTTTGAACCAGCACCCGAGGGCGGCGATAGAGTTTAACGACAGCGAGGATAGGGGCAATATAGTCAAGTTCTTCGATACTGTCCGCGAAGAGGAGTGACTTGGGAGGCCCCGATATGTCATTTTTGGCCTTGGTTTAGCGTGCCTTGACCTTGCTGTTTCCGGACCCCGGGGTGTTCCTCGGAACTCCCTGGACATCGCAGGTAAGACCCGTCCTCTGCTCAAGCTCTTTTTCTTCTCTTTCCGAGAGGTAGTACCTGCCTTCGAAGGTTGCCTGAATTATCTGGGCTTTGACCAGGGCATGGATGGCGTAGGGCTTGTAGTCCCGCAGGCCGAAGTTGAAGAACTTTGGTCGATCAGAAAGGCCCATCTCCTCAAGTGGCCGGGCACGCGGAGGGTCGACTGCGTCGTTCGCCCGGAAGATACTCACCACCTTGCAGATAGACCGCTTGGTCATGTAGATGGATATCCTGGCCGACGCATAGAGGGTTGCCACGAGAACAAGCAGCATCACAAATAGCACAACAGCGTCCATTACTCTCCCGACGTTCGAAAACTTACTCCAATTACCCTATTCCAATTACATTGTAACCCAGCCCCAATTTGGAATGAGCCCATGGCTCAGGCCTGCAAGATGACTTAACTTCCGCTATAATTTGTGATGCTTCTAATGGCTGGGATGTAATGATCAAGAGTCCGTCATCGACTGCTTCCATGACGGCATTAGCTGGGCTAACTTCGTCAGCGCGAATCAGGCGCCTGGCTCTCTCCGTCTTCGCCGTTCTCGTGTTGGTTATGCTGGTATTGGGATTGCTGGGCACTCCAGCTTCCGAATCCCCGGAGCTTCTCCTGGCCTTGAACATACTGTTCGTGTCCCTGGTGGCCTTTGTCGTCAGCTACCTGGCCGCCGCCGCCTTCAAGGACAGTGGGGCATGGTGGGTTTTGGGCCTTGGCGCGGGCATACTGGCCTTCGGTTTCTCCAGCTTTGTAGCAGGTTGGCTGATGGGTGCGGTTGGGACCAACGCGGCGGTGACAACCTTCGGCATTGGCATGCTGGTATCCGGTGGGTTCCATTCCCTGTCTGCCTTCGGAGTCGCAGCGGGCGCGGGTGAATTACAGCAGGGCCCTAAACGCCGCCTGGTAACGATACTGTCCGTCTACGCCGTTGTTCTGGGGTTTATCGTTTATGTCGCGATCGTCAGCTCTGCCGGCCTTCTTCCGCAATTCTTCGTGGCAGGAGCAGGCACAACGACCTTAAGGTCCATGGTGCTGGGGACATCCGCGCTGCTCTTTTCCCTTCCGGCAATATATTTCCTGGCCAGGTTCAACGGAACAGGAGCCGCATTCCTCTACTGGTATGGCCTTGGAACAGCTCTATGGGCGCTGTCCTTGGTCGCTCTTCTCTTAACCGAGCCGGCGACGGCACTGGCGTGGGCCGGCAGGGCGGCGCAGTACATAGCTGGGCTGGCCCTGCTGATGGGTGTCCTGTCACTCATCGTTGAATCGCGCCGGAGAGGTGGCACGGTTACGGAGTCGCTCTTCGACATAATCCGGGAACCCGGGGAGGACTTCCGCCTCCTCTTTAATACGGCGACCGATGCCATTGTTTCCATGGACGAGAGTGGGGGTATTCTGGCCTGGAATCCGGCGGCGGAGCGGATGCTTGGCTTCAGGCGCGAGGAGGCAGCGGGCCGGAGGTTCGTCGATCTGGTAATGCCTGCCGACTCTCGGGCAACGATCGGGAGACAATTGGCTTTACTCTCTGCTGAAACTGGAGACCTGGTGATCGGAGAGGCAGCAGAGAATAGAGTGGTGACGAAGGATGGCAATACGCTCACAGTCCTGTTGACCATGTCCTCAAGGAGAGCGGCAAAGGGCTGGTTGAATGTCATTGTGCTGCATGACATCACAGGGCGCAAAAAGGCGGAGGAAGCTCTCAAGAAGGCTAAAGCTCGGGCGACCGCTTTGATCAAACACGCCCCGACAGGTATGCACGAGGTAGACTATCGCGGGCCGCGCTTCCTGAGTGCCAACGATACCTTGTGCAAGATGCTGGGCTATTCCAGAGAAGAACTGTTTGCCATCGGGCCCGCCGGTCTTCTCGACGAGGAAGGCAAGAAGGTTTTTGCCGACAGGATGAGACGCCGGCTCGCGGGAGAGCGGGTAGATGAAATAGTAGACTACAGGGTGAAGAAGAAGGACGGCTCCACCATCTTCGTCACGCTCAATGTGGCCCTTTCGCAGGAGAACTCGCTCACGGCCCTGGTAATCTGGCACGATATCACCGAGCGCAAATTGGCTGAAGCAAGGCTGAGAGATATCGCGAACAAATACTCTTCGCTCTTCGATAACACCTCCGATGGAGTTTGGATTAACAACCTTGACGGCAAGATACTTGAGGTCAACAATGCCTATTGCACTATGTCCGGCTACACGCGCGAAGAGATCACAGGTATGTCGTTAAGCCAGCTTGAAGCTTCAGAGTCACCGCAGGAAGTTGCCGAGCATATCCAGAAGGTGCTCAGAAGTGGCGGTCATGACCGGTTCGAGTCCAAACACCGCCGCAAAGACTGTTCGGTGTTCGATGTCGACATCACCGCCCTGTACTTGGACAGGGAGGGTGGACGCATAGCCGTTTTTGTGCGCGATATCACCGAGCGCAAGAAGGCGGAGCAGATCAAGGATGAGTTCATCGGGTTGGTATCGCATGAGATGAAGACTCCTTTGACGATCATACTGGGAGGGTTACATACGCTGGTAGCCGATGGAGATCGGATATCCGAGGAGGAGAATACTAACCTGCTGCGGGACGCCTACTGTGAGGCGGGCACACTGGCCGACATGGTAGGCAACCTGCTGGAATTGTCCCGGTACCAGGCTGGACGTTTAACATTGGATGGTGAGCCGGTTGACATCCCAAGGTTGCTACGACTCATGGTTGAGCGGGCGAAAGCCCAGCATCCCGGGCATCGGTTCACGATAAGGTGCGCGGATGTGCCGTTGGTGATCGGTGACCGGATTCGGCTAGAACGTATCGTATATAACCTGCTGGATAACGCAGCCAAGTATTCACCGGACGGGAGAACGATAACCGCCTCCGGTGCGCAGCAGGGTGATGAGCTCATCATAGGCATCAGAGACGAGGGGCCGGGGGTCCCGCCAGAGCAACAGGCAAAGCTGTTCACGCAGTTCGAAAGGCTGGAAAAAGACTCGGTCAGGGGCATACGAGGCACTGGTCTGGGCCTGATAGCATGCAAGCGCCTGGTAGAGGCTCATGGCGGCCGCATTTGGTTGGAGTCCGAGGTAGGGAATGGTTCAACCTTCTACTTCACGCTGCCCTTGAAATCGAAGGCTCAAGATACCGGCGAGGGATAAGCGGTAGCCTCATCAGGCTAGATGCCGTCCCGCCAATCCTGCTCTTCGCCCGTCGCTCGCCCATGAGGGCCAAGGCCTCTACATTCACCGTACCACCATAGCGTCCATCATTTTGGGTATGAAGGCTGGGATATAATAATAGTTAGACGTCCTCTGAGGGTATTCGCAAAGAAAGGGGGTGAGGAACATGGAAATGAGCCAGATTGCTGCATGTAATATGTCGACTTGTGTCTATAATAGGGACAATCAGTGCCACACCCTGGGCATAACTGTGGGGCCGCATGCGGAGTGCAACACATTCAATCATGCCAGCAGCAAGGGTGGATTAAGGGACGCAAATGCAGGGGTAGGGGCCTGCACTGCTGCTGATTGCAGGTTCAACGATCAGATGGAGTGCAATGCGCCAAACATCAATGTTGCCAGCCATAACATACACCCTGATTGCAAGACCTATCAACCGAGGTAATGACCTGTTTTTTGCCGGTTGGCCTTGATATACCTGTGAAGGACGGCGCAGTTTCCATTCTGGCATCGGTTTAGCTGCCGGAATGTCTCCAGGTGTTCTACGTTCTCTCGCTAGTAGTGAACGTCGAGTCCTCGCAACATGCTGGAGATGCCAGTCAACGGCGGGGTTTCAGCACTTGGACAAGCTAGATGCCGCTCCATTAGTTCCACGGCTGTCCGTTGCTCTCCCGCTAGGGGGAGAGATTCACTTGCAATCGGATTTCCCAAAAACTCTGACGCACTGACGCATACCCATCTTGCTGTGTGCTGGGATGCGTGGTAAAGTATTGACTAATATCGGGGTATTGTGCCTCGTTTAACATAGTGGTATTCATGTCAGGTCAAACGGCAGCTTATTTTTCAAGAGGGGCAGAGGTGTAACTGGGAAGGCGTCATGTTGGAAAGGGGAAATCTTAGGTGGAACGGGCTGACGGCCACGCGCGGCGTTCACTCCATGTCGGCCCTCGATTATGGTCAGCTCTCGCCAATGGAAACTGCAGCTCACCAGCAGGAGGTAAAGACGAATACCGGGACGGCAGGCCCGTGAACCAGAGCTACCATAGGGTAGCCGCCAGTCCTGGAGTAGAGGCGAGGCTTACCTTACCAGCCCCCGTCTGCGGCGTGCCTGAAGGCCGCCCGCTGAGCCTTCACCGACCCCTGCCCCCATCGGGGGGCATATGGTGCGCTATAAGGGCCATGTAGAGGCACTACTTCCTGTTTTCCCGCTGGCAACTGAAATTGGTCCCCGGGCACATCTGCGCATTGGTGGCTGCGATACCGTCGAGATGGCGGCACAGTTCGGTACGCCCCTTTATGTGTTCGATGAATTCACGCTGCGGACAAAGTGCCGCGAGCTGCGCCGGGAGTTCACCAGCCGGTACCCGAACAGCCTGATCATCTATGCCTCCAAGGCCTTCACCAACCCGGCGCTGGCCGCCATACTGGCCGAGGAGGGCATGGGCCTGGACGTCGTCTCAGGCGGAGAGCTGGCGGTGGCGCAGAGGGTCAAGTTTCCTGCTCGCGACGTCTACTTCCATGGCAACAACAAAACACGGGAGGAGATGGAGCAGGCGTTGGACTTCGGCATCGGCCGTGTGGTGGTGGACGGCTTCCACGAGCTCCAGCTTCTGAACGAGGTCGCACGGCAGAATAACACCAACCAGGATATATTGCTGCGCATAAGCCCGGGAGTGGACCCTCACACGCATGCCCACATAACCACGGGTGTACTCGATAGCAAGTTCGGCTTTCCGCTGGCCAACGGCCAGGCTGAGGAAGCCTTGCGGCAGGCGCTATGTACATCAAATCTCAACTTGGTGGGCCTGCACTGCCACATAGGCTCACAGGTCTTCGAGACGGAGCCCTACCGGCGGGCAGTCGAGGTCATGCTCCGTTTTGCCGCTGAGATGCGCCGCAAGCATGGGTTCGAGCTGATGGAGTTCAGCCCCGGCGGAGGTTTCGGCGTCCAGTATATGCACGACGCCCCGGCTCCCCCGATAGCAAGGTATGCCGAGGTCATAATCAGTGCGGTCCTGGAGCTGAGCCGGGAACTGGGCCTGACGCCGCCGAAGCTCATCGTCGAGCCCGGACGCAGCGTGGTGGCCCAGGCCGGTGTCGCCCTGTACACGGTGGGGTCGATAAAGGATATCCCCGAGGTCAGGAAGTATGTTTCGCTTGATGGCGGCATGGGGGATAACATCCGGCCGGCGCTGTATGACGCCAGGTACGAGGCGGTGGTGGCCAACAAGGCCGATGCGCCTGCCCGCGAGCGAGTGACGCTGGCGGGACGGTTCTGCGAGTCCGGCGATGTGCTGGTGAAGGATGCCATGCTGCCGGCGGTGGAGCCCGGGAACATCGTCGCCATACCCGTAAGTGGAGCGTACGCCCTGACTATGGCCTCCAACTACAACAATGTGCCCCGCCCGGCAATAGTCCTGGTGCGGGACGGCGCCGCAAGGCTTATCAGGCGCCGTGAGACGTACGAAGATATGATGGCGCGCGAACGCGTGTAAGAGAACGTTACATGGCATGGCAGATAGTAGGATATAACAAGTTGATAGACCTGCTGCAGCGGAGCCTCCGCAGCGGACGGCTTTCGCATGCTTACCTGATAGCAGGCCCGCCGCACGTGGGCAAAATGACGCTTGCCGTAGGCCTGTCCCAGGCCGTCAACTGCGAGTCCGGGGAGCCACCTTGCGGCGTCTGCCGCTCCTGCCAGCGCATAGCAGCAGGCAAACATCCCGATATTAAGGTCATGTCTCTCCTTTCCGCCGAGCGCCCGAAAGAGAAACCTCGCACGGAGATCGGCATAGATGACGTCAGAGATATGCAGCATGAGGCCAGCTTGCCGCCATATGAAGGCAGGTACAAGGTATTCGTAGTGGATGGCACCGAGCGGCTGTCCACGGAAGCGGCCAACTCCGTGCTCAAGATACTTGAGGAGCCGCCGCCACGAGTGCTGATACTCTTGCTCTCCTCCCGCGAACATGAGCTGCTGCCCACCGTAACCTCGCGCTGCCAGCGATTGGAGATGCGGCCGCTTTCGGCAAGCATTTCCCGGGAGGTGCTGGTGCAGCGCTGGGGCGCCGACCCGGAGAAGGCGGACCTGATGGCGCGGTTGTCCGGCGGATGCCTGGGGTGGGCCGTTTCCGCGCTGGCGGATGCCGAGTACCTGGAACGCCGCCGGCAGGATATAGCTGCCCTCAATGCGGTCGTCTCGATGTCGTACAGGGAGCGTTTCAACGTCGCAGCGGAATGGACGCGCCGTTTCGAACGCTCGCGGGACGATATCGCGGGACTGCTTAACTTGTGGCTGGGCTGGTGGCGGGACGTGCTCCTGGTGCGCGCCGGGTGTCCGGCGGCGGTGACCAATATTGATCTCAAGTCCGATCTTGAGGCACAGGCTGCGCAGTTCATCACGGAAGAGGCCTTGTCTGCCGCCGGTAGCGTTTTCCGGGCGATCGAGCAACTGTCTGTCAACGCCAATCCCAGGTTGGTCCTGGAAGTGCTGATGCTCGCCATACCCGGGGTGGATAGAGCGAAAACATCTCAGACCGTAGCCGGGAAGGTATAAATGCCTAACGTTGTTGGTGTACGATTCAAACAGGCGCGCCGGGTGTATTACTTCGACCCGACGAATATAGAGTTGCACGTCGGCGACTGGGTAGTGGTGGAGAGTGCTCGGGGACAGTCCCTGGCACAGGTTGTCATAGCGCCTGACCAGGTGCTGGCCAGTGAGGTCACCGAACCTTTGAAGCCCGTGCTCCGCAAGGCGACGCAAGAGGATGTCGAGAGGGCGTCGGACATTGAGCTCAAGGAGCGGGAGGCGCTGCTGAAGGCCAGCGAGTTGATCCGGGAAATGAATCTCCCTATGAAGATGGTCGCCGCCGAGATCAACCTGGAGGCCAACCATGCGACCCTCTTCTTCCGCTCGGAAGAGAGGGTAGACTTCCGCGAGCTGGTAAGACGGCTGGGCATTGTGCTCAAGATGCGCGTGGAGTTGCGGCAGACCGGGCCGAGAGATGCCGCCAAGATGCTGGGCGGCATAGGCCGATGCGGCCGCACGCTGTGCTGCGCCACGTTTCTATCAGAACTGACGCCCGTATCCATAAGGATGGCCAAGGAACAGAACCTGCCGCTCAACCCGGCCAAAATATCGGGAGTCTGCGGAAGGTTGCTTTGTTGCCTGGCTTTCGAGGTGGAGACCTACAAGGCCCTGAAGAACAAGATGCCGTCCCTGGGCCAGGTGGTGGGCACTGCAGAGGGCAACGCCGTCGTAGTGGAAACTAATCCTCTCCGGGAAGCGGTGATGGTCGAGAGGCAGGACAAGACCAGGGTGGAACTGCCCGTCGCCGAGCTGAAACCCAGGGAGCAGGTGGAGGGACAGCCGTCCGAAGAGCCGCAGCCCGTAGCGGTTGCGGCGGTGGAGACGCAGAAGCGGCACCGCAACCGTCGCAAGAAGAAAAAGAGCGCTGCAATGAGGGCTGCGACACAGGGGCAGAGCATTCAAACACCGGGCGTTACGGCGCAGCAGGCCGCACCTCCTGTAGGAGTACCACCTACGCCTCCGGAGTGGGTCACGGGCGGGCAGCCTACCGGGACTGCCTAGAAACCGAATGTCTCTTCCACCCGCTTCAGCAGGCCTATGGGGCTGAAGGGCTTGGCAATATAACCGTCGGCGCCGGCTTTCGTGGCGTCCTCGATGTCCTTGTCCGAGGCCAGTGCCGATAGCATTATCACGATAGCCTTGCTGGTGTTCGGGTCGGCCTTGATCTGGCGGCACACCTCCAGGCCGTCAATGCCCGGCATAATGACGTCTAGCAGCACCAGGTCCGGCCTTTCTTGCTTGATTGTCTGAAGCGCGCTAGCGCCATCATGCGCGTGCAACATGATATAGCGGCCCTCGTCCTTGACGGTAGCTGCCAGCATCTGCCGCACGGGCTCCTGGTCGTCGACCAGTAGTATCTTCTTTTTCGCCTTAGATTGCGTCATACCTGGTTTCCGCCCAGTCTCACATGGACCTGCGCAACGAGTGGCGGCAAATGGAATGTAGCCATATTAGCGTAGGCTGACTTTGGTCTGTGATAGTTTGGACCAACTGTGGATGCTGCCGGCCGCTATTGAAAGATGGCTGAGCAGGCCCTGACGGCCCTATCGTGTCCGGGTTCCTACGCGGCTGGTTTCCCTCCCTCCGGCATATTGTTTCCGGATATAGGCACGTACTTCTGCCACTCTCCGTGCGCGCGGAGATAGTGGTAGGGCACAAAGAAATCGCTGTCCCTGGGGGCGTACGGCTGCTGCCTGAGACGCATCCCGGCTTCGGTCGGGGTTCGCCCCGCCTTGCGGTGGTTGCATGCAGCACAGGCGCTCACCACGTTTTCCCATTTGTGTTCGCCGCCTCGGCGACGTGGAACGACGTGGTCCAGCGTGAGGTCGCGTGTTTCCTTGCCACAATACTGGCAGGTGTACCGATCACGGCTGAAAATCTCGGTGCGGGTGGCTCTGCGTCGAAGGCGCGGCCGTTTGACCATATATATCAGCCGTACCACGGACGGTATGTGGTACACGCCCATGGAACAGGTCAATTCGCCTCGCCCGTTTTCCAGGGCCTCCGCCTTGCCATTGAACATCAAGACGAGAGCTCGGCGCACGCGGCAAATATTGAGCGGTTCGTAGTTCTGATTGAGGACCAAGACAGGCAGCTCTACCATACCCAGCGTGTCTCACTTCCGGCTTGGACTTATATTACTCAAAACCCGGCGGTCAACGCAAATGCGGTACCTGCCAGACTGCTTTCAGAGGTATTACAACCAGGCTCATCTTGCATTGGAAGAGGAGGCTCCCGCGAAACTTCTTTGCAGATACGTAATTCAGTGGACTGAAAAGCATGTTTACCCCATTCTTGCCGGGCAGAACAGCTTCGGAGGAAAGGGTATGTATCGCTGGGAGTGAATAATTACCCCATGGAATTTCCCG